>NZ_BAABHJ010000001.1:0-515801 GCF_039542035.1 Actinoallomurus liliacearum
ATCCCGTGCGAGACGTCCTCCCCCGCCGCGCCGTCTCCGCGCGTCACCAGCTGAACAAGGCGTCCGTCCCGGTACCGGGCCGAGATCGCCAACCCGTCCAGCTTGGGCTCCACGCTCCACGCCATCACCGGCCGGCCCAGGCGGCGCTCGAGCCCGGCCGCCCAGACCTGCAGCTCCTCGGCGGAGAACACGTTGTCCAGACTCAGCATCGGCACGGTGTGCGGCACATCGCCGACGACCGCTCCCCCAGCGACCTTCCCGGTCGGCGACTCCGGCAGAACCTGATCCGGGTACGCCCGCTCGTAGGCGGCGATCCCCCGCACGAGACGGTCGAAGGTGTCATCGTCGAGGGGGGACTCGCCCTGACCGTAGTAGGCCGCCGAGGCGGCCACAGCCGTCTGGACAGCGGCGGCGTACGCGGCCTCGTCGGCGAGTTCGGTGAAGGCAACGGCTTCGCTCATGCCGACATAATGCCTGGTGAGTACGACAATTCTTGTACGAGCCGCGTTGCGGCTTCGCCCCTCGTCCCGGAGTCCGTCATGACCGCCCGACGCCCGCTCCGATGGCTCTCATCCGTGCGCACGCGCGTGCTCAACCAAGATCGACATCGGTCCGGGATTCAAGATCAACTGGTGTTAGCGTGGGCTCGTTCGCACGGCGGCGCGCGCCGCTCATTCCGGAGGGACGATCTCATGCGACAGAAAGCCGCACGGTTCGGCGCGACGCTGGCGGTGGCCGGCGCCCTCGCCGCCGGCGCCCTCGCCGCCGCTGCCCCCGCCGGTGCCTCAACCACGGGCTGGGTCGGGAAGGGTGCCTACCGGACCTACGAAGGCTGCCTTGACGGGGCGACCGCCATCCTCGTCGCGGGGCCGTACACGCAGTACGACTGCCGTTGGGACAGCCCGTACTGGGAGCTCTGGGTGAGGTAGTGGCCACGGGAACGGTCAGGCGTTCCCCCGCCGAGCCGGCACGGCAAGAGGCGGACGCCGGTCGCGCCCCGCGTGACTTCGGCGTCGTCGGAACCGGCGCGGGCCGATTCAACACGACGACCAGGCTCGTCCCCGAGCCGCGTAGGCACGGTGGTGGCCCCCGCACCCACGAGAGGCCGGGTGCCGGGGCGCCGTCGAACGTGCCGCAGGGCATCGGTTCACTGTCGGGGACCCGGGTCATGCTCGCCGAGTTCGGCGGCGAGTCCTTCCAACTCCTTGACGGCGCGGTGGACCAGGTCCTGGTCATTGCGGGTGAGTCCGTAGTCGATGTGGATGCGCGGCAGGCCGTACTCGTCGAGGTCGTCGTCCCGCCGAGCAGGCCGCCGACCGCATCGCCGAACTGGCCCGCGCGGCCGAACCTGGTGCCCGCCTCGGCACCAAGGGCGATTTCCGCGCGTTGTGCGGCGTCTCGGTCAGCACCTTCAACGAGGCGCTCCGCCTGCTGCAGTCCCGCAGCCTGGTCGCGGTCCGGCCCGGCCCCGGCGGCGGCCTGTTCGCCGCCGAGCAGTCCCCCATGGTCCGGCTCGGCAACTCGATGCTGGCCCTCGACGCCGAGCAGACCTCCGTCGCCGAGGCCATCCGGATCCGCGACGCGCTCGACCTGCTGCTGGTCGAAGACGCGCTGTGGCACGCGTCGCGCGCCGACATCGGCGAGATGCGCGAGATCCTGGACGACATGGGAGGCGCCGCCGCCGACGGCGACGCCACCGCCTTCGTACACGCGAACTGGCGGCTGCACGCCCGCATCGCCGCGGTCAGCCCGCACGTCCTGCTGCGCTCGCTGTACGCCAGCCTGCTGGACCTCATCGAGGCCCACACCCAGTCCGTCCAGCCCGACGGCGAACGCCACCTCGCCACCTACCTGTGAGAACGCCACCAGTTGCACTCCGCGCTCATCGACGCGATCGCCGACCACGACCATGAGGCCGCCAGGCGGATCATCCAGGCCCACAAGACCGCCGGAACCCTTTGACCGGTACGCCTCCGCCCCAGAACACCACGCCCGGGTGTCCACGAGATCGGTACCGGCGTTACGGGCGACCCAAGGCGGAGAAGACCAGGCGGCCGCACTCGGCGATGAGGCCGGCGCCGTCGGTGGGCCCTTCGGTCAGCACCGCGAGGACCACCGGCGGGCCGGCGGGCGGATAGACGATCCCCGCGTCGTGGCAGACGTGGCGCAGCTCACCGGTCTTGTGCGCCAGGCGGAAGCCGGGCGGCAGGTGACGCGGCAGCCGGTCGTTGAACTGCTGCGCTTCCAGTACCCCGACCGCGAACGGCGAATCCGCCAGCCGGCACAACACCGAGGCCACGTCGGCGGCGCTGATGAGATTCTCCACGCCACGGTCCCGCGCCTCGGCGTCCATCATCCGCCGGGCCAGCACGGTGGCGGTCAGGTCGTGACGCGCACACCAGGCGTTGACCCGTCCCATGCCGATCCGGTCGATGAGCACGTTCGTCGCCGTGTTGTCGCTGACAGTGATCATCAGTGTGAGCAGGTCGCGGGCGCTCATGTCCGCGACGTCGGCCAGATGAGCCAGCACGCCGGAGCCGGGGACCGCGGGCCGCACCGGCAGCCGCTCGTCGAATGGCAGGCCCGAGTCGAGGGCGGCGGCCAGGATCGGAAGCTTGATCAAGGACGCGGCGGTGAAACGGTGATCCGCCGCGATCTCGATGGCCTCGCCGGCGCCAAGTGGGCGGACGACGACCGCCGCCCTCCCGGCCGCCAGCTCGGTCAGCGATTCGCGCAGACTCATGTCAGGGCCAGGAACAACACGGCGAAGAGCGCGGTGTTGGTGATGATGATGGCCCAGCCGTTGAACAACATCAGACGAAGGCTGGACGAGCGTGCCAAGCCCATCTGCCCGATCATGTCGGCACCCGGAAGCGGACCGAGCTGGTCGATCTGGGAGGTGCCGAGCAGCGCCACCGCCCACACACCGGGGGCGACGCCGAGCGCGGCGGCGACCGGACCGAACAGCTTGTTGACCAGCACCACCTGGGCGACGGCCGCGCCCGGTACCGCGTGGAGATAACCCAGGAAGACGATGAGCATCAGGAACACCCACGGGCCGGCGTGCGACAGCACCGGCTTGAGATCGGTGAAGACCGCGTTGAAGGCACCGGTCTCACCGATCAGCGTGAGCATCGGGTCGAGCATCCAGAACAACAGGAACAGCCAGATAAGCCGCGCCGCGCCGACGTACATCGCGTCCAGGATCCGCTTCGGCGCCAGCCCACCGGCCAGCCCGGTCGCGACGGCGGTGACGATCATGACGACGACGGCGTACGAATACGTGGCCTTCTCCGCGATGCCGTAGACGGCCAGCGCCAGCAGCACGACCGCCAGGACCAGCGCCGCCCGGCGGGCCTGTCGGGTGTCGGTCCCGGCGGTGGTGTCGGCCGCGTCCGCCGCGGTGTACTCCTGGTCGGTGTGACGCTGGATCCAGCGCGCCATGAAGAAGCCCGTCACGATCGTCATGGCCGCGACCGGCAGGCCCGCGTGCAGCAGGTAGGCGCCGTAACTGAGCCGGGTCGCAGCCATGATCGTCACCACGGGCGGGGTGAACGGGCCGGTCATCAGGCCCGCGGCCCCGGCCGCGTGCAGCATCGCCGCCACCGCGGGCGGACGCCAACCGGTTCGCGCCGCGATCGGGATGATGATCGGCGCCAGGATCGCGTTACCGCCGGCCAACGTGCCCAGTGCGCCCACGATGATGAGGGACGAGACCATGATCCCGAGCTGCACCCGGGTGCGCGTGTTGAGCCCGATCCGGCCCATCACGAACCTGATGAGCGCCTGCGCGGCGCCGGTCTCCTGCGTCACCTGCCCGAGCGCCGATCCGAGCAGGATGATCACGCCGATGACCGCGACCAGCGACCCGAGCGACGTCGCCATCTGAGCCCCGAGGGGGATCGGGCCGGTGCGTGTCATGACCGCCGCGACGATGAGCGCGCCGGCGGTCGCCAGCACCACATCGACGCCGAGGAGCGCGAGCACCGCGTAGAGGAAGATCGGTACTAGCCCCCACAGGCCCGCCTTGGCGCCGCCCACGGCGATCACGATGCCGATGAGCAGCGCGACCGCGAAGGCCCCGGTGGCGATCATCGGCAGCCGCCGGGAGCGTTCCTCCCGGGGCGTCTTCTCTACGGGCGTGGTCGTACTCATGGGGCTCCTCAGGGCCTGGGTCGCCGGAGCACGCGTCCGGGACGGTTGCCGGTCAAGGCCGTGTCACGCAGCGCCGCCGTGCCGTTCACGACGACGTGACGTACGCCCGTCGCCAGGTTCCAGGGATCGTCGAAGGTCGAGATGTCCCGGACGGTGCCCGGGTCCAGCACGACCAGGTCGGCGGCCAGTCCCTCGCGGATCCGGCCGCGGTCGGTCAGCCCCGCCCGCGACGCGGGCAGCGAGGTCATCTTCCGCACCGCGTCGGCGAGCGTGAGCAGGCGCGCATCGCCCGCGTACCGCCCGAGCACCCGCGCGAACGTACCGAAGCTGCGCGGGTGCGGTCGCCCCGTACCGGAAGGGCGGAGCGTCCATCCGTCGCTCGCGACGCTGACGTGCGGATGCGACAGCACCGCGCGCATGTCGTCCTCGGCCATCGCGTGGTTCACGATGCCGGCCGAGCCGTTGTGCGCGGCGAGGACCTCCAGGGCCGTCTCCGCCCCGCCGAGGCCGAGTTCGCCGCCGAGTTCGGCGAGACTCCGGCCGATCCATGCCGAGTACGGACCCGGTGGCAGTTGCGCGAGGACGATGGCGTCGGGGTCGATCCTCGTTTCCGCGGCGATTCGGCGCCTGACCTCCGTGTCCGCGAGCCGGTCCAGCAACCGGTCGACGCCGCCGTCCAGCGCCCAGCCCGGAAGCCGAGACGTCAGCGTCGTGGACGAGGCGGTGTAGGGATAGACGTCCGCGGTGACATCCACGCCCTCCGCGCGGGCCTCGTCGATCAGCCGCAGCGCCTCATGTACCTTTCCGTGGTTGTCCCGCCCCATCGCCTTGAGGTGCGAGATCTCCAGGCGCACGCCGGATTCGCGCGCCGTGGCCAGTGCTTCGGTGACGGCGTCGATCAGCCTGTCGGCCTCGTTGCGCATGTGCGTGGAGTACAGCAGGCCGAGCCGCGCCGCGGTGCGCGCGAGTTCCGTCACCTCGTGCGGCGGCGCGTAGCACCCGGGGGCATAGATGAGGCCGCTGGAGAAGCCCGCCACGCCCTCCTCGGCGGCGCGTTCGAGCAGGCGGCGCATTGCCGCGAGCTCATCCGGCGTGGCCGCCCGCTCGTCGTAGCCGAGGGCGGCGATGCGCAACGCGTTCAGCCCGACCTGGGCCACCAGGTTGACGGCCGGATGGGCGCGGTCGACGGAGTCGGCGTAGTCGCGGAAGCCGGTCCAGTCCCAGCGCAGCTCATCCCGGCCCATGAAGCCGGCCGCCCGGCGCAGGCTCTCCGGGTCCTTGGCCGGGAACGGGGAGAAGCCGCAGTTACCGCCGACGAGTGTCGTCACGCCCTGGTAGAGGCAGGTGTCCGCGCCAGGGTGCCCCTGGACGGAGAAGTCGGCGTGGGAGTGGAGGTCGATGAAGCCAGGCGTCACCACATGGCCGGTCGCGTCGAGGGTTTCAGCGCCCGACAACGCTCCGGGGGGCGCGATGGCGGCGATCCGGTCACCTCGTACGCCGACGTCGGCCGGCACGGCCGCCGCACCGGTGCCATCGAGCAGGTTTCCACCGGTGATGACGAGGTCGAGTTCGGTCATGGTCCGGTACCAACCTCCGGTCTGGTCAGTAGGAGGGGGCGCTATCCCGCCATCTTCGCCTGCCCGAAATATGGATTAACGGCAAACAGGTATCAATCGGACTTCTATCAAGATCACCCACTGTCGTCAATAGACCGCGCTCGGCGGCGACGTGCTCCGCGAGGCCTTCGCCCCCTCGGACTCGGCATGCGCCGCCTACCCGATCAGCCGGCATCGAACAGGTCGTCGACGGCGAGCACGCCGATCTCAGGAGACAAGCGCGCTACGGCCCGGCGACGCAAGCAGCCGACGGGGCCAGCGCGTCCGAGTGGCTGTTGCGAATCGAACGATCTACAACGCCGGCGCCTGACAGATTGCCGGTCATGAACGCGCCACCACCGGCCCGCAGACCGGGCCCGTCTGCTGCGGCGCGGCTTCGCACTGGACGCTGACAGACGCGATTCGCCTGGCCGACGACCTCATGCGGACAGCCTCTCAGGACCTGGTCACCCTGCCCTGAGGACCGGGGTTCTGGCGTATGAATCAGACGAAGGTCAGGAGACGATCGAGCGGCTCGGGCATACGGCTGAGATCCAGCGCCTCAGCGAGAACGCGCGCATAGTGGATCTTCCGGCCGCCGCGGCTCCCCATGAAGCGATGTAGCTGCTGGTCACGGGTCCGGTTCCGCTGCGCCGGCTGGTTTTGGAGGATGCGGAACGACGTGAGCTCGCCCTGGGCCTCGATCGCCTGCTCTGTGCGGGCCACGCCGAGCGAGCGGATCAGTTCGTCCTCCAGGTCGGTGACGCACACGAAGAATCCGGCCCGTTCCAGGCTGCCGCGATCCGCAACCGGGCTCAGGCCGACTCGCCGAAGACTGCGCCGGAGGCCGGGTTCCTCGGCCATGTCGCACAGGCCCGCCAGCCGGACGTCGAGCCCGCGCGGACCGAGCACATCCAGGAAATGGCCGACGTTCGTCGCGCCGCCCATCGGAACGATGAAAACACCCTCGTCGTGAAGCTCACGTCCGCTACGCGCGGCGAGCGCAGTGAGGGCCGCGTAATCGCTCATTCCCTCCACCAGCACGACCGTGCCCCCACCGGCAGTCACGCCAGGCGCGTATTCCCTCACCGCCGCCTGCGCGGCATGCCGCCCACCCGCCTTCCGAGGAATCAATGCCGGAGGGGAGTGCGAGTAATCGTCCACCTGAGTAATCATTCCAATTCGGCCGGCTCCTGGGGCCGCTTCCAGCGGAGCAGCGCCTCTACCGCCCGCTCCGCAGCCCGGAGAATGCCGCGCGCATCTGGCACGTCTCGGAAGGACTGACAGAGGTCTCATTCCCGACAGCCGGGGCGGTCCCGCCGCTTTCCGTGGAAGACATCACGTAGCCGCCCGTCATCGGCTCGACGTCCCCGCACGACCCGTAGGTCACCAACACAACTGCCTCCAGAACAGAGGACAACGGTGCCCTGGACGGCCCACCGAGATAGCGTTAACAACCGTGGCATCCCGCCCGTACGACGCGATCATCCCGTCCCGCCTGCCGGGCAGCCCGCGCGCCTGGACGTACACGAGCGGCCTGGCCGAGCTGGCCTGCGCGGCGGCGATCGCCGTTCCGCGCACGCGCCGGGCGGGCGCGCTTCTGCCGCAACCCAAGAGATACTGAGCTGAGAACTCTCCGACCGTGCCTACGGCGCCGGGCTCGGTCGGAGAGCTCATGGAATGATCACGGGCAGATGTCGATGTGGTCGATGTGGTTGGCACTGACCGACGCCAGGTCGCTGTATGGGTGGAGGGTCCACTGCACGTTCGACCAGCCGAATGCGTACCACCAGCCCACGGCGGTGTAGCCGTTCTCGCTGTCGACGGATCGGACGTTGCCGTACAGCCCGTAGTCGTTCAGGTCCAGGGCCCTGCCCATGCCGGTTCCGTCGCTGGGGCACCACTCCGAGTTGGTCTGCAGTTTCAGCGTGCCGCTCTGGAAGTTCGGCTGGGTCCAGAGGCAGACGCTGCCGTCCGGGCATCCCATGAACGACATCGCGGACATGGCCCCCTTCTTAGCGGGCTCGGAGAAGGTGAGGGTGATGTCTCCGTTGGCATAGTGAATCTTGTTGGGTGCGGTGATCTTTCCACCCGGGTGGCGCTTCAGTTGGGCCGCCATCTGCTCTCTCATATGAGTGGACGGATGCAAGACAGTGGCCTGCGCGGGCGCGGCTACAGCCGCGGACGTCGCAGCGACGGTCGCGGCGGTGACGGCGAATCTCGTCCAGACGGACACTTTGGAGGTCCTTTCAAGAGGCTTTTGCCGTGGTGTATGCGTGATCTAGTGAGGGCGGATCACTGGTATCCGACCCAGTAGGTCCGGTCCCCGTTCCCGCAGGCGTGGTAGGTGTTCGACGCCCACGTGCGCAGCAGCGCCGTTCCTCTCGAGCCGCCACCGACACCGACACCGCCCAGCGTCCGGCAGGTCACCGGCTGGATCCTGCACCTTCCGGACAATCTCCAGCCCGGTGAACGACAGCAACTCGAGGCGCTCACCACCGCCGGCCCGGTGCCGGCCAGCATCCAGGAACACGTTCGCGGATTCGCTCACATGATGCTGCACCTGCACGGTGACCAACTCGAACACTGGATGAGCCCGGTCGAATCCAACGACCTGCCCGAACTGCGCTCCTTCGTCACCGGGCTCCACCGAGACCTGGATGCCGCCCGCGCCGGTCTGACCTGCCCTACAGCTCCGGGGAGGTCGAAGGCCACATCAACCGCATCAAGCGCCAGATGTATGGCCGCGCCAACCCCGGCATGCTGCGCAAACGCATCCTGCTCGCCGACTGAGAAACCCGAGCGGCGGGCCGTCTTCGCGGCTGGCTGCCCCGAGTCGTCAGTCGCCGGCTGCGTTGCAGGCCAGAGTTACGACATAGTCCGATACGTTGGTTCCTTCAAGTCCGGCCCAGCACAGGTCGAAGGAAATCCAGCTACCTGAAGCTCCGTTTTCACAGGCCTGGGCTCGGGCGGTTGTTATCGGGTACCCGCTGGTGACGAGGACGTATTCGCACTGGCCCGACGTGGCCGGTTTCGCGGGCGCGGTTGCGGTCACCGCGGCGGATGCGGCCGGCGCCAGCGCCAAGCCTCCACCGGCGAGGGTGACGGCGGTCAGTGCAGTGGCAGCGCCGAGACGGCGGCCGGAGAACGGTTGTTTCACTTGGTACTCCTTTTCCTTTGATGAAGGTGCCAGTGGCACGGACGATCTCCATCGACAGTCGGCCAGTGGCGTGAGCTATCGCGCAATGTGGCGGAGGGTCCTTGCCTGGTAGCCAGTTGTCGACAGTTGTTGGGTGCTCCTTCTTTGTTTGTGCTGATGATGGGTTTGGAGCTCTTGCGGTGGTTCGGTCACCCTCGCCGGAACGGTCACCCAGACCACCCCTGGGACCGAGGGGGGCAAGGTCACCCGGCCGCGTGACCGGTCTCGGCCACCTAGTCCGGTCGTATGACCCGCCCTCGCAGCACAATCACTCTGCGGGAGGAAGCCCGGCGAAGTCTCGCTTCCCACACACATCCACACATCCCACACACGCTCATTTACCGTGTTGTTCCGGGGTGTACGGCTTTCAGGGGGCGTTGTGGTACGGCACGGGGGTGTGATGCCAGATCCGGGTAAGGCCACGGATCTGGCGGAGTTCATCGGCTTGCTGGGTGAGCTGCGCGTGTGGGCAGGGATGCCCTCCTATCGGACGCTGGCCAAACAGGCCGGGCCTTTCATGAAGCCTCCGCGGGTTGTATCACCATTCACGGTCGCGGACGCCTTCAAGGCCGGCCGGCGTCGCCTGGATCTGGACCTGGTGGTCGCGATCGTCCGGGCGTTGGGGGTGGACGCGGACGGTGTGGCTCGCTGGCGCGAGGCGTGCGTCAAGGTCCACGGGCTGGCGAAGACAGGCGGTCCGGTCGGTGTGTTCGGTCAGCTTCCCGCGGAGCTCGCGACCTTCACCGGCCGTGAGGATGAGCTGACACGGCTCATCGAAACGGCTACACGCCGGCACGACAGCGGGAGGGCTCGAACGGTCGTGATCTCCGCGATCGAGGGCATGGCGGGGGTGGGCAAGACCCAGCTCGCCGTCCGCGTCGCCCACGAGCTGGTCCGCGCCGGCCACTTCACCGACGTCCAGCTGCACGTGAACCTGCGCGGCTTCGACCCTGATGTCCCGCCCGCCGACCCCGCCGCGGTGCTGGAGGCGTTCTTGCGGCAGCTCGGTGTGCCCGCGCAGCAGATCCCCGTGAGCCGGGAGGAGCGGGCGGGGATGTACCGTGACCGGCTACGCGAAAGCGGTGCGCTGATCCTGCTCGACAACGCCGCCGACGAAGACCAGGTCCGCGACCTCATCCCCGCCGGCCCGACCTGCCTGGTACTGATCACCAGCCGCCGCAGCCTCGCCGGCCTTGACGGCGTCACCCCGCACCGGATCGACACCTTCACCGACACCGAATCACTCGACCTGCTCATGCGGATCGCCGGACGACACCGCGTCACCGCCGAACCCGAAGCGGCCACCCGGATCGTGGAGTACTGCGACCGTCTCCCGCTGGCCCTGGCACTGACTGCAGCACGGCTCCGCTCCCGGCCCGCGTGGAGCCTTGCCGAGCACGCCGACCGGATGCAGGCCGGGCGACTGGAGGCGATCCGCGCCGGCGGCCGCGCGATACGCCCCGTCTTCGACCTGTCCTACCGGGGTCTCGCCGAGCCGCTCCGGCGCGTCTTCCGCCTCCTGGGCCACCATCCCGGCCCCGACTTCACCCCGGCCCTCCTCGCCGCGCTCGCCGACATCCCCGCCCACGAGGCCGAGGCCGCCCTCGAGCAGCTCCAGGACGACAACCTGATCCGCCAGAACACCCCCGGCCGCTACGAACTCCACGACCTGCTGCGGGCCTACGCCGCCGAACTCACCGACGCCGACCCCGAGCCGGACCCCACCGCACCTGTGGCCCGGCTGGCGACCTGGGCGGTAGCCACCGGCCATGCCGCAGCACGCGCCATCGGCGCCCCGCCCCTGTCCGGTGTCCCTGCCGCACAGGCCGCAAGGCCCGGCCATTTCGCCAGTTACGACGAGGGCCTGGCGTGGTTCGACAATGAACGCCAGAACCTCGCCGCCATCCAGGACTCTGCTGCCCGAGCAGGACTTCACCGCCATGTGTGGCAAATCGCCGCGGTCCAGAAGGAATTCTGTATCACCCGCCAGCAGTTCAACGACTTTCTCGCCGTACAGCAACTCGCTGTCGTGGCCGCGCAGGCCGCCGGCGACCAGGCCGCCGAGGCCCTGATGCTGTCCGGACTCGGCAGCATCCACTGGAGGATGGACCGCCTCGACGAAGCAGAAGACAGCTGTCTGAGAGCACTAAAGATCTACCGCACTGTCGTCGACCCCTCCGGCCAGGCCTCAGCTCTGATCGACTACGGCGCGGTCCAAGGCCAACGCGGGAATCACGAGCACAGCGTCACCCTCCTCACCCAGGCCCTTGACCTGCTCCACGACCCAGACTCGCGTCGGGCCCGCGCGACAGCGCTGCAGAACCGGGGAGTGTTCCACCAACGTTTAGGACACCTGGCTCAAGCCTTCGCCGACACTCAGCAGGCCCTCGCGATCTACCGGCAGCTGAACTACCGCCGCGGCGAAGCCCTGGCCATCGGCAATCTCGCCTTCTTCCACCTTGTCAACACAGACCTCGACAGCGCCTTCGATCTCTTCCGCGAACAACAACACCTCGCTCTGCTGCTGTCTGACACCTTCGTCCAGGCCGACGCGCTCCTCGGCACCGGTGAGACCCACGCCACCGCCGGCAACTTCGACCAAGCCCGTCACGCCTGGCAGCAAGCACTTCACCTCTTCGAAAAAATGAGTCACCCAAGGGCGGCCGCTGCGCAGCAGCGGCTCGACACCACCGAAAATAAGTGGCCGATCCCCTGGACACCGACAGACTGGGCTGCCCCTCAGCCGACGGGTCGTGGCGAACCTTGAAGGGTGTAGCTCTTCGGCAGGGATCGGGTTGATCATGTCGACGACACGTGAAAACTGACCCCCAGGCGGCGGGCGGGATCTACGACCCGTCCGGCACCGGGCGGGTGCTGTTCGCGTTCTTCGCCGCGATGGCCGAAACCGAACGCGAGAACATCCGCGAAGCCACCGGCGAGTACTACCGCACCCCCCATCAAGCCGTCGCGCCGAGAGTATGGGTAATGCTGTTTACCCTAATTGATCGTTCCGGGATGAGTGGCGCGAGATAATCCATATGGAAACTTCCTATGCCCGCCTGCGCCCGCCGATGGAACTCGTCCTGCGCCGTGTCGGACTCGGGATAGCACGCCGCAGCCGACATGCCCCGGGCCTTCGCCTCGTCGTCCATCAGTCGGTGCTTGGTCATCGCTCGTAGATGCCCGGTCTCGCGTGCGGCGACCCTTTCGGCCCTCGCTCGGATCGCTGCGACCAAGTGAAAAGTAGCTGTGCGTAACTTCCGCTACCGGGACACGCGACGCTCTGACCTGCGCAGGACCCCTACTTTCCCCCTGGTGACACGGACCTGAGTGGAGGGCCAGGACGGACGTCACGAAGGCCGCCGCTGGGGGCGCGGAGTGCCGACCCGGCCCTGGCGGGCCTTGCGCTCCGCAGCGCCCGCTCTGGCGTCACCCGTCGGGCAGAGGACGGACTCGCCGGCCTTGAAGATCGCGGAGAAGATGGCGTCGGTTTTGTCGTCGGCGACGCTCCGGGTGGCGGAGACGGCGAATTGCTTCCGGCCGCCGGTGGAGAAGAAGGTCATGGCGATGTAGCCGGGCGCGTCGCCGCCTTGCACCTTCAGGTCGTCTCCGCACCGGTCCATGCTCCGCAGCGCGATGGGCTTGGGACCGTTGGTGAGAATCTTCTGCAGTGCCGGGGGCAGCAGTTTGCCCTGGTTGAAGGCTCGCTGGAAGGTGCTGACGTCACGGGTGGTCGAGACGACGCCGCCGGCGCCGTTACCCCAGCTGGCGTTGAAGCGGTCCACGTCGCGAGGGGTACCGGTGGAGTCGGGGTAGTAGCCGTGCCCGTGCGGGCCGTTGATGCCCTCGGGCGGCTTGGTGACATGGTAGGTCTGGGTCATGCCGAGCGGGCGGAACAGGCGGCGGTCAAGCTCGTCGGACAGGGGGTGGCCGGTCAACCTCTCGATGATCATGCCGAGGAGGGTGTAGTTGGTGTCGGAGTAGGTGTACTTCTCGCCCGGCGCTCCGGTGCGCGGCAGGCCCCGCGTCATCTTCACGATGTCGATGGGCCGGTGGTAGGTGGTGAAGTCGAAGACGTTGAACGCCGGTACGGTCGTGCCGGGCTTGTAGAACCAGCCCGGGATGCCGGAGGTGTGCTCGATCAGCTCCTTGACGGTGATCTGGTCGGCGAGTTCCACCAGCCCGCCGGCGGCCACCTCGGGCAACACGTCGGCCAGCTTGTCATCCAGGCCGAGCTTGCCGTCCTCGACGAGCTGGAGGATCACGGTGGCCACCATCCACTTGGTTTGCGAACCGACGCGGAACCGCGCGTCCGCCGGGATCCTGCCGCCTTTGCCGTTGAGCAACCGAGACCCGGCGGTGCCACGGCCGGCGAGCTTGCCGTCCACATAGGCGCCACCGATCGCACCTACGACGCCGGGTGTCTTGGCCACGTTCTCCATGGCCTTCTGAACGTTGCCGACTGCGGTGGTACGGGCGGCCACCGCAGGCGAGGCGATGGCCGGCAGCAAGGCCACCGCGGACGCGGCGGCAACGGACATGCGCTTGACCGCAAGGGAGTTCATGCCTCCATCGAAGACAGAGGGCCGTTGCGGTCGCGTATGCATTTATCGATACGCCCGCGATACGCGGCAGGTCTGCACCAGGGCCTGGCGCCAGAGGTGGGCGACCACGTCCGGCAGCCCGGAAAGCCCGTCGCAGACGAGCTACCGCTTGCGGACGATCTGCGGTTCGGAACTGCCGCCCCGGTCGCGGGGAAAGATGATCTCGACCGGGCCGACCTGGTCACCGTCTTGGACCGGTGCCCGTTGCGGAAGTCGTCGACGAGCGTGGTTGCCAGTAGCCCTACGGTCTGCACGCTCTTGCGGCGCTCGTCCGCCGTGGCGGGCTGATCTCCTCCAGGACGGAGCCGATCAGCCTCTAGCTTCACCGCCTTGCCCTAAAACAGCACGTCAGGCCTCAAGATCACCGCTTAGCGTACGTTCTCGTTCCATTGCTCCCCCGCGGGCCGGTCTCGGTGCTGGCGTGGCCGAGGCGGCGGCGGACGGTCTCGATGGAGACGCCGGCCTTGATGAGTTCAGTGGCGTGGGCGTGGCGCAGTTGGTGGATGCCGAGGCCGGCGGCGGCTCGTCGCCGCACATGTACAGGACGAGGTCGCCGCCGCCATGGCGTCCGCCCCGGTGGTCGCCCGGCTTGAGGTGCTCGACCTGTCCATGGGCACCCTGAGCGACGACGGCGCCACCGCCCTCCTCAGCGGCCAGCCGCTGACCCACCTCAAAATGCGTTCCGCGGCGGCGCTGACGGCCGGCGGGCGAGTCTCCGGTCGACCAGGTCGGCGGCGGGGTATCCATCTCACAGTGCCGGTTCGGCCGGCTCTTCAACCGGCCGCATGGCAGGGGCCTTCCCCTTGAGTCGCCGGGGAGTCCTTGATCCGATGGCGAGAGCGAGCATTGCGCCGAGAACCGCCGGTATCGCGAAGAGAACGAAGTTCCACTGCGGCGCGAAACCGGCGGCGAGTATCCAGCCTCCCAGAGTCGGGCCGGCGATGGCGCCGATCCGGCCTATTCCCAGCGTGACACCCACCGCGCTACCCCGGGCGTGCACCGGATAAGTGCGTGAGATGTACACGTTGATAAGCCCTTGAACACCGAGCGCGCCTGCGCCGCCGATCATCACTACCGTGTAGAGGATCGCCGGCGGCGACTTGACGCTCAAGCCGGTGATGGCACCTGCGGCCACGACGAAACACGCGATGATGGGTCCTTTCGACCCAGCACGGTCGGCGAGTATCGCTATTGCGAGTCCCCCGACCGTCGCACCGAGATTGAGGAGCGTGAGGAACGTCAATGAGGAGCCCAGGGGGTACCGCGCCGCCTGCATCAACTGCGGCAACCATGTGTTCATCCCGAAGATGAGCAGGAAAGAACAGATCACCATGCCGCAGAACAGCGTTGTCGTTCCCACGTACGGTGGCCGCAGCACAAGACGGAATCCGCCGTCTCCAGGCGCACTCTGCGCCTCAGCGGATGTCCGCCGGTACGCCGGTGATTCGGGCAGCCATCTGTGAGTCATCACCAACAGCAGCAGTCCGACGCCACCGCCGACAAGGTACTCCAGCCGGAAATCAGATTTGTGCAGGAGGACGTTGGCCACCATGGCAGCCAATGATCCCCCTATCGTGACGCCGCACTGAACGATCGCTGAGTACAGGTTCTTTCGCGTCACCGGTGTGAACTCGAAGATCAGCGGTGTTATGGCGGGGTAGATCGCACCGACCCCCAGCCCGACCACGAATCGGCCGGCGCCGAACACCTGTGGATCGAGGGCGAACGCACACGTGAACATCCCCAATGAGACGGCCACGAGGCTGACCAACGCCGTTCGTCGTCGCCCGTACCGATCGGTGAGCTGCCCGACCAGTAGGGCCCCGAACAGCATTCCCACGGGTGTGAGACTGCCCAGCACGCCCAGCGCTGGTAGAGAAAGGCCCCACGGCCGATATCGGTGCAACAGCGGCGCCGTCGCGCCGAAGGCGACGAGGTCATAGCCCTCCAGGGTCATGACGGCCAGCCCGATTCCCACAGCCTTCCGCAGCAGAGAAGACGGCGGCGCCGGTGATACGCCAGGTCGCGTTGTGCTCACGTACGGATTCCTCATCCTCTCAGGTCACGGCTTCGTCGTGACGTGCCTACAGTCGGGACGAACCCGTTCAGGTGTGCAGGTGAAGGACCCGTACGGCGTTGCCGTGACCGATCTTCGCGCGGTCGGTATCGCTGAGCGGCGCCTGGTCGAGGAAGCGAACGGCCTCAGCGGTGTCCTCGAACGGGTAGTCGATGGCGAACATGATGGCGTCGGCACCGATCGCCAGGACCGCGCCGGCGAGGGCGGCCGGTGAGCAGACACCGCTGGTGGTGATCAGGATGTTGCTGCCGAGGTACTCCGACGGCTTCCGGGTGAGTGTCCGCTGTGCCTGGCGGGCATAGCGCGAGTCGAGCCGCGCGAGCTGGAAGGGCAGGAATTCGCCCATGTGACCGAGGATCATCGTGGCACGTGGGTGCCGGTCGAATACCCCGCCGAAGATGATCCGGAGGGCATGTCCACCCGTCTCGGCCGCCCAGCTCCACAGCGGGCCTTGCAACTCGGGACGTCCCGCGAGCACTCGCCAGGGCTCAGTCGGCGGGGCACCCGGGTGGAGGTACAGCGGAACGTCCAGGTCCTCAAGGGCGGCCCACACCGGTTCGTACCGCGGATCATCGAGATAGCCACCTCCGGTGTGGTCGTTGACGAGCGCCCCGCTGAGTCCGAGTGAGCCGACGGCGCGGTGGAGTTCGGCCACGGCGGCCTCGGGATCCTGGAGTGGCAATGCGGCCAGGCCGCGGAACCGGGTCGGATGAGCGGCGATCACGCCGGCCAGGTGGTCGTTGGCCACGCGGGCGTCCGTGACCGCCTGCCGGGCGTCGGTCACGCACTGGACTCCCGGGGCGGTCAGCGAGAGCACCTGGATGTCGACGCCGTGCTCATCCATGTCGTGCAGTCGGTAGGTCGTGTAGTCGCACAGCCGTTTCGCCCAGTCCTCGGCCCAGTGGCCGGCGGTGACCGTCCTGGGCACGGGGTATTGGGCCTGCAGTTCGGGGATGGCGAAGGCTTCTTCCATCGCGATGAGACCCAAGGCACATGCCCTTCTGTTGGCGCCGCACAGATCGGCGGCTCTCGAATGCCTGCTGCTACGTGTCTGTCGTGTACGCAGTCAGGCCATGGGGGGTTGATGAACGGCGGACGGCGGGGGCGGTCGCCGCCATTCGTAGCGCGCCTGGACGCCCTCGAACGGCCGCGGGATTCAGAGCCGATCGTCGACTGTGGCGTCCATATCGGAGCGGCACTCGGAGAAGGCTCCTTAACCGTCCGCCTCCTCGGAGGGGCGGACCTCGGCGGTCGGGTCGGCTCCGCGCATCCCAAGCAGTCCGAGCAGCGCGACGATGGCGATCGTCGCGCCGAGGCTGATCCATCCGGTACCCAGGCCGAGGCCGTCCTGGCGAGACGAGGACAGCCAGTCGGTGATCGACGCGCCGAGCGGACGGGTGATGATGTAGGCGGACCAGAACGCGGTAACGGTGCCCAGGCCCGCCCAGCGGTACGCGGCGGCCGGGACGGCGATCGCGATGGCGAACAGGACGATCGAACCCAGGTACCCAAGGTGCAGCCGGTTGGCTGTCAGGTCGCCGGCGACGGTGCCGAGCGCGAAGGTGGTCATCACCATCGTCCAGTAGAAGCGTTCCCGGCGCGGGGTGGTGATGCTGTGCACCGACAGGGTTCTCTCCCGGGCATACCACCAGACGAGAATCACGGCCAGCACGATCGAGAGCCCCACCGTCGTAACCAGGTACGGAAGGCCGACCACGAAGTCGAGAACGTCGGCGATCATGGTGCCGAAGATGGCCACCATGACCACGGCCGACCAGTAGATCCAGAGGCGGTAGCGATCGCTGCGGAATTGGGCGATCAGCGCAACCGCCAACGCGATTGCGGCGCCACCCAAGGCGAGTCCCGGATTGACGTGGCTGACGAGAAAATCCGAGAAGGTCTCCCCCATTCCAGTAGTGAGAATCTTGATGATCCAGAACAGTGCGGTGATTTCGGGGACCTTGGCGACGAGCCGCCGTGCGCCTGTGGCGCCAGGTCTCTGATCATCGAGTGCTGCGATACGCATAATGATTAGTTGTTCCTGGAGAGAGGGTGCGAACTAGCGGACGACGAGTGTCCACAGCTGACGAGAGGGTTCGGCCTGGCCGTCGGATGCCGAACACGCGCTCGGCCGTATGACTCTCATGCCCGCCGCCCGCCGTCGACCGACAGCGCGGTCCCGGTGACGAAGGACGTCGCTCATGCGGGCTCAGACCGCCATCCGTTCGATATCCGTGAGGAACTGTTCCGGCCGGGTGACAGACAGGGGGCGGTCGAAGGAAACGACCATCAAATGGTTGATCACCCTTCGATTCTTGAGGGTGCACGCCGCTGGTGTCCAAGACCGGTTCGATCTTCGGTGATAACCTGGAGGCATGGTTGAACTGGAGACCCGCGAGCTCGAGTACTTCCTCGCGGTCGCCGACGAGTTGCACTTCGGCCGGGCCGCCGTCCGGCTCTCGATCGCCCAGCCGGCGCTGTCCAAGGCGATCCGGCGGATCGAGACCCGGCTCGGCGTCCCGCTGTTCGTCCGCTCCAGTCGGCACGTCGCACTCACCCCCGCCGGACAGGCGCTGCAGGAACACGGGCGGCACGCGCTCAACGCCGTCAGCGCCGCCGTCCGGAACGCCCGGCGCGCCGCCGACCCCCACGCCCACCTGCGCCTCGTGCTCAAGCCCGGCGGCGACGCCGGCCTGTTGTCGGGGATCCTGGCCGAGTACGCCCACCAGCCCGACGCCCGCCGGGTGGACATCCTGTTCAGCGGCCCCGCCGACCGCAACGACATCCTGCTCGACGGCCGGGCCGACGTCGGCCTGCTCTACGCCCCATTCGACGACCTCGACGGCCTGGCCCACGAGACACTGCACACCGAGGACCGCGTGGTCATCGTCCCGGCCACACACCGCCTCGCCGGACGCGCCTCGGTACGCATGTCCGACCTGGAAGGTGAGACGCTGCCGCGCTGGAAAGGGGTCCCCGGGGGCGACGGCACCGGCCCCGAGGTCGCCGACGTGACCCAGCTGCTCCACATGATCACGGTGAGCCGGATGATCGGCGTGCTTCCCCGCTCGCTGGTCGAACCACTCCCGGCCGGCCTGGTCGGCGTCCCGGTGACCGACACACCACCCAGCCGGCTCGTCCTCGCCTGGAACGAGCACGACCGCCGGCCGCTGGTCGCCTCGTTCGTGACCGCCGCGCTCAGGCCACAACGGCATCGGACCCGATCGGCC
This sequence comes from Actinoallomurus liliacearum, assembly GCF_039542035.1. NCBI lineage: Bacteria > Bacillati > Actinomycetota > Actinomycetes > Streptosporangiales > Thermomonosporaceae > Actinoallomurus > Actinoallomurus liliacearum. The sequence goes on from NZ_BAABHJ010000001.1 coordinate 18,861, forward strand.
ATCGACACGCCTGAAGCACCGCCCGAATCGGACGACGAGCGGCTCGTGGTGGAGGAGCTGCGGTGAGCGAGACACCACTGTCGTCACGGAGTGTGTCGTAGGGGCGCGGCGTCAAGGGGGGCGGTGGCGACCGCGGTCTCCACGGTCTTGGCCGCGAGCGCCCGCATGAGGTCCTGGCCGTGCGCGTCCGCGACGGTGACGTACAGCAGCCGCCCGTCGGCGCAGCATGCGATGGGATAGCCGTCGCCGGTGTCGATGGAGTCGAGCAGCTCGCCGTCGCGCACCTTGACGACGGAGTGGCCGGAGGTGGTGGCCACCCAGATGCCGTCGAGGACCGGCCATATCCCGTCCGGCCGGGCGGCCGGCCCGACCAGGGCGGCGAGGTCGGCATAGGTACGGCGGCCCGACAGCGCACCGGTGGGGCCGACGTCGAACGCGGTGAGGCGTTGTGCGGCGGTCTCGGCCACGATGAGGGTCGTCTCGTCGTCGATGAGCGCGAGGCCGTTCGGGAACCGCACGCCCTCCGCGGCGACCCTGACGGTGCGATCGGCTCCGACCCGCAGCACACGCCCCGGCCGGGGTGCCTCGCCCTTGTGCGGGGCGTAGCCGACGTCGTCGACGTAGAGGTTGCCGGCGCGGTCGCCGACCAGGTCCCCCAGCGCTCCGGAGGCGAGCGCGGTGAGGTCGGCGTAGGTATCGAAGCCGGCGCCGTTCCAGACGCCGAGCCGCGGTTCGGTCATCATCGCGGCGACGAGCATGCCGTCGGGGAGGAACCACAGGCCGTTGGCGGGTGACTCCAGCTCAGTCGCCGCCCAGGTCCCGCCGGCGTCGGTCCACAGCCGGGAGGCCTGAGTGTCGGACACCCACAGCGCCCCGGCATGCCGCCGTGGGCCTTCTCCCCAGGTCAGTCCCGTCGCGTAGATCTGAAGATCGCGGATGTTCACGCCGGAACCTCTGCAACGGCCAGCCGCTGATGCAAAGCCAGGGTGGCGGCGTCGAGTGCCGCGCTGCCGCGGGTGAGTGCGTAGGTGTAGCGGTCGGGACGGATGATCGCGGCGTCGGCCTCATGGTCCCGCAGCCAGGCGGCCAGTTGCGGGCTGGGCAGCGTGATGACCGCGATGTCAAGGTCCGCCCAGGCGCCGCGGGTCCGATCGGTGACATCGGCGGCGACGTCCGGGGTGGTCAGGACGGCGAAGTTGTACCCGACCAGGTCATCGAAGCGGGTTCCGTCCGCAGTACGGGGCTGGGGAGCGAGGCGGTTGATAGCCTCGCCGGCGGTGTCGGCGAGACCCCGGCCCAGTGGCGGCCGGAGCCGGTCGAGGGTCTGGGGTTCGGTCACGTGGGGACGGTGCTCGGCGTAGCCGAACGCTTCGATCATGTTGGCTTGGCGCGCGGACTCCTCGATGAAGGGGCGCACATGGGCGGCGCGCTCCGCCTCGTAGGTGTCGAGCAGATCCGGCCTGCTCCGTCCGGTCACCACCCGCGCCAGCTTCCAGGCGAGGTTGGCGGCGTCACGCAGGCCCGAGCACATGCCCTGGCCGAGCATGGGCGGCATCTCGTGGGCGGCGTCGCCGGCGATGAAGAGCCTGCCGTTGCGCCAGCGACCGGCCAGGCGGGCGTGCCATTCGTAGACGTCGGTACGTTGGATCCGGTAATCGCCCGGCGCCAGCCAGCGGGCCAGCAGCCGGTAGACGGTCGTGGGACGCTCGTACTCCTCGGCGTCGTCGCCGTCGCCGAGCATGAATTCGAACCGCAGCTTGGGCGGGAGGATGGGGCAGTACGTGACCGGCTTGTCGGCCTCGCAGACGATGAAGCCGTTGGTGGTCGGCAGCTCGGCCGGGTGCGCGAACGGATGAATGTCGACGATCAGCGAGCGCTGGGTGCCGTGCAGGTCCTCCACGTCGTGCGTGACGTACGGGCGCAGGAACGATCCTGCGCCGTCGGCCCCGACGATGTAGGCGGCCTGGAGGGTACGGGTGCCGCCGGTGGTGCGGTCGCTGATTCGGGCGGTGGCGTGGTCCGCGGTCTGGCTCACCGCGGTGACCTGCCACCCCAGCCACAGTTCGGCGTGCTCGCTGGAGGCGAGCAGGCCCCGCAGGCGTGATTCGTAGTCGGGCTGGTGGAACTGGTAGTCGGCGTACCACGCCTGGTCCGTCTCGGCGTTCGGCGATCGCAGGGACAGGAACGGGTCGCCGCCGGAATCGCGCAGTATCCAGCCGTCCATGCGCAGGAACCCCGGTTCGAGGTCGGCCGCACCGACGGTCTGCAGGGTGCGCATGATCTCATCGTCGATGTGGGTGGCGCGGGGATGGGGGCACGCGATGCGGTTCGGATCGACGACGGCGACGCGAACGCTCTTCATCGCGAGCAGGCGGGCCAGCGTCAGCCCGGTGGGGCCGGCGCCGACGACGATCACGTCGTACTGGTCAGAGGTCGTGGCGGTCATGACGGCTCTTTCCCGGAGGCGGCGGTTCAGGCGGGGTTGTGGGCGCCGGTCATCAGCGCGGCGAGATCCTCGGGCTCGATGAATGACGGTGGCGGCGGCGGCCCCCAGCTGTAGAGGCTCTTGGCGCCTTCCCACACCTCCGGGGTCCACAGCGCGTCGTCGACGATGCAGTCCAGGTCGGAGTAGTACTCGGAGAAGTTCCCGGCCGGGTCCTTGAGGTACCAGAAGAAGTTCGAGCCGATGTGGTGGCGCCCCAGTCCCCAGACGTGCCGTTCCGGGTGCTCGTCGAGCATCCGCGCGGCTCCCCTGCCGATCTCGTCGACGTCGTCCACCTGCCACGACGTGTGGTGCAGGAAGTTCACCGGCGCCTGTGTGACCAGCACGTTGTGGTGGTCGGTCGAACAACGCAGGAACGCCGCCATGCCGGGGACGACGTCACTGATCTTCAGGCCGATCCCGTCGGTGAAGAACCGCTGAGTGGCCTCCTGGTCGACCGAGCCGATCACGACGTGCCCGAGTTTGCGAGGTGTCACGGGGTGCTCGCGCAGGATGCCGGGGGCGCGGCCGGTGCCGCGGGCGGCCGCGCCAGGGGCGTTGTACGGGGGTGCCGGCAGTGCCGGCTGGTGCAGCGGCCCGGTGACCTCGACGACGACGCGGGCCTCGGAGAGCGGTTCGACCGCGGCCAGTCGATCCCCGTCCACCTCCGCCGTTACGCCGAGCCTCGCCAGTCGGCGGTCGATCCGGGCGATGTCGTCATGGTCGCCCGCGCCAATGTTGATCTCAACCAGTCGCCGCGCCGGGGACGGCACGACGCGCAGCTGGCGCCCGCCGTCGACGGTGGTGAACCAGCCGTCGGAGTCCGGGGCGAGACCGAAGTCGGCGTAGTAGCGGGCGGTCTCGGCCACCTGCGGAACGCCGATCGTGACCGAGTTGAGCCTGTGCAGCGCCATTGTCATGTCCTTTCAGGCGACCGCGACGAACGTCTGCCGGATCTCGCCGACGCCGTCGATGGAGGAGACCAGCTCGTCACCCGGTGCGAGGAACCGTTGTGGGGTGCGACCCGCGCCGACGCCGGAGGGCGTGCCGGTGAAGATCACATCACCGGGCCACAGCTCGGTCACCGCCGAGAGCCTCGCGATCAGCTCGGGTACCGGGAAGATCATGTGCGAGGTTCGGGACTTCTGGACCTGCTCTCCGTTGAGGCTGCAACCGAGCACCAGGTCGTCCGGGTCCGGCAATTCGTCGGTCGTGACCAGGAAGGGGCCGATCGGACCGAAACCGCGGTGGGATTTGGCCAGGCTGAACTGCGGAACCGGCCCTACGGCCTGCAGTCGCCGCTCGGACAGGTCCTGGCCCACTGTCGCTCCGGCGACGTGCCGCCAGGCAGCCGTGGCCGGGATGTGCCTGCCACCGCGGCCGATCACGACCACCAGCTCCACCTCCCAGTCGACGTTGCCGACCGGCAGGGCGACCTGAGTGAACGGCCCGGCCAGGGAACTGGCGAACTTGGTGAACACCGCCGGCTCCGGGGGAACGGCCATGTCGGACTCGGCGGCGTGGTCGCGGTAGTTCAGGCCGATCGCGAAGATCTGCCGCGGCGCCGGTGCCGGGTTGCCGATGTCGCCGCGGGTGAACCTCTCAACCGGGGCGTCCGCCGGTGGCGTCCAGCCACGGAACTGCTCCCACCGGTCGTACAGCTCGCCCGGATCAGAGCCGAACCGGCCCCCGCTGGCAGTCTCGATGTCCACGGCGTGGGCCTCGCCGACGATCACCTTCGCCCGGCCCGCGATGTTCCCGATCCTCATCCGTCACCTTTCGTCCTGCTAGGTCGCACCACTCCAGGTCCGTGTCGCACAGCCTGCGCTCAAATATGCGCATCTGTCAATCGGATGCGCATCTAGCTCTGAGATGCGCTTGTCAGCTAGGGTCTTGGGCATGGCAGACCGAGCGAGTGGCGGAGGCGGAAACAAGCAGCGGCGGGCCGAGGAGGTGTACCAGCGGCTGCGCGCCGACATCTTCAACGCGACGCTGGCACCGGGCCAGCGATTGAAATTCCCGGACCTGTGCGCGACCTACGACATCAGCGTCGGCGTCGCGCGCGAGGTGCTGACCCGGCTGGCCGCCGAACGGCTGGTCGTGTCGAAGGCCCACCAGGGCTACACGGTCGTCGAACTCTCCGGCGACGAGCTGGCCGACCTCACCACCGCCCGCGTCCACATCGAGTCGTTGGTGTTCCGCGAATCGGTGCTGCACGGCGACGCGTCCTGGGAGGCGCAGGTGCTGGCCGCCCACCACCTGCTCTCCCGCACACCGCTGCCGACCGACGTGGGCAGCGACGCGATGCAGGAGTGGAGCCGGGCGCACGAGGCCTTCCACCAGTCCCTGCTGGGCGGCTGTCCCAGCCGACGACTACGAGAGACCGCTCAGACACTGCGCGATGAGGCGGAGCTCTACCGCCGATGGGCCGGCCCACTGGGGACCGAGCCGGACCGTGACCTCGCCGGCGAACACAAGGCGCTGGCCGACGCCGCCCTGGCCCGTGACGCCGACCGTGCCGCCACGCTGCTCCGCGACCACATCGCTCACACCACGGAGATCCTGATCAGCGGTGTTACCGCCGCGTCGCCCGGCAGCGGTGATGGGCAATGACCGAATCCCCGATCAACGAGCGCGCGACACCCGACTGGACGCCCTCTCCCGAGCGGATCGCGGCCGCCCGCATCAGTGACTTCGCCCGCGCTGCCGCCGACCGCACCGGCCTTGACCTCACGGGGGACTACCCGCGGTTGTGGGAGTGGTCGGTCAGCGAGCCGGGCGAATTCTGGGCCCTGGTCTGGGAATACTTCGGCCTCCCGGAACGTCCCCCCGGCGCGGTGCCGCTGGCCGACCCGAGCATGCCGGGGACGACCTGGTTCCCCGGCAGCCGCCTGAACTACACCCAAGAAGTCTTCCGCGGTCGCAGCGACACCGAGACCGCCCTGACCGTCGTCGACGAGCGATTCGTTCCTCGCGAGATCTCCTGGGCCGCCCTGCGCAGCCGGACCGCCTCGGTGGCGGCCGCCCTGCGCGAACTCGGAGTCCGGCCAGGAGACCGGGTCGTGGGCTACCTGCCCAACAGCGCCGAGGCCGTCGTCGCGTTCCTGGCCACCGCCGCCATCGGTGCCGTCTGGGCGATCTGCGGCCTGGACTACGCCGCCACCGCGGCCGAAGCCCGGTTCGGTCAGCTGGAGCCGACCGTGCTCATCGCCGCCGACGAGTACACCAACGCCGGTCGGCGCATCGACCGCCGGGCGGACGTCGCGGCGCTGCGGGCGGCGCTACCCTCCTTGAAAGCGACCATCCTGGTCGGAGGCGAAGCCTCCGACACCCTTTCCTGGGCGGCCGTCTCCGACCAGGAGGGGACGCCACGGCTGCAGCCCCTCGACGTACCCTTCGACCACCCGCTGTGGGTGCTGTTCTCCTCCGGCACCACCGGCCTGCCCAAAGGCATCGTGCACGGCCACGGCGGCATCGTCCTCGAGCAGCTCAAGACCTCCGCGCTGCACCTGGACCTGCACGCCGGCGACCGGGTCCTCTGGCACACCACCCCCAGTTGGATGATGTGGAACTCCATGGTCAGCACGCTGCTGCTCGGGACGAGCATCGTCTGCTACGAAGGCAGCCCCACCCATCCCAGCACCGACACCCTGTGGCGGCTGGCGTCGCTCACCGGAGCGACCCTGCTGGGCACCAGTCCTGGCTACCTCGCCGCCTGCCGCAAGCACCACACCGATCCCGCCGCGCACGACCTGAGCGCGCTCACCCGGCTCGCCGTAACCGGCTCCGCCTTCCCCGCCGCACTCCACCGCTGGGTCGCCGCCCGACTGGACCCCGCAGTGCAGATCGGCTCGATCAGCGGCGGCACCGACGCGTGCACCGCCTTCGCCGGCCCCGTCCCCACCCACCCGGTATGGGCGGGGGAACTGTCGGCACCGTGCCTGGGGGTGGCACTCGACTGCTACGACGACCGCGGCCGACCGCTCCGCGGTCAGGTCGGCGAACTCGTCCTGCGCAAACCCCTCCCCTCGATGCCCCTCCGGTTCTGGAACGACCCAGAAGGCAGCCGATACCGCGCCGCCTACTTCGACCGCTTCCCCGGGGTGTGGCGCCATGGCGACTGGATCACCACCACCGACCACGGCTCGATCATCATCCACGGCCGTTCCGACGCCACCCTCAACCGGCACGGCATCCGCATGGGCAGCGCCGACATCACAGCCCCGGTCGAACGCCTTCCCTACGTCGGCGAAGCACTCGTCATCGGCCTCGAAGAACCCGACGGGGGCTACTGGATGCCCCTGTTCGTCACCCTCACCGACGGCCGACGACTCGACCAGCGATTGCGCGAGCAGATCCGCGACACCATCCGGCGACACGCTTCACCGCGCCACGTGCCCGACGACATCATCGTCGCTCCCGCCATCCCCCACACCCGCACCGGCAAGAAACTCGAAGTCCCCATCAAACGCATCCTGCGCGGCGAACGACTCGAAACACTCATCGATCCCACCAGCGTCGACAACGCCGACGTCCTCGCCTGGTACGCCATGATCGGAGCCCAGCGCCACGTCTCGGCCAACGACCGGCACATCCACTAGCCGAGCTGCCCCGGCTCGCGTGAAGTCCGGTCTGCCTGGCGCCGGTCGACGCCGGGGCTTCCTGTGAATATGAAGCGGTTATGCTTTCAGTCGTCTCGCATCACTCCTCGCTGATTCTGGTGCTCCCACGGAACAGCGCCGGAACAAGAGCAAGCACGGAGGCGGCCGTGACAATGCCGAAGAAGGGCTCACGGCTCATCACCGTCGACGGCACCACCTACCGTTGGCGAGTCGGACACAAGCCGACCTACAGCCAGGGCAACAGCCAGGCCCCGCTCACCTTCGCCGTTGAGCACGCCGAGGAGCCGGCAAGCGTTCTTTTGGTGACACTCCCCTGCGCCCGGCCGGACAACTGGCAGGGAGAGCGAACGATCGCAATCCGCCCCGTTCTCGTCAGTGGCTGCATCCGCCGGGCCATCGAACAAGGATGGGACTCGCGGCAGGCGGGCTCGGGATTCACCCTCACCGTCACTGAGCACGACCTCGCCGCACTCCTGGGCGAATCACCTCAGTACCTGATCCCCTTCCTCTGGGGCATGATCCCCGAAGGCGGCGGCATCCAGGACCTACCGCGGGCCGTTCAAATCCGGAGCCGAGACCAGACCGCACCCTGAATCCGCGCCCGGGATGCTTCGGCGCTGCCGTGCATCAGCGGCCTGCGAGACCCCGCGCGGGATCCGAGGCGCCTGATCGCCGGCGCGTGCGGCCTGCTTGTCGGGACCATCGTCTCCCTCGCCGTCGAAGCCGGCCTGCGGCGCAGCAAGCTCGTAGCGGGGTGTGTCCAGTTGGTGAACTAACTGGACACACCCACCATCTGTCGTAGGTGGTTGGCCGAACCCGCGGCCATGAAGCGACTGGCCGGCTCGGGTCGCAGAGGTGGTCCACCATTGGGCCGACCCAGGCGCGGGCTTGACTCCCGGATCGGCTGCCGGGAATCCGTCCGGTCCAGTAAGCGGGAAGACCTGCGAATCTCGTGGCGGAGGGGCGTGGGGAACCGTGAGGATGGGGCCGTGGCTTATGACTACGACCGCCCCCTTCCCAAGATCAACGCTAGGCTGATCGGCTTAGGCCTGCGGCGGGTGCGTGAGATCTTGGAGCTCAACTATGAGGAGGCGGTCGCCGGGTTCGGCCGCGACGCTCAGTGGCTGGCCGCTGTTGAGACCGGCTTCGGTGACATCGGCCCGGGCGAGGTTTCCGCACTGCTGGCGCACTACGGCGAAGTGCCTGATCGGATCAGGTCGGCGCTGACCGGGCTGGCCGCTCGTCCGGACGGTCCGCTGTGGCTGCGACCTCACCTCGGCCAGCTGTCGGGCATGCTGCGGGACATCCTCACCGTCGAGGCTGAGGCCGACATCGTGCGTGCTTTCGGTGTTCAGGCGGTACCCGACCTGGCCCGGACCGAAGGCTACGCACGGCTGCTGTATGAGCACCGGCTGCTACCTGAAGACCACCCGGAATGGGACTGGCCGCTGCTGGCAGCGCGGCAGAGGCATCGGCCGGGCGGCGACCCGCGCACCCTGGACCTGATCGTCGACCAGCGGGCCGTCGCCGAGGTCCTCAACGGACATCAGGACGTGTGGCGCGGACAGATCGAGCACCTACTTGCGCTCTCCCGGGCCGGCCACGAGGTTCGGGTCGTCCCGCGCAGCGCCGGCTACTACGTCGGCCTTGATGGGTCTTTTGAGATCTACGAAGTCTCGGCGCTCAACGACCGGCTCGGTGTCGTGCACTGGCCGGACGGCCTGGGCATGAGTCAGGCCGACCTCGCCCCGCAGTGGCGCCAGATCGAAAGAGTAGCGCTCACCTCGGCCGACAGCGCGCTCCTCCTGGATGACGCCATCCGTGGCCGCGACCTCGACCACTACTGATTCCAGGTGGGTCCTGCGCAGGATTGCTGAGAATCCGAAGACCCCAGTCAGATCACGGCGGCCATCGTGGGAGGTGGTGCGCCGCTCGGAGAAATCCCACCAGGAGCGGTACAGCAGATGATCGCCTGTGACCGGGGCGAGCGGGTGCTCCCACTCCTGCTCGAGTACAAGAACGGCCCCGAGGTTACCCGGTGGCTGGTGGGACTGGTGTGAACGGTCGGGCGAGGCACCAGAGGCGGGGACCACATCCCACTCGGCGGCGACTCTGCGGTAGGCCGCCCGGCACAAAGCCGTACGCGCAGGGTCCTTCAGCGCCAGCGGTCGCCGTGGGGATAGATCCGGAGGGGACGCCGGAGGAACGCGGTGTCGGTGAACTCTTCTCGTGCGCGTACGAGGGCGAAGGCTGTTTCATGCCCGTCCGGACGGACGGCTGGGCCGAGCGGCGCTTGCAAGGGGAAGTCCTGACCGTTGAGATCGTTGTCTACCCGGCGGTACTCGAGAGGCTGGAGATTGACGTAGCCGGGTTCCCTGAACGCTCGTACGGAGCCGCTGACCGGCGCCCTGCTCATCCATCGGAAGAGGCAGGTGGCTCCTTCATCCAGTCCGGAACGTTCGCACCGGCGATTTCACGGAACTCTTCCGCCACTCTGGCCGCGTCCTCGGTATGGCACCGGCGCAGCAGATCAACGATCACCGCCATGATGCCCTGAGCATATTCGGGCAGTTCCTGCCCGAACCCCATCGCCTCGACCAGTGGAGCGACCGCTTCACCGAACCGAGCGTCTTGCATCAACACGTGCCCAAGGACCGCGAGACTCTCGGCGTGATCCGGCAGGTAGGCGTCGCGGTTGAGCTCGGTCAGCTCACGCCGCAGGTCAAGGGCCTGCTGCGACACCTGGATCGCTTCGGTCGGCCGCCCGACCTCCGCCAGCCGATTGGCGTGGTTGCTCAACGAGGTCGCCAGGTTCGGGAGGTAGGCGTCGCGGCTGGTGGCTGCGAGGCGCTGCCAGATGGCGGTGGCTTGGAGGCTGGCGGCCAGAGCCGCAGGCCGTTGTCCGGCGTTGGACAGGCGAATTGCCAGCGTGTCGTAGATACGGGCGTGCTGTACGGGGTCGGCGGTAGCGGCGAGCCGGAGCAGGTCGAGCTCCTCCGGGCATGAGCGTGCTGAGATCGGATCGGGCGGCTGCAACGCCGCGCTGCTGGCCAAGGTGGTCGGCCCCGAGGGCACGTTGTCACGATCGACATCGATCCGGAGGTGACCGACCGCGCCAGCATCCTGCTGGCCGCCACCGGATACGACCGCCGGGTCACGGTGACGCTGGCCGACGCCGAGCAGGGCGCCCCCGAGTTCCCCCCTCGACTCGGTCATCGTCACGGTCGGTGCCTGGGACATCCCTCCGGCCTGGCGGGAACAACTGGTCGACGATGGCCGGCTCGTCGAACCGCTCCGAATGAACGGCCCCGGCAGGTGGTTCTCCTTCCGGGGCCGTAGGCGACGACTCCTTGTAGGGATCGGTTGGAACTCGATGGACCGCCACCGGTCTCACCGGCGCGTTGTGAGTCGCTACTGGTAGAACTGCAGCGTGCATCACCCCTGACGCGTCGTATGGCAGGAGCAGCCCCGATGAGAACCCAGGACCACCACCTTGAGTAGCTGTACGGTCTCCCCGCCTTCACATTTCCCGCGCCCGGCGAGACGACAAGGCTGGCTGAGCCCGACGCCGTGGCCTGGCGGATCGGCTACCAGAGGTGGGAATCCGAGGAGCTGTGGGAGGACGCCTTCGGCCGTTTCTGCGCCGAGGTCGACATCACGCGGGTCCGCGCTCTGATCGTCGGTATCTGGGGCGACCCGGAGGACACCGATCCCTCCGACGTCATCGAAGCGCTGTTGGCCGTACGTGACCGGCTGCCCGCCCTGCGGTCGGTGTTCCTTGGGGACATCACGGACAAGGAGTGCAAGCTCTCCCGGATCAGTCAGACCGACGTCACACCGCTGCTGGCAGGCTTCCCCGCACTGGAGGAATTCGGCGTGCGCGCGGCAGAAGGCACCAGTCTGGGAGAAACCTTGAGGCTCAGGTTCTCCGCCCTGCGCCACGACGCGCTGCGCAGGCTGACCGTGCAAAGCAGTGGTCTGCCGGTTGACGTCGTACGCGGCGTGGGACGCGATGAACCAGGTGGCGCACGAACGCGGTGGCCACCTGCCACCCGAAACGATCTTGGAGGAGTACGTCACCGGGTTCTTACCGAACAACCGATCCTCATCCAGCGGCCGATCACCGCGGATGACGGAACCGCCGTGATCGGCCGGTCCGAGAAGGCGGTCCGGTCAATGCCCCATGACCGGGATAACAAGAGCAGAGGCCCGTCTCCGGAACGGCCGAGCGGTGAGGCGGCTCGCGGCGTTGCGGCGCCGATGGCGGCCCACCGCGGCCTGGCCACATCCAAGCGGCGGCCCTGGCTCAACCCTCGTACGTAGCGCCAGCGGCCCCGTTGGCAATTTGTCCACCGTTCGGTGGACACGGGAATAACCGGATCACCGATCGTGTGAGGTGCCCGCCGCCGCGACACTGGCGCAATGGATGAAACGACGGTGCCCGTACGCGGTCTGCGCAAGCGGTGCGGCGACGTCTCGGTGAACGGTGTCGACCTACGACGGCCCATCCGGCGGTGGCGGCTCCGCGCATCGGCATCTGACCGCTGCCAGGCCGACGCTTGAACGGCGCTCACGCGGGCCTACAACACTGACCCAGCGGGCGTCAGGACTAGATCGCCTGTGCCCCGAACTCCAACTAAAGGGAAGTACTGATGCATGCAAAAGATGCTGAACTGGCCGCCGCGTTGACCGAGCAGCTGGGCGACGAGAAGATCGTCGCGGCTGCGTACGCGAGGGTTGACACCGCGCTCGGCCCGGCGCGGATGCTTTCGCCGCTCGGTAACTACCTGATCACCAGGCCGGCCGCTCGCGCGGCGGCGAAGAAGATGACCGAAGAGACCGACATTCCGCTCGACGCCGCCGTCGTCTTCGGTGTCAGCGACAGCGCCCTGCACGTGTGGACCGCCGACCCGATGCTCAACCGGGTCGGTGACCACCTTGGCCAGATCCCCCTGGAGCGCATCGCGTCCATCAAGGTCGAGGGCGGCAGGAGCTGGCAGCGGGTCACGATCAGCATGGCCGACGGAAAGAGCGTCGAGCTCGAGGGCCGGGGCTCCATCCACGCGGTCGCGGCCGAGTTCGACAAGCGCAAGGCCGGATAGCCCGGCTTGTGCGGCTTCACTTTTCGATCCGCGGGATCGCGTTGATCCAGATGTGGCAGGGCTCGGCGGTCAGCGAGATGTACCGGCGCATGAAGACCGGCGATACGAATCCAGCCGGCTGTGGACCGACCTGTATCTCAACATCGCCGCTCGCTACTGCCGGCGCGGAGACGCCGCCTACCGCCTGGCCATCCGCGATCGCGCGCACGGCCGGGACTCCGCCGCCGCGCACTGGTCCGCCATGGCCGCCCGCAAAGGTCACCGCGTTGCGCCAAGCCGGTTCGAAGCGATCCTCCCGGCGATATGGAGCAAGGCGCTCGAAAGACTGGCTAAGCGATCGTCCGCCGACGTCGCCCTCGAAAAGCCGGTCAGCCGAGGTGGTCGGCGATGATCCGGGCGTAGTTCGCCTCGCCTCGCTGGTTCGGGTGCAGCGGCGCGGCCGGGTTGACCGGCACGTACCCCTCCACCCATTTCACCGTGGCCGACTGGCAGGCGTCGTGGCCGGCGCTCGGGGTCTCCACATCCACGTAATCGGCGTTGTGCGCCCTGGCCTGCGCCGCGATGACGCCGTTCAGCCGGTGCACGTCGAGGCCCCTGCCGCTCGCGCCCGACGGCCGCCACGGTGGGGAGCCGTGACCGCCGGCAGCGCTGGGCGCGTGTCTCTACCGGCCGGATGTCTCACCCGGTTGTGGTGCCGTCGCGGTGGCCGGCAGCCGCAATCCTTCCGGCGGCGACGCCAGGACCGCCTCATCGAATGACGGCGACACCTTCGTGAAGCGGAGGTCATGAAGATCGACCGTGCCCCCGGTGAACCGCGCGCCGCTGAAGGTGACCTCACCTTCGATGAAGCCCGCGCCGGTGAAGGTGACCGTGCCGCTGGTGAACTCCGCGTGGGTGAAGGAGATCTTGCCGACGATGAAGCCCGCGCCGCTGAAGATGACCTCACCGCCGGTGAAGTCCGCGCCGGAGAAGTCGACCGTGCTGCCGGTGAACTGCGCACCGCTGAAGTCGGCCGTACCGTCGATGAACACCGCGCCGGAGAAGTCGACCACGCCACTGGTGAACTGCGCGCCGCCGAAGGAGACCTCACCGCCGGTGAACTGCGCGCCGCTGAAGGAGACCGTGCCGCTGGTGACTCTGGTGAACTCCGCGCCGGAGAAGTCGACCACGCCACCGGTGAACTCCGCGCGGGCGAAGGAGACCTCGCTCCGGAACTCCGCGCCGGCGAAGGAGACCGTGCCGCCAGTGAACTCCGCGCCGGTGAAGGAGATCTCGCCGTCGATGAATTTTGCGTGGCTGAAGTCGCCGCCATCGAAGCGGGCGCCGGTGAAGTCGAAGTCGTGCCCCCGCCAGGACACACGGGCACCGGAACGCAGATGGGTGGTGATGACCTTGATGATCGCGTGGCGGACCTCCTGATTGCGGCCGAACACCAACCCCTCGGCCGCCGGGGCGCCCGAGCCCGGGTCGGGCTCATATGGCATACGCAGGTAGGCGCACAGCACGTCGATGCACGTCTGCCGACCGTGCTCCCAGTCATCGGCCAGGCCCGCCATCGCATAGATCCCCGCCAGCCGTACGGCGGCCTCATCGTGACCGAGCTGCCCGGCCGCGGTGGTGAACCGCTCGTTGAACACCCGTACCCGGTCGCGGGTCTCGGCGACCTCGGCCACGCGCTGCTTGCGGTAGTTCATCACCAGCGCGGCCAGCGCGCCAGCCCCGGCGACCGTGCCCAGCACGAGCTTCAGCACATCCAGCAGATCCCCGACCGACAGATCCTTGTGCCGGGCCAGGTGCGGGAATCCCAGCACCGCCAGCGCCACAACGGTCACCATCGCGAGCCCCACCGCCACGCTGAGGCCGGCGACGGCCAAGGCGCGACCGATCGGCCACAGGCCGGCCGTGGTCTCCCGCTCCCGCCGCAACCTCAGTTCCCAGACTTCGTCCTCGCGCATGAAGCGACCGTACGAAGCCGACGCGTTCCGTTAAGGGCATATACGCCGGACGTCCACATCCGGCCCGCGCCGTACCTGCACGTTCGGAGTACTCCGCGGCACGAAGGCTCATTGAGGGCCTGGCGAGGCCGCCGAAACGCCGGTGACCGCGACGGCGATCCGGTCAGCGCCCATGCGAGCCTGAGTGACGAATACACCTACTGCGGCGGGCGTCACCATTCATGGTCGGCTTCGACTCGCATTCGCCCGCCGCACGGGACGGGTACTGGCGCGTCACCGTGCAGGATCCCGATTACGTACCGATGCCCGGTTCGTCCGACTATGTCGATACGGAGTACCGCACGACGATCACCGGTTTCGCCGCGTCACCCAAGACGGTGCGCAAGGGCCATCAGCTCAAGATCACCGGGATTTGAAGGCGCCGAAGCAGCACAGACCGCAGCTCTGTACAGACTGATGTGCCCCGGGTCTGGTGGAGTCACTTTGGTTGACTTGCATGCCCGCAGTTCGCCCGAGTCGTGCCCCGGGCTCAGTTCAGCGGTCGTCAGGCGGGGAGCTGGTGCCAGACCTCGTCCAGGGCCATGCGCAGGGCGCCGGTCAGGATCGTGTCCTCGGCCAGACCGGAGATTCCCACGTCGGGTGGGGTGAGGGTCAGATCGGCCAGGTGCCGGGTGATGGCCGCGAGCAGGACGGGTCCGGCGCGGGCGACCCCGCCGCCGATCACGACCGCGTCGGGGGCCAGGACCAGGACGGCCGGCGCGATGGCGTGGGCGAAGGTCCTGGCGACGTCGTCCACGACGCGCTCGGCCACCGCGTCCCCGGTGGCGGCCGCGGCGAAGACGGCGGCGGCGTCGATCGGGCCGTCGCGCAGGACCGATTCGGGGTGCGTACGGGCGGCCCGACGGGCCTGTTCGGTGATGGCCTCGGCGCCGATGGCGCGTTCGAGGGGCCCCCTGCCGTCGTCAGTGTCGGGGACGCGACCGGGTGGCCGGATGAAGCCGATCTCGCCCGCCGCCCCGGTGCCCCGGTGGAGGCGCCCGTCGATCACGACGCCGGCGCCGAGCCGCTCTCCCCATTGGACGGCCAGCAGAGTGCCGGGCCCGGCCCGTTCCCTCGCAACGGCCAGGGCGGCGAGGTTGGCGTCGTTCTCCACCCGCACCGGGCAGCGGAACCGGTCGCGGAGATGATCGGAGAGGTTCACCGAGGTCCATCCCGACACGCTGGGCGCCAGGAGGATCCGGCCAGATCCGGAGTCGACGATCCCAGGGGTGGCGACGACCACCGCGGCGATCTCGTCCGCATCGAAGCCGGCCTCCTCGAGGACGCGCGCGATGACCGCGTCGACCACGGTCAGGAGGCGGCTGGCCCTGTTGTGGTCGACCGATCGGCGCACCGCGGCCAGGCGGCGGCCGGCCAGGTCGTCGATCCCCGCGCTGACCGTGTGCGGGCCGACGTCGAGGCCCAGCACGGGTGCGGCGCGGCCCCGGAGGGAGACGCGGACGGCCGGACGGCCGCCCTTCCGGGAGGCGGCGGCCGGGTGGTGGTGCTGGACCCAGCCCGCCTCGACCAGATCCTCCACCGCCTGGCCCACGGTGGGACGGGTGAGGCCGGTCAGCTTGACCAGTTCGGCCAGCCGTACGGGGTCGGGTGCGCAGTCGCGCACCGCACGCAGCACGGAAGCGGTGTTGAGGCGGCGCAGAACGGGAGTGCCGACCGCACGCTCGTCTCCCATTGTTTCCTCCGAAAGATCCACTGGCCCCCTTGACCCCAGAGTCCCGCATGCACATTATGAGTGCGAGGTTTTGTAAAGACCTTAATAAACTTCCTTCGCTGGAGGTGCCGCCATCGTGCTGGGCCGACGACCAGGAAGACGATCGGGCATCAGGCGCCGATCTCGTACACTCATCGCCGCCATGGCGGCGGCGCTGGCCGTGCCGCTGGCCGTGACGCCACCGGCGACAGCGGAACCCACACGCGCGACGGCCGCCGCGCGTGACAACGGACCGGCCGCCCAGGCGCTGGAGCGGATCCTCGGTAAGAGCCGGGCCGACCAGATCACGCTCCGGACGATCGACAAGGGCACGGGCGCCGACCGTTTCCAGGTCTCCGCCGAGGGCGGGCACCTGTTGGTCGCGGGCACCTCCCCGGCCGTGCAGCTCACCGGGTTCGGCTGGTACCTGCGCAAGGTCGCGCACGCCAACGTCTCGATCGGCGGTTCGCAGCTCGACCTTCCCGCGCGGTTGCCGCTGCCGTCCGCGCCGATCGCGCAGGACGCGTCGGTCGCCAACCGGTTCGCGCTCAACGACACCAATGAGGGATACGGCGGCGCGTACCTGAGCTGGCAGGAGTGGGAACACCGCCTCGACGTGCTCGCACTGCTCGGCATCAACCAGGTGCTGGTTTACGAGGGGCAGGAGGCCGTCTACGAGCAGGCTTTCCAGCAGTTCGGCTACAGCGCGGCGGATATGCGGAAGTGGATCCCCGAGCCGGCCCACCAGTCGTGGTGGCTGCTGCAGAACATGTGCTGCACCGGCTCACCGATCTCCCAGCAACTGATCGACCGTCGCGCCGCGCTCGCCCGGCGCATCATCGACCGGCTGCGCGAACTGGGCATGACGCCGGTGCTCCCCGGCTACTACGGCACGGTCCCAACGGACTTCGCCACACGGAACCCGGGGGCGAACACCGTCCCGCAGGGCGCCTGGAACGGCCTGCAGCGTCCCGACTGGCTCGATCCGACCGGACCGCAGTTCGGCAAGGTCGCGGCGGCGTTCTACCAGGCACAGACCAAGCTTTTCGGCGCCTCCACGATGTACAAGATGGACCTGCTGCACGAGGGCGGCACCGCCGGGTCGGTACCGGTGGGCCCGGCGTCGAAGGCCGTCCAGGACGCGCTCGAGGCCGCCCACCCGGGTGCGATCTGGGTGATCCTCGGCTGGCAGGGCAATCCCCTTCCGGCGACGCTCCAGGCGGTCGACCGATCGAAGATGTTCGTCGTGGACGGCCTCAGCGAACAGCCCGGGATCACCGACCGCGACAAGGACTTCCTCGGCACTCAGTACGCCTTCGGCACGATCTGGAACTTCGGCGGCCACCAGAACTTCGGTGCCGGCCTCACCGTGTGGAACGAGAAGTTCAACGCCTGGCGCGCCAAACCGGGCAACGCCATGAACGGCATCGCGCTGATGCCCGAGGCCATCGACAACAACCCGGCCGCGGTGGAGTTCTTCGCCGACATGCCGTGGGAGAACGGCCCGGTCGACATGGACGCCTGGTTCGCCGAGTACGCCACCGCCCGCTACGGTGCCGCCGACCCGCACGCCGTGGCGGCCTGGCAGATCATCGAGCGCACGGCGTACTCCTGGCCCGCGGGCAAGGACACCCGGCACGTGACCGCCCTGTTCGATGACCAGCCGAGCCTCACCGACACCGGACAGGCGGCGCTGCAGTACGACCCCGCCGAGTTCGAGAAGGCACTGCACGAGCTCCTTCAGGTGGATCCGCGGCTGCGCCACTCCGACGCGTACCGCTACGACCTCGTCGATGTCACTCGTCAGGTGCTCGCCAACCGCAGCAGAGCACTCCTGCCGCAGATCCTCGCCGCCTATCGCGACCGCGACAGCGCCGCCTTCGGGCGACTCACCGACCGGTGGATGGCCGAGATGAGGCTGATGGACGAGGTGCTCGGCGCCGATTCGCACTTCCTGCTCGGCACGTGGCAGCAGGAGGCGGCCCGCCAGGCCGCGAACCCGAAGGAGGCCGCGACCCTTGATTACGACCTGAAGTCGCTGGTGACACTGTGGCAGACCGAGAGCCCCGGGATCCAGGACTACGCGCGCCGGGACTTCAACGGCCTGGTCGGCGGCTACTACGCCGAGCGCTGGAAGATGTTCTTCGGCGTGCTGAAGAACTCGCTGAAGACCGGTGACGAGCCGCAGCTGATCGACTGGCGCGCGGTCGCCGAAAGCTGGGCGCGCGCGGGCACCCGCTACGCGGCCGTGCCGCACGGCGACGCCTACCGACTGGCCACGAAGGCGGCCGACGAGACGTCCGGTGTGCTGACCCTCGCCTCCGACCGGAAGGGTGTCACCCCGGGCGGTACCGTCCACGTCACCGCGACCTTCACGAGCGACTCGGCGCTGAGCACCGCGTACAAGGTGGGCTTCGAGTTGACCGCGCCACACGGCTACGCCGTCCGCCCCGCGACCGGCACCACCGGCCCCGGAAACGACGTCGATCCCGGCAAGACCGCGACCGCGACCTGGACGGTGACCGCCCCGGCCGACGCCGCGGCCGGTTCCCTGCCCGACCTGAACGCCACGGCCTCCTGGCGTACCGCCGCGGGCGCGTCCGGACGGGCGACCGCACACTCCCTCCTCATGGTCGGCGGGAGTACGGTCGCGGCGCCGTATAAGACGGCTGCCTCCGCACCGGCCGAGTTCGCGCGAACGGGCGATACGACGGGCATCGCCGCCGGTGGCAAGGACATGTGGGGTGCCACCAACGAACTCGCGACCGTCTACGAGGGTGGTGGGCTCACCTCAGGCCACGCGGTGTCCACGAAGGTGACCAAGCTGGACGGTGCGTCCCCGTCGACCCGCGCCGGCCTGGTCGTCAGCAACGACCTGTCCAGAACCGGGTCCGCCGGGTACGCCGACATCGCCGTCACACCCGAGCACGGCTGCGCCTTCTCCTATGACGCCGACGGCGACGGCAGCCTCGATCACATGACCGAGGTCGGCGGGTTCACCGCCGGCGAGGTCTACGTGCGACTGCGCACGGACGGCGGCCGCGTGACCGGCTCCTGCAGCTCCGACGACAAGAACTGGACCGTGATCGGATCCGGCACGGTCGCCGGCGCGTCGGGCACGCAGGACGTCGGCATGTTCGTCAGCGCGGTCAACGCCCACACCGCGCAGGAGGCGATCGCGCTCTTCGCCGGCGGCATCGCCGACGCGCCCGATAGCTCCCGCGATGGGTCCGGCGACGTCCTGCAAAGCCTCCACAAGCCGGTGACGGCACTGTCGTCGGAGTCCGGCCACCCGGCCGAGGCCGCCAACGACGGCAGCCGCGCCAACTCCCCGTACTGGGGCGGGCCGATGACGTACGGCCAGACCTGGTGGCAGGTCGACCTCGGCGCGGTCGATGACGTGTCCCGCGTCAACGTCCGCAACTATGTCGACGGCACCCGTTACTACACCTACCGGCTGGAGGGCAGCGCCGACGGCACCCACTGGTTCACCGTCGGCGGCCGGAACGGGCCCGGCCCCGCCACCGACGCGGGCGACACGATGAACACCGAGGCCAAGGCCCGGTACGTCCGGGTGACCGGCCTAGGCAACACCGCCAACGCCACCTTCCACCTCACCGAGGTCAGCGTCTACGGCACCCCGACGTCCTAGCCGCCCGGCGGATACCGGCCGTGGCCGCCTCCGGCATACCGCTGCGGCCGGTACCGCCCCGAGTTGAATTCGCACCCGCGAGGCCAGACCCACCCCATCGCCAGGTCGCCGGTGAGGTTGGGCGTCGCGCTGTGGGCCAGGCGGGCGTTGTCGAACGTGCGGTCGCCCGCGCGCAGAGGAACGGTGACGCGTCGGGCCCGCTCCCCTGAGCGACGGCAGAGGGATGACCCGGCAGGCGGGACCTGTGGGGTGAGGGACCAGACCGCAGCATCACCGGTCGACGACGGTGCGCACGCGGCGGCGAGCCGTGCGTCCGTGAGTGAGCGTGGGCCGGGCATCCCCCACAGCGTACTTTCGCCATAAGTCGTGCATGGCTGTACGGCTTATGTGTTAGCGTATGTTGTACGCCTACAGGGAAGGTGCCGGGATGGCCACGCGCGGAGATCCGAACAGACCCCAGCTTGGAAGCCTCATCGGGAGGCGAGAGCCCTCTTCCTCGCCGTCGGGCCCGCCGATCTTCGTCCCCTGCGCAGCGCCTGGGCGACCCTGCTCCAACGGCAGCGCGTCCCGCCGATGAAACCGCACGGCGGCCGGTTCGGGGCGGCCACCGACTTCCTGATCGGAACCGGCTGACGCGTACCGCTGCGAGTACGGGGAGCACGCGTACGACCAGTGGTCCGTCGACGAACTCCTCGACCTGATCGCTCGTGCTCCGCGCCCCGCGTCACACGCTCGGTGAGCGTCATGGACCCCGGTCTCCGACCGCACCGAGGACGCCACACGCTCCTGCGGTGGCCTCTGACCTTTTCGAACATCCCACTTCTCTGTCGGGCGAGCCGCGCCTGAAGGGATATCCGGGAGAGATGCTTCATCGCCTATAAGCGAAGGAGGTGAATGACATGGGTCCCGCTGGCTGGTTTCCGTTTTAATTAGATGAGATGGATTCTTTAGGTCTCTGGGCCATCGGCTCATCGGATCAGGTGGGGTGGCGAAGTGTTTTTTCGCCACCCCACCCGCCATTCTGCCGAGTCGCTCCAGCAGTAGGATGCCGTAGCCCACCCTGCTCAGCAGATGCGAACTTTGGGATGATTTAGCGTCGGCGTGCGGGAGGCACTTCTTTTGCCGATGACTCGATCGCTGAATAAGTGCCATCGTTGGCGATTCCTCCTTTCGGTGATGCCAGATCGCAGTACTGGGTTGGCCGTAACGAGTAGGTGCTCCGCCGACTTCAGCACCGATCCGGACGTGCTCCAGCTCCAGCCATGCGCCCGCATGGGCGATGCGGTCGATGAGCTCCACACAGTAGCTTTCGGTCACGCTCGCCGAATCGATGTATCGGCGGTCCGACGCCGGCACGCCCATCAGTCCGCTGACGGCATCGCGCTCCGGACCCTGCGTGCACGGTGGCCTCGGCCACGGTATTGCCGGACGCCAGGCCGTTCGAAGACGCAGTGAGCCCGTGGATCCGCCAGTCAAGAGGGGAATGTCCCAATCGGACCGCTCCACGAGGGACCATCGCCGGGGAGCGTCGGGGGATGCTCTGCGCCCCGATCCAGTCCAGCCGTGTCCATTCCGTGAGCAGGCTGTCCTCGGTCCGGCCCAGCTCGGGGACCGGGTAAGGCAGGTCCAGAGCCGAAGCGGGCACGTTGATGAGCTCTGGTGAGGGGACGGCGTTCTCCGCATGCCATAGTTCGACGGCTTCCATCGCAGCAGAGATCTTCGCGAGCAGAAGAGTCGCTCCCTTGCCCTGCGAGACCGACAACGTCGCGCCCAACGGGCGCACGGCCATCACCGCCGGAATAATCTGCGTCCATGGCGCAGACCACAGATCCGCAGACCCCGCAACGGCAGGCTGCGCAGCCAGAGGCCCCGAAGCGCGGCGTTCGGCGCTCCGCCGGCCACAAGCGGGCCGACGCCGAACGCAACATCGAGGCGATCATCTCCGCGGCCACCGAATGTTTCGCCCGGGACCGCGACGCGAGCATGGGCGAGATCGCCAAGGCCGCCGGCCTGGGCCGCGTGACTCTGTACGCCCACTTCGCCTCTCGCGAGGACCTGCTGAGGGCCGTCCTCGCCCGGACGATCGCCGACGCGGACGGCATCATCGAGGAGGCTACGCCCGCCGAGGGACCACCCGCCGAAGCGTTCGCCCGCGTCATCCGGTCGTGCTGGCCCTTCCTCAGCCGACTCGGCAGCCTGCACGCGGCCGCGCAACACGCACTGCCCGCGGAGGAGGTGCGCCGCTTCCACGACAAGCCGATGGGGTACATGGAACGGCTCATCGCACGGGGCCGGACAGACGGCGCCTTCCGCACCGACCTGCCCGCCGACTGGCTGGTCACCACGGTCTACACGCTGTTGCACGCCGCCGCCGACGAGGCCGCCGCCGGGCGGCTGGACAAGGACGCCGTCGGGGACATCCTGGAAAGGACACTGCTGGCGGCACTGAAGGCCGAGCGTTGAGGGCGGCAGGAGACCAGCACCGCGAGCCGTCACCGCGTCAGGCGGAGGCGACGCCCACGGCCTGAAGGAACATCACGCCATTCGTGACCGCTTCGAGCATGCCGCCTTCCGGCGTAGGGCCCGCCGTGAAGATGCCGCCGACCGCGGGCGCCCGTTCCCGCATGCCCAGGACGCCATCGCCTCCTGCACGATGCGGTTTGCGGCGAGGTCCGCGGCCGCCGACAGTTCCCGGGCTTTGACGTAGGCGCACCGGTTTCGTACGGCGTCGCCGATGGCCGTGACCGGCCCCGTCTGCGGGACGAGGCTCACGGTCACGAGACCGAGCCACCCCCGAACAGCACTCCGGCACCGGCCAGGCTGAGCGCGGTGCCGGCCGCCACCGTGACCACGCGGCGGAAGGCGCGTAGTTCGGCCGCATAAGCGGCGATCATCGTGGTCAGCATCAGCGGATACTCACCGGCCACGGGCCGGTGGCGCGCCGACGGGGGCGTTCGCCGTTGTCGAGTGCATGCCCCACCTATCTACGACAGCGATGTACAGGTTACGATGCCTCGATATAAGTCGAACACCACTGTTCGGTTTGACGCGAAGTCCCGGGCGACCCGCCCCGGCTCGTCAGCGAGCCACCGCCAAGCGGAGGCCGTACTCCCATCCGAGACCAGCAGCAAAGCCGCGGAGGAACAATGCACACGACCGTACTGGACGGCGGTCGAGTCATCACTTGTGACGAACACGGCACCATCGCCGAGGCCATCGCGATCCGCGACGGCCGCGTGCTGGCCATCGGCGACAGCGGCACGGTCCGCGCACGGGCCGGTGCCCAGGCCCGGGTGGCCGACCTGGGCGGTAGCACGGTCATCCCTGGACTGATCGACACCCACCCGCACCTGATGCACTTCGGCGCACTCGCCGAGCCGCTGGTCGACATCACCGACGCGACCTGCCACGAAGACATCGTGGCTCGGATCGCGGCCCGAGCATCCGTGAGCCCACCCGGCGAGTGGATCATGACCACTCCGGTGGGCGAACCGCACTACTTCATCCGCCGGTCCTATCGCGACCTGGCCGAAGGCCGGCTGCCGGACCGTGATGTCCTGGATCGGGCCGCGCCTCGGAATCCGGTGTTCATCCAGGCCTGGGCACCGGTCGTACCGAACGTCTGCGCCATGAACAGTCTCGCCCTCGACCAGCTGGGCATCAGCCCCTCCACGCCGGACCGCGTCGGCGACGTCTGGATCGAAAAGGATCCGGACGGCCGGCCGACCGGGCGCCTGCACGGCTCGGTCACCAATTACTACTGCGACGACCCGTTCATGAACGACCTGCTCCGCCGGCTTCCGCTGCTACAGGCTGACGCGATCCTCCCCGGTACCCAGCGGGCGATGCGGACGTTCAACGCCCTCGGCGTCACCACGGTGTACGAGGCGCACCTGATGACCTTCTCACTCGTCGAGTTCTACCGATGGCTGCGTGACCAGGAACAGCTCACCCTTCGGGTGCTGTGCTCGCCCGAGGCCGAGCCCACAGGAGTGGTGTGGAGCGACCCGCTGCAGCCCGCCGAGTACCGGCAGCGGTTGGAGCGGGCTCGCGACCTCGCCGACCGCTCGGATCAGATGTTCCGCGTCGACGGTGTCACCGTCTCGCCGTACGGGCCGTGCTGGCCGGGATTCACCCTCATGCGTGAGGCGTACTCCGACCCGTACGGGAGGCCGACCCGAGGCCGACCGGCCCTGAGCCCGGAAAAGGTCCAGGAGGCGATCCGGTACTGCCACGAGAACGGGGTGCGCCTCAACATCGTGACCTCGGGTCTGGCCGAAATCGACAGCCACCTCGACCAACTCGAGGAACTCGGCCAGACGCCCCTGACCGCGGACGGCCGGGCCTGGCTGCTGCAGCACTTCTACTTCGCCGAACCCGACCTGGTGCGACGCGCCGCCGCCCTTGGCCTCGACATCACCACCACCATGTCATTCTCCTGGGGTAAGGGAGAAGTCGTTCGCGAACGGTTCGGCGAGCGCCTGCTTCCCGACTTCATTCCGCTCGCCCGGCTCCTGGACGCCGGTCTGCACGTCGCCGCCGGCAGCGACTGGGGACCCAAGAACGTCTTCGAACACATCGCACTGGCCGTCGAACCCCGCTATGGCGCCAGCGGCAGGACCGCGGCGACCCCCGGCATCAGCCGCCGCCAGGCACTGTCCATGTGGACCGACCAAGCCGCTCACGTCCTGCGCTGGGACGACATCGGCTCCCTGCGCTCCGGCAACCACGCCGACCTCGTCATCCTCGATCGTGACCCGCTCACCTGCCCGCTCGACGACCTTTCGAACACCAAAGTCATCACGACGATGCTCGGCGGTAAGACCGTCGCCGGCCTCGACCCCGCAGCGGGACTTTGACGCGAGGGATCGGGCCGCCATCGATACATCCACCTCGAAGCAGTCGGTTTTCCGCTGCATCCAATCGCCCATGAGGAGATGGCAAGAAAATGAGTGATCGAACCACGTTGAACAGTGACCAGGAAACGGTCGTGCCGCTCGGCATGGATACGGGCGGCATTCGCCGGCGGCTGCGAACGGTCGCGAGGATCGCGGCATTCATCGGAGGGCCGCTGTTCTTGCTGGGCACGATCCTGCACCCGGCGCGCGATGGGTGGGGAATGGCGAAGGTCGGACAACTGTACGGGGTGACGCACGACATTCAGGCGGCCGGTCTGCTGTTGCAGGTGGTCAGTCTCGCCAGCATGCTCGCGCTGGGTATGCGTGTCCAGACCCGCCGGGACTTGAGTGGGTGGTACGCCGCGCTGGTCGGCACGCTCCTGTGGTTCGCGCTCATCGTCTACGACGGTTCCCATAACCCCGTTCGTGCGCATTACGAGCCGAGCCTCGTTCACACGAGCGGTGATGTGGATGCGGGTGCGGCGATCATCGTGTTCCCGGCGTTGCTGATCTTTCCGTTCGGGTATCTGCTGCTCGCGCTCATGCTGAGGCGGCGCGGAATGGGGCGAGTGGCCGTCCTGCTCAGCGTCGGGTCATTCGTCTACACGCTCGGCGGGTTGTTCATTTTCACCTCAGGGCCGCGGTTCCCGCTCATCCAGATCTTCGAGGTCGCCGGTGCGCTGCTGTACGCCCTCGGATACATCCTTCTGGGCCGGGAGAGCGGTGCGATGAAACCGGCTACGACACGGCGGTGAGGGCGCGCGCACCAAGCGGTCGGTCAGGCTTCTTCCATGGCGCCGGGCGGCGTACTAGGGTCGCCGACGCGGACCGGAGGGCATCGGAGGTGCGGGGCTGACGAACGACCCGGCTGCGGTGCAGCTCTCACGGTTCTGGCGGCTTCGCGGACTGGACGGCCTCGGGTTGATGCGCGCTCGCTACGTGTCGCACGCGTTCGCCCGGCACGGTCACGAGACCTTCGCGGTCGGTGTGATCCAGTCCGGAGCGGAAGAGATTCGGTTCGCGGACGGTGTCGAGCGGATCGGTCCGGGCGGGCTTGTGCTCATCGGTCCCGAGGTGGTGCATACCGGTGTCGCGCTGACCGACAACGGCTGGGCCTACCGGGTGCTGTATCCGTCGGCGGGTCTCATGTCGGAGCTGGCCGGGACGCGGGGCACGCCGCGTTTCATCGAACGGGTCGTCGACGATGACCGGGCTGCGCGCCTGGTGCTGAGAGCGCACGCTGCTACGGAGACCGAGGACCGGCTGACTGCGGAGACCCTGATGCGCCGGGCGCTGGCCGGGCTGTTGCGGTCGTACGGCGGGGTGCCCTCGGCCGTTCCGGTCCGGTCATCTGGCGGCGCTTTCTCCGAACGGGCGCGCGAGGTGCTGCACGAACGCATGACGGAGCCGCCGGGCCTGGAGGAGCTCGCCGCGGAGGTGGGGGTCGGGTGGTCCACGCTCGTGCGGGCGTTCCGCGACGCGTATGGGCTGCCGCCGCACGCGTACCTGACCCAGCTGCGCGTCCGCGCTGCGTGTCGGCTGCTCGAGAGGGGCATACCTCCGGCCGAGGTCGCGCCGATGGTCGGCTTCTACGACCAGGCGCACCTGTCCCGGCACTTTCGCCGGCTCGTCGGCGTGCCGCCCGGCGGCTACCAACAGGGTGGCAGGATCGTACAAGCGCCATCGCCGGGTTCTGCCTAATCTGCCGAGCCATGGCGGAAATACACGTACGGGCCTTGGCGCTGGAGCCGGATCAGACGTCGATCGAGGTGATGGGACGGGCGGTCCTCGAGAGGATCGCCGACTTCATCGATGGCCTTTCCCAGGCACCGGCCGGCCGGAACGACGACACCGAGCAGATCGTGGCACGGATGCTGCGGCCACCACCGGAGGAGGCCGGGGATCTCACTGCGCTACTCGACACCTTCCAGGACGCCGCCGAACGCAGCCTGGACACGGCGGGCCCCGGTTATCTCGCCTACTTCCCCGCCGGTGGCCTGGTCGGTTCCGCACTCGCCGAGCTGCTCGCGCAGACGTACAACCGCTTCACCGCCGTGGCCGAGCTCGCGCCCGCCCTGGTCGCGATGGAGCATGGGATCCTGCGGTGGCTGTGCGGGCAGTTCGGCCTGCCGTCGAGCGCGGCCGGTCTGGTGACCACCGGTGGTTCGATGGCAACGCTGGCGGGGCTCGTCGCCGCACGGCACGACCGTCTCGGTGAGGACATCGCGGGTGGCACGCTGTACGTCACCGAGCACACGCACCACTGCGTCGCGAAGGCGGCACGGATCGCGGGATTGCCGGCCTCGTCCGTCCGGACGGTGCCGGCCCGGGGCCTTCGCATGGATCCGGACGCTGCCGCCCGGCTCATCGCCGTTGATCGCGCCAACGGACTGCGGCCCTTTCTCTTGGTAGGCACGGCCGGCACCACGAGCACCGGGACGATCGACCCGCTGGCCGAGCTCGGAGAGCTCGCCCGCCGGGAGAACATCTGGTTTCACGTCGACGCCGCCTATGGCGGCGGGTTCCGGCTCACCGCGCGCGGCCGTGATCGGCTTCGTGGAATCGAACGCGCCGACTCCGTGGTGTTCGACCCGCACAAGAGCCTCTTCCTGCCGTACGGGACCGGCGTGCTCTTGGTGCGTGACACCGGGCCACTGCGTGCCGCCCACTCTGGTCGCGGCGATTACCTGCAGGACCTGACCGGCGTCGCCGGGCTGCCCGACTACGGCCATCTCGGCCCCGAGCTGACCCGCGAGTTCCGCGGACTGCGGCTCTGGCTACCGCTGCACCTTCACGGTGCCGCTGCCTTCCGCGACGCGCTGGACGAGAAACTCGACCTGGCCGCGCTGGCATACCGGGAACTCACTGCGGATCCGCTGCTCGAGGTGCCATGGGAACCCGACCTGACCGTTGTGGTCTTCCGCTTGCGAGCGGACGACGACGCCAACCGCCGGCTACTCGACCGGATCAACCGCACAGGACGCTTCTTCCTGTCCAGCACCCGCGTTGACGAGCGCTTCTACCTGCGGCTGAACGCCACGAGCCACCGGACCCACGAATCACACCTGCGCGACGCGCTCGACCACATCCGCCGTTGCGCCGGCGACGAGGCCACGACGCGCCCTCGAACCTGATCACGGGTTAATGATCTATCGCGCGCCGCCGCGGACCTGCTCCGAGGCTGCGGGTGACGGGCAGGTCTCGCGACCGAGCGCCCGCCCGGCCGAAGGCGGTTCCCTGAGAGCGGCCTCCGCCGGTCTCGGCGAGGGAAGCCGCTGCTCGTCACCCGGTGATCGTGGCCATGACGTGGGCGCGGGCGGGCTCCTCCAGCCGCGCCTTCAGCGCGAAGAAGAGGTCGGCGGCCCGGATCCCGATCCAGCCGTCGGGCAGGAGTTCCTCGGGCAGGCCCGGGTCGAGGTACGGCAGTCGCCGCCAATCGGTGAGCACCCGAACATAGTCGGCGAACGCCTCCCCCGCCTGGGGCGTGCGGCGCCGTCGCAGCACCGGCGCGTGCGCCTGGAGGAACGCCCCATAGAGCCGCTCGAGCTCGTCGAGATCCCACCATCGGCGGACCTTCGCGGCCAGATCCCCGAACGCCAGATGCTCGCCGCGGAACAGATCCGCGTATGAGTCCAGGTCGAGTCGCCGCAGCATCTCGGCGGTCGCGTCATGCAGGTGCGCCGGTGCGATCCACACGCCCGGCGCGGCGGTGCCGAAGCCGAGCCTGGTCAGCTCGGAACGCAGGACATGCCGCTTGTGGCGTTCGGACTCGGGCACCGAGAAGACGGCGAGCATCCACCCGTCGGTGAGCGTCGCACGCCGGCGCTGGAAGATACGGTCGTCCCCTTCGCGCAGGATGGCCAGCGCCTCGTCGGACAGCTCGTAGCCGGCCGCGCCGTCGTGCCGGCGCGCTCGCAGGATCCCGCGCCGCTTGAGCCGCGAGATCGACGAGCGGACGGCGGGCTCGTCGACTCCGAGGTCGGCGAGCAGCGCGATCAGCGAGGCGACCGACAGCCAGCCGCCGTCCGACCGGGAGTACAGGCCGTAGACGGTGACGATCAGGTGCCTCGGCTGCGCACTGCGCGTCGGCGCGTCGGCGCCGGTCTCACTCGGGTCTGACACGGCCGTCACCAGGCCACGATACCAACGATCACGCTGGTCCTCGCCGACGCCTGTGCCACCTACGACCACCCGGACCTTGCGTGGGGAGCCATGACCGCCGAGGAGGTCCATCGCGCCTCGCTGGTCGTGCTCGCCCAGTCGACCGCCGACGCCGTCACCAGTGAGGAGTTCACGCACCGCGCCAAGGCGGGGATGTCCTAGAGCCGGGGCCACGCGGGCCGTGGGCGGCTCGGACGAGGTCCGGGCCGCCCACCGATCAGGAGACGGGTGCCGGGTCCCGGTGCGGGGTCCAGCGCAGGTGGACGTTCTGGTCGGTGGTGTCGGCGCGCAGGAGAGACAGACGGGGGCGCACCGCGTCGGTGCGCGCCGTCGGCGGCTTGCGGCGACCTGCCGCGAACTGCACGGGCCATTCCGCGGCCGCACCTCGGTACTCCTGCTCGGCCGCCGCGTGCAGCGTCCAGTGCGGGTCGTAGAGATGCGTACGACCGACGGCGCACAGGTCGGCGCGCCCGGCCAGCAGGATCGAGTTCACGTCGTCGTAGGAGGCGATGGCGCCGACGGCGATGACGGCCGTGCCGGTGGCGGCCGCGATCTCCTGCCGGACCCGGTCGGCGAACGGGGTCTGGTACGAACGGCCGAACGCGGGACGCTCGTCCTTGGTGACCTGTCCTGACGAGACGTCGATGGCGTCGGCCCCGTGGGCGATGAAGGCCCGGGCGATCTCGACGGCGTCCTTCTCGGTGTTGCCGTTCGGAGCCCAGTCCGTCGCGGAGATCCGCACGCTCATCGGCCGCTCGGCGGGCCAGGCGGCGCGTACCGCCTCGAACACCTCCAAGGGGAAGCGGAGGCGGTTCTCAAGCGAGCCGCCGTACTCATCGGTGCGGCGATTGGAGATGGGCGACAGGAAGGAGGACAGCAGGTAGCCGTGCGCGCAGTGCAGCTCGAGCAGGTCGAATCCGGCTTCGGCACCTCGACGGGCGGCCGCGACGAAGTCCGCGACGATCTCGTCCATGTCGGCGCGGGTGACCTCGCGCGGAACGGGCGAGCCCGGACCGTACGGCAGCGGTGACGGGCCGACGACCTCCCAGTTCCCCTGCTCCAGCGGGTCGTCCATGCCCTCCCACATCAGCCTGGTCGACCCCTTCCTGCCGGAATGGCCGAGCTGAAGACCGATGCGGGCGGTGGTCCGGTCGTGCACGAAGGACACGATCCGGGCCCAGGAGTCACGCTGCTCGTCGGTCCACAGCCCCGCGCAGCCGGGGGTGATCCGGCCGTCCGGCGAGACGCAGACCATCTCGGTCATCACCAGTCCCGCCCCGCCCATGGCCTTGGAGCCGAGGTGGACGAGATGGAAGTCGCCGGGCACGCCGTCGACGGCGGAGTACACGTCCATCGGAGAGACGACGACCCGGTTCTTCAGCTCGAGCCGCCCCAGCCGGAAGGGCTGGAACATCGCCGGCGCGACTCCGTCCAGGCCCTGCGAGGCGGCGAAGGCGGCGTCGACGCGGTCGGCGAACTCCCGGTCGCGGGTGCGCAGGTTGTCGTAGGTGATGCGGCGCGACCGGGTCAGCAGGTTGAAGCAGAACTGGGTCGGCTCCTGGTGAACGTACATGCCGAGGTTCTCGAACCACTCCAGGGATGCCTGCGCCGCCCGCTGGGTGGATTCGACGACGGGTCGTCGCTCACTCTCGTAGGCCGTCAGCGCGGCCTCGGCATCCGGGTTCTCGTGCAGGCAGGCCGCGAGGGCGAGCGCGTCCTCCATGGCGAGCTTGGTGCCCGACCCGATCGAGAAGTGCGCGGTGTGCGCCGCGTCGCCGATGAGGACGAGGTTGCCGTGATGCCACCGCTCGTTGCGCACGGTGGTGAAGTTCAGCCACTTGGAGTTGTTGGCGAAGACCTGGTGACCGCCGAGCTCATCGGCGAACAGCTCTCGGAGCCGCTCGATGGCCTGCTCGTCGGAGACGCCCGGCGGGAACTCGACTCCCTCGGTGACGTCGAAACCGGCACGGCGCCAGACGTCCTCGTGCATCTCGACGATGAAGGTGGAACCGCCGTCGGAGTAGGGGTAGCCGTGGACCTGCATGGTCCCCCACTCGGTCTGCTTGATGAAGAACTGGAAGGCTTCGAAGACACGATCCGTGCCGAGCCACATGTACTTGTTGGGCCGCCGGTCCAGCGTGGGGCGGAAAACGTCCGCGTACGCCTGCCTGACCTGCGAATTGAGTCCGTCGGCCCCGACCACCAGATCGTAGGACGCGATGAGGTCGCCGACGGCGGGGGCGAGCGTGGAGAAGTGCGTGACGACGCCGAGGCCGCGGCAGCGCTCCTGCAGCAGGCGCAACAGTTCCTTGCGGCTCATGGCGGCGAAGCCCTGCCCGCCGACGGTATGGCTTTCGCCCCGGAAGTGGATGTCGATGTCGGTCCACCGGGCGAACCGCCTCACCATGGCGTCGGCGAACTCGGTGTCGGCGCTCTCGATGCCACCGAGCGTCTCATCCGAGAACACCACACCGAAGCCGAACGTGTCGTCCGGGGCGTTCCGCTCCCAGACGGTGATGTCATGGCCGGGGTCGAGCTGCTTCATCAAGGCGGCGAGGTACAGGCCGCCGGGGCCACCGCCGACAATCGCGATCTTCACCGAAGTTCCTCTCACTGCTCGGCGACAGGCATGGCGGCCTGCTCGTCGTCGATGACCCTGCGAAGAGCGAAACGCTGGAGTTTGCCGCTGCTGTTGCGCGGCAGCGAGTCGCAGAACCGCACGTCGCGCGGGTACTTGTAGGGGGCCAGGACCCGCTTGACGTGATCCTGGATCTCCTTCGCCTTGGCCGCGTCGCCGACCACGCCGTCCCGAAGCACGACGAAGGCGCACACGACGGAGCCGCGCTGGGCGTCGGGACGGCCGACGACACCGGACTCCAGCACGTCGGGATGGGTGTCGATGGCGGCCTCGACCTCGGGCCCGCCGATGTTGTACCCGGACGAGACGATCATGTTGTCACTGCGGGCCTGGTAGAAGAAGTAGCCGTCCTCATCCCGGTAGAAGACGTCGCCGGTGACGTTCCAGCCGTCGACGACGTAGTCCGTCTGGCGGGCGGCGTCCAGATAGCGGCAACCGACCGGGCCGATGACGGCGAGCCGTCCGGACTCACCGGGCCCGAGCTCTTCGCCGTCCGGGCCGAGGATCGTGGCGCGGTAGCCGGGCACCGGCCTCCCGGTGGCGCCGGGCCGAATGTCGTCACCGGCGGCCGCGATGAAGATGTGCAGCATCTCGGTGGCGCCGATGCCATCGATGATCCGCAGCCCGAGCCTGTCGCGTAGCCCCTCCCACGTGGTCCGCGGAAGGTGTTCGCCGGCCGACACACCGGTCCGCAACCCGGCCAGCTTCTCCTCCCGGCCTTCACGCAGGATCGCCTTGAAGGCCGTCGGAGCGGTCGCGAGTACCGTGACGCCGTGTCGCTGGACGATGTCGGCGAGCTGCGGCGGGGTGACGGACTCGGTCAGCAGCGCGCAGGCGCCGGCCAGCAGCGGGAAGACCACGAGCATGCCGAGACCGAACGTGAACGCGAGGGGCGCGGAGCAGGCGACCGTGTCGTCCGGGGTCAGCCCGAGCACGGGGCGGCCGAAGGTGCGGTCGATGGACAGCAGATCACGGTGGAAGTGCATGGTGATCTTCGGGACGCCGGTGCTGCCGGACGTCGGCCCCAGGAGCGCGACGTCGTCCGCGGCGGTCGCCACGTCACTGAACCGCCCGGACTTGACCAGGGCACGTTCGATGAGATCGTCCGCGCCGGCGCCTCCGTACTCCACGACCGTCATGGACGGCATCGTCGCGTCCTTGACGACGTGGACGTCCTCGGCGAACCGGTGGTCCACCAGCGCGATGGACGGCCGGGTCCGTTCGACGATCGGGGCGACCTCGCGGGCGCGCAGCGCGGCCATGGTGGTCACGACGACGCCTCCGGCCTTGAGCACGCCGAGCCAGGCCGCGACTGTCCATGGATTGTTCGGGGCGCGCAGCAGCACGCGCTGTCCGGGAACCAGGCCCAGGTCCTCGGTGAGCACCTGGGCGACCTGGTTCGCCCGTGTCCGCAACAGGCCGTAGGACCAGATCTCCCCGTCCGGCGTACGAAGCGCCGGCCGGTCGGCTCCGAACGTCGCGACCGCCTTGTCGAGGATCTCTGTGGCGGCGTTGAGCCGGTCCGGATACCGCAGCTCCGGCAAGGTGAACTCGAGTGTCGGCCACAGATGTGTCGGCGGCAGGTGATCGCGGGTGAAGGTGTCCAGGTGGGCTGATGGCGAAAGGAACAATGGGGATGCCTTCCGGGAGCCGCCGGCGAGGGGACGACGGGTCAAACGACGCGGATCATGCCCTCCTGGGCAACGGTGGCGAGGTGCCGGCGATCGCGGGTGAAGAAGCGGCCGGTGCCGAGGCCGCGGCCCGTGTCGGCGGCGACCGCTTCCTGGACGTAGAGGAGCCAGCCGTCGACCGGTCCGGGCCGGTGGAACCACATGGCGTGATCGAGACTGGCGGTGATCAGCCCGGGCCTGGCCCAGGGCAGGTCGAGCACACGCAGCACGGGCTCGAGGATGGTGTAGTCGCAGACATAGGCGAGCGCGGCCATGTCCCGCTGCGGGTCGCTCAGTCCCTCGACCGGCCGGAGCGGGTCGAACGGCTTGATCCACACCGCCTGGTGCGGCGCCCGTCGCCCCTCGATGGTCAGGTAGACCGGCCCGGGCACATGCCGCATGTCGAAGCTGCGGCCGCCGGACCAGTAGGCCTTCGACTCATCGGTCATCGTGCCGCCGGTCCGGTGCGCGAGGTACGCCGCGGAACTGGGCAGTTCCTCCGGATCGGGGACGGCCTCGGGCGGCTCGGCGTGGAACGTCCCGCCGGGCTCACCGGCGGCGAAGTTGGCCAGGCAGACGTAGATCGGCTTGCCGTGCTGGTAACCGCGTACCTGCCGGGTGCTGTAGCCACGTCCGTCCCGGAGCAGCTCCACCTCGTAGCGCACCTGCGCCCCGATGTCGGCCGGGCGCAGGAAATAGCCGTGCATCGAGTGCAGCGTCTTGCCGTCGGTCACCGACCGCATGGCCGCGGCCGCGGCCTGGGCGACCAGATCACCGCCGTAGGCCTTCGGCCAGGGGCAGGGCTGGGTGATGGCGGTGAAGGCGACGTCGAAGTGCTCGGTCTCCGCGGGCGTCAGCGTGACGGCGGCGGTGAAGACCGCCGAGGTCTCCAGGGCCTGAGTCGTCATCGGTTCAGCCAGTCCCGCAGGTCGGTGTCGGCGACGTCGGGCAGGTTGACGACGATGTTCTCCGGCGTACGGGTGGTCATCCACACCAGGGGCCTGGTGCGCGAGAGATTGCACTCGACGTGCGGCATGAACGGCGGCACGAAGACCCAGTCGCCCTCCTCCATGTCGACGTAGTCCTCGAACTTGTCGCCGAAGTAGATGCGCGCCCGCCCCGACAGGACGTAGCCGCCGGTCTCGGCCTCGCCGTGGTGGTGAGAGACCGACCGGTAGCCCGGCTCGTTGCTGACCTTGCCGAACCACAGCCTCGTGGCCGGGGTGTGCTGGATGCTGACCCCCGAGATCCGCACCGCTCCCCCGGAGTCGGCCGTACCGGCGTCCTCTAGGCCGCCGCGCGTCACCACGGGTTGGACGAGACCGCTGGGCAGCCGATACATCGAGTTGTCACCCTCGAGGCGGTACTTGCTGAAGTCGGGCTCCATCGGAATGGCTCCGTTTCGATCGCGTGGGGGGAGGCGCCGGCCGGTCGAGGTGCGAGACCGCAGCCAGGGACGGCTGTCGGCGGATCGCTGTGTCGGAGCATGCTCGTGACATGTCGTATTTTTCACGACCGTCATTTATTGTCAATACCGCTCCGAGGAAGAACCGGAGCTCGACCCATCCCAACGGGAGGCCGTATGACGCCCGTCGCCGTGAACCCGAGTGCCCTTCCAGCGCCAAGCGGGTACTCGCATGGAACCCTCACCGGAAACACGCTCTACCTGGGCGGACAGACCGCCCTGAACGCCGACATGGAGATCGTTCCTGGCGGCATCGTCGAGCAGTTCCGCCAGGCGTTCGGCAATGTGCTGACCACGCTCCGCGCGGTGGGAGGCGAACCCGAGGACCTGGTGAGCATCACCCTCTACCTCACCGATATCCCCGGCTACCAGGCTCACGGCAAGGAGATCGGCCGGGTCTGGCGCGAGCTCGCCGGTCCCGTCTACCCGGCCATGGCCGGGATCGGCTGCACCGCCCTGTGGCAGCCGGAGGCCATGATCGAGATCCTGGGCGTGGCCGTGATCCCGGAACACCGGCTCGTACCGCCGGCGCCGCTGCCCGAACCTGGTCCTGAGGGGCCACGGAAATGAGACTCGCCTCTGTCACCGTCGACGGCACACGGCGAGCCGGCGCCTTGAACGAGGCCGAAGGCATGGTGGCACTGCTGCCCTCCGCCATCGGTACGGTCGACGACATCGTGCGCGGCGGCCCGGCGGCCCGGCGGCACTCGACGCGGTACGGGCCGCGCTCGCCGACGCCCGCCCCATGCCGCTCCGCGAGGTACGCCTGGAGTCGCCGCTGCACCGCTTCAACCGCGACATCCTGTGCACCGGGTGGAACTAGAGCAGCGAGATCCGCAGAACACCGCCCGCCGTAAGCAATTCCGCGATAAGGCATGACCATGCCGGAGGAACGAGCCGTGCTGGTGACGGCACGAGGCGCCTCCCCGCTCGGCCGGGCGGAGGCCGCGCATGAGCCGGCTCAAGCCCCCCCGCAGTAGACTGAAAGACGTCCTTCGACCTTGCCTGGTTGGGACACATTCGCCGTTCTCGGGCTGGTTACCCGAACACATGGGCGGCGACCGGAAGCTCTCGCCGGCCGAGCGCCGGCGGGGGCTTCGGCTTTGCCGATCGGGTCACCGATGTTCGGCATGCCGGCCGGCGCCGCACTCGAACATCTGCCGTCGTACGTGCCGGTGGCTGTGCGGCGCGCTCACAGCGCCGTCGCGGTGACCACCCGCCTGGCCGGCGCCGGCACATCCCACGTTCGCGAGGAAGCACACGGCGACGTGCCCTTCCCTCTGGTTGGCGTTCGCTGGGATGACCTGAGTTCCCCGAGGCGGCCCTTCCTCCACAGACGCTAATCAACGAGGTGACGGCCGATAGTAATGCTTCGGCGATGTCCCAGATCGTCCTACCCGTGGGTCGGGGCGCCGGGCTGTCAGCTCAGCTGGGCGAGTCGACCGTCGGTCATGATCGGAAACTTCCATCACGGGCACAAAAACCGCAAGAGCGACAATACACATATTGCTGGCAAATACGACTCAATATGGTGCTGAACTCGTATGTGGACGCATCTCTCCTCTAGGCTCTGGTCCGCTCGCCTGGCAGTTGGCGGTATTTCCTCCCAGGCGGACCGGCTGTTCGATCGGAAGGATGTAGTGATGCCACCGGCTGCCACTCGTTCACCTCGTGGTCGGCGCGAGCGTGCGCCGCGCGCCACCCATCGCCTGATCGGCCGGCTGTGCGCCGCCGTCATCACCAGTGCCGCGGCGGTCGTTCCCGCCACCGCCGCCCGGGCGGCGGTGCCTCATGTCGTCGAGTACGGTCCGTTGCCGACCGGGCCGCTCTCGGGGGCGTGTGAGGTCGAATTCGACGGCAACGGCCGGCTCTGGGTCGAGCAGTACCTGGCCGGGCAGTTCACCCGCTTCGATCCGGCCACCGGGCACTTCGAGGAGTTCCGCACGCCCATGCCGTTGTCCGTCCCGGGCGGCGAGGAGATCGGTCAGGACAACGCCATCTGGTCCACCGAGGTGACGGGCAACAGCCTGCTACGGATCGACCCCGACACCGGCGCCATGCAGGAGATACCGCTTCCCTGGGCCGGTGCCTTGAACACGTCCGGGCTGGAGCTTCCCCTGCACACCGGGCTCGGCTTGGCGAACGACATCACCAAGGGCGCCGATGGCGCGATGTGGTTCACGCTCGGCGGGCTGAACTCGGTCGGCCGCATCGACATGGCGACCCACCAGATGACCAAGTACCCCTTGCCCACGGCCACCGGAGCACAACAGGCGTTGTTCGGGATCATCAAGCCAGGGCCCGGGCGCACCATGGTGACCGACCTGCCGCTGGAGAACAAGGTCTTCTCGATCAACGTGGACACCAAGGCGGTCACCGAATACACGATGCCCACACCGGGATCGTTCCCGCTCGGTGTCACGACCGGTCCCGACGGCGCGATCTGGGTGACCGAGGAACTGGCCATGAAGCTGGCTCGTATCGACCCGGAAACCGGGCGGATCCAGGAGTTCCCGTTGTTCGGGCTCGGCGGCCTGCTCAGCAGCCTGTTCGACGGTGGCGGTATCGGCAACCCCCTCCCCATCCCCGGGCCGATCGTCACCGGCAGCGACGGGAGGCTGTACTTCTCACTGAACTTCGCCGGCAGCGTCGGCCTGGGCAACAAGATGGGCAGCTTCGATCCCGTGACGCATCAGGCCGAGTCCTATGCGACCCCCTCCTCGTTGTCCAGTCCCTGCGACATCAACAACGAGCAGCCCGGCTCCATCTGGTTCGCCGAGCTGACCGCCAACAAGGTGGGACGGCTGGTCTTCGACTGAAACCCGTCGAAGACGCAGCACCTGCCGGTCAGCGGCACCGAACGGACCTTCGTGGAGAGACATGATGACCGATGCCCAGTCGCCGGCCGACCGCGCGCGCCCCGTCGGCACCCCGCCGACGGAACACCTCGCGCACGCGGACGCCGTTCGGTTGTACGGCCCGCAGTATCAAGAGAACCCGACCGAGCTGTACCGGGAGATGAGGAGGACGCATGGTCCGGTCGTGCCGGTCCTGCTCGAAGGCGACGTGCCCGCATGGCTGGTGATCGGGTATCGCGAGCTCTACCACGTGCTGTCCAACCCGAAGCTGTTCGTGCGTGACTCCCGCCGCTGGAACGCCTGGGACCGCATCCCGCCCGACTGGCCCTTGATGGCGTTCATCGCCTACCAGCCATCGGTGCTGTTCACCGATGGGCCCGAGCACCAGCGGCATTCCGCTGCGATCAGCGCCGCCCTCGCCGCGGTCGACCAGTTCGAGCTGAGGTCGCAGTGCGAGCGGATCGCCGACGAACTGATCGACTCCTTCGCCGCCCGTGGCGAGGCGGACCTGATGGCGAGGTACGCCCACCCGATGCCGGTCCTCGTCTCGGCCGAGATGTTCGGCCTGCCGAAGACCGAGGCACCCGACCTCGCGCGCGACGTGATGGCGGCGATGAACGGCGGTGACGGAGCCATCGAGGCCTACCAGCGGTTCGCCGCGGCGATGTTGCGGCTGCTGGCGGCCAAGCGAGAGCGGCCCGGTCCGGACATCCCCTCACGCCTGCTGGACCACCCTGCGGGGCTCACCGACGAAGAACTCACCCACGACCTCATCATCACCATGACCGCCGGCCAGGACGCCATGGCCAACTGGATCGGCAACACCCTGCGGCTCATGCTCACCGACGACCGGTTCGCAGTGACCCTGTCCGGTGGTCGCCGCAGCGCCGGTCAGGCACTGAACGAGGTGCTCTGGGAGGACACCCCTGGGCAGAACAGCCTGGGCAGATGGGCGACCCAGGACACGCACCTGGGCGGCCGGCTCATCAAGGCCGGTGACGGCATCGTCCTCGGCCTGGCAGGCGCGAACGCCGACCCGCAGGTGCGGCCGGACTCCTCCGCCGGTGCGCTCGGAAACCACGCCCACATGGCCTTCGCCCATGGTGAACACGGATGCCCGCACCCGGCACCAGAGATCGCCGAGATCATCGCCCAAACGGCCGTCGAAGTGCTCCTGGACCGGCTCCCCGACGTCAGGCTCACGGTCTCCCCCGACGAACTTCGCTGGCGGCCGTCCATGCAGATGCGCGGCCTGACCGCCCTACCCGTCACGTTCACCCCGGCACACGTCACCGGATGACCGACCCGCAGATCGCCGGCCCCTGCCGCCGTATCTTCCTGCGGCGGGAACCAGCGGGCGTTGCCCTCAGCTCCTCAGGCGCGTGCCGCACCGGCGGCGGTGATCCAGTTCCTGAACTCGACAGCGAAGTGCCGAAGGTGGTGCTCCAGGACGTCGTCCGGGCATGCGGTGGGCACGTAGACCGTCAAGCTGGCGGTGAAGCCGTCGGCGGTGTCACCGAACTGAACCAGCGCCCGCCCGATGACCGTGCCGTCGGCCAGGAAGAGGTTGGAGGACATCTTGTGCGGAAACTCGGACTCCGGGAGGAGTTCGTCGGCGTCCGCGACCCACGCCGGCGTCTCCGTGCCCCAGCCGCCCATGGAGAAGGAGCTGACGTGGGAGCCGATGTTCTCCACCACCCGGAAGGATCCGTCGGCCTCGGCGCCCATCACCTAGTGCTCGGGTTCCGCCGCGAGAAGCACGTTCTCGTCGGCGAAGGCCTTGTCCATCCAGGCCAGGAACGCGCCTGAGGTGAGGCCCTGGGTGGCGAGCACCGTCGTTCCCCCCTTGAAGCTGCCGCGCGGCGACACTGGCTCGCGTGCTGCAGGCGGCTGAGGAGATCGCCACCCGGCCGGCCTGGAGGAGATGACGATCACAGGCGTCGCGGAACGCGCCGGCGTCTCGGTCGGTACGATCTACCGCCGCTTCGAGGACAAGGACCAGCTGGTTGCGGCGCTGACCGAACCAATGCTGGAACCCTGCTTCCACAACTCCGTACGTCCCGACTCCGCTACAGGTGAGGCAGCCCGACACCGGTACGCAGAGGAACTCAGCGACATGGCGATCGCCTACCTCCTGACCCCCGGCCGCCGAGCCGCAGCGTCGCGCGGCTGAACGTCGTGAGGATCCGCTGGTGGGTCTGGCGGGGAAGAGACCGGTTTCCGGGCTCGCCCAGAGGCGTACCCGGCCGGGCCGGAGCCTCGCCCAGCAGGTCGTCCAGACCGGCCCGGGCCACCATCAGCAGCCCATGGGTGGCCCGCGTGCAGGTGACGGCGAGCCGGCCGAACGCCGAGTTGAACTCGTCCAGCCGGTCGGCTCCGGACAGCGGGTGGACGGCGACGGTGATGGCGTTGGTCTGCCCCTGCCAGGAGTCCACCGTCGACGCGAGCAGCACGCCCTCCGGCAGACCGTACTTGTCGGTGAGGCGTTCGACCATCGCGGTCGCGTCGTCCACCGCCTGGTTGCGCGTGGCGAGGACGACGATCAGAGGATCCCCGGACGGCGCGCCGGAGGTGATCCGCTCCTCGTTCAGGGGCCTGCCGACGCCGTCGTACCGTCGGCGAGTGATCGCGAACCCGCCCTCCAGGAGGGGCATGAGCACCTCCTCGACCACCCCGAGCAGGTCCGGGTCGATGTCCGGCGCCTCGGGATCCGGGAGGCCCTCGACCTCGAGCAGGGTCGGCGTCCCGGTGGCGACGGACTCCCAGACCGCGGCGGCGGGTCCGGTCATGGCCGGCGGTTCGACGGTCCGGTCGCCCGGGGCCGCCACGCAGTCCAGCCGGTCCCAGTCACCGTAGAAGGCGCGCCAGAGGGGAAGCTGCGCGGCCGTCGGGCGCCATACCGCGGGGAGGTCCACGGCGAAGGTCTTCTCGTCGTTCTCGTACGCGGTCGGCCAGGCGCGGTAGGGGTTGTAGCCCGGGTCGCCGCGCCAGGGGTTCTGGCCGGGGTCGATCGGCGGCAGCTGGCCGACGTCGCCGACCCCGACGGACAGCGGAGCGAGTCCTTGCACGGTCGCGTAGCGGTGGAGGGGGAGCTGCCAGGCCTCGTCGACGAACAGCACGTCGAACGGCAGCGTGGCGTTGACGCCGGGACCGAGGCGGTCGAGCAACCGCTGTGGCTCGCCCCACGCGCCCATCTTGTGGGAGGTTCCGAGGACCACGTCGCACGTGTCGGGGACGCCGCCGGCGGAGGTCGCGACGGAGACCTGGTCGAGCACGTCCTGCGGCACCTCGGGCAGCCGGTCCTTGGCCACGAACAGGCAGACCCGGGCGGCGCCCAGCTCTCTGCCCAGTTCGCCGGCGAGCGGGAACACCTGCTTGTTCGCGAACGCGGTGACGCCCACCCTGGCGCAGTTCTCATGGGCGAGGGCTTCGCGGACCATGCGGACGAGCGCGTAGGACTTCCCGGCGCCGGCGGCGGCGCGCAGCAGGATCCTGTCGTAGTCGGCGGTGCCCTCGAGGGCCGACAGCAGCGCGGAGATGGCTCGCTGCGCGGCCTCGATGTTGCCCTCGGCCGCGGACTCGTGGTGGCGCGCGTCTTCCGGTGGTACGGCGGGGGCCGAGAAGGTGATCGTCATTCCCGTTCAGTCCAGGTCGTCGATGGTCAGCTCGTCGGGGATGGGCATGGGCACCACGAGGAGCGGTACTTCCGCAGGCGGTCTGACGTCGAACCGTTCTTCGTCGACCAGCGGCGGCCAGACCTCCGGGTTGAGCTCACCGAGGGATCGGCGCTCCGCGAGCGTGTCCGCCCATTCCGCCTCGGCGACCGTGTGCGGCCGGCAGCACCATTGGTGCTCTTCCGGGTCCTCGGCGTAGGCGTCCGGGGTGCAGGTGGCCTTCGGAGCGGACCGGTCGTCCGGGGACGGCCGCTTCACCGCGAGCTCATGGCCTGACTTGAACCGCGTGAACCAGGTGGCGTCCGCCAGGACCAGGGTGTCGCCGACCGCCAGGTTGGGGACGACCTCGGGGTCCCAGAGGAGTCCCTCGACGCCGTCGAGACGCCTGAGCGCCCCGATCGGCAACTGACCGAGCTTGAAGGACCCTCGCTGAATCTTGAAGGTCGTGGCCGGCTGCTCGACGACGGCACGGTCGCCGACGTGCAGGGCGACGACCTCCGACCCGTCGCCCAGGCGCCGTGACTGCACGTCGAGCCGGACGGGGTCGAGGCCGATCACGGTCGCCAGGGCCAGTTCGCGGATCCCGGCGTCGGCCGCCCTGTCGCGTGCGACCGAGGTGTCGACCAGGCAGGTGAGCTGGTCGAAGCACTTGCGATCGGCGTCCAGCAGGTCGACATGGGCGTTGCGCCAGTGTGAGTACATCCGGGAGAAGCGGACGAGGTCGGAGGCCTGCAGCGCGACACGGCGGCCCCAGACCTCCTGCGCGTCGGCCTCCAGGACGCGGTGCACCTCGCGCAGCCGGGAGACCCCCACTCCCCCGAGCACGCGCTGCGCCCTCTCGAGCACCTGGACGCGGTAGTCCAGAGCCGCGCCGACGAGCGCCTTGTACGCCTCCGGGTCCTCCTCGCGCCGCGCCTTGTCGATCGCGTCGGACGTGACGTTGGACAGCCGGGCGCCGGGGGTCTCCGGTTGCTGCGCGATGACGTCGGAGACCTCGCGGTGGTCCAGCGGGTCGGTGGCCTCCGCCCAGGTGAGGAGGTAGTCCAGGCGGCCGGCGTCGACGGCCGGGCCGCCGGGCGTCACGTGGGTGGCGAGCACGGCCCGTACGTCGACGATGGGCGTGCGCAGGCTCATGGCGCGGGCCCGGTCCTCCTCCAGGAGGAAGCTGACGGCGAGCCGTTCGTCGTCGTGCAGCGGCTCCGGCAGCGTGGCCGGCTCCCCGTCGAAGGTGAGGGCCGGGCGGCCGCTGTCCAGGTCGTGCTGCCAACGGAGGCGGCTGAGTTCGACCCCGGCCAGGGAGTCCGCGGCGGTGGCCAGCAGGTCGGCGGTGGACCGGTCCGGGACGACCAGGTGAACCGGTCCGACCCCCGCCTCCCGGAGCTCGCGGACGGCCGCGCCGAGGATCCGCATCACGGCCCGGCGGGTGAACGGGGACTGTGGGTCGGGGAACACCCGCCGCGCCCAGGCGGCCGGTCCGTCGGCCCCTACCTTCCGCACGGCCACACCGTGCACTCCCAGAGCCGACGCGTCCGACTTCACGAGGACGAGGTCGACGGTACCCGGCAGGCCGCACGGGTCGATGCGCAGCCGCCCGGTCCAGGACGGCAGGCCCGTGACGGTGGCGCGCACCTGGTCGACGATGCTTCGCGGCGCGGGCCCGTCGGTGCTCTCACCGGTCACGAGCCCCGCCACGGCGGGACGCCGGAGACGGTCGATCCCGATCTCGGCGAGGACGGCGCGCGGGTCGTCGGCCTTGCGCAGCTCCGCCCGGCAGTACGAGAAGAGGTTGCAGGTCACGCAACCGCGCGGATCGAAGTCCGCGGTCAGCCGGGCGACGTACGGGACGAGTTCCGCTTCCGCCGGGAACCCGGTGCCGAGCTCGGCCTTGGCCTTCAGCCGCTCATCGGCCCTCGTGCGGACCTCGATCCGATGGTCGTCCAGCAGCTCCACGACGACCTCGGGCTGCAAGAAGGCGTTGCGCGGTACGGCCAGCGCACCGTGGCGGTGCACGCGCATGCCGGTCGGCAGCCCGCTCCAGGCGGCGGCGGACTCGGCGCCCAGAGCGACCTGCAGGAAGCCCTTGAGCATCCGGCCGTCGTCGATGCGCGAGCGGACCCGTTCGTAGTCCTTGGCGTCGCCCATGATCAGCCAGGAGCCGACCGTACGGTCGTCCTCCTTCCGGGGGCAGACGATCGCGAAGTCCGGTTGGACGGGGGTCGCGTCGGGGACGGACTCGAGGTCGAGGTACGGGACGGCGAGCGCGGTCAGCATGGTCGCCGCACCGGAGGACTCCGCCTCGCGGTGGGCCCGGGCGAGTTCGTCGGCCGTGTCGGCGAGGTCGCCGTGGCAGTCGCGCCGGCGGACGGCATCCGGGCGGGCGAGGCCGAGCCGTCCGACCGCCTGGGTGAGCAGTGCGGAGACGAAGAGTTCGGAGTGCACGAGGCTCTCGAAGGTCATCGCCCGCGTCCACCGGGCCTCGGGGATCCCGGCGCCGGTGTCGGGGTGGCCGATGCGCGTGGCCAGAGCCTTGCGGGTCCTGCGGGTGATGAACGGATCGGTCAGCCGGAACCGCTCGCACCCGGCGTGCGCCGACGCGGCGACGGCACTCGTTCCGCCTCCGGACTGCAGTCCCCCCATGCCACACCCTTCACTCTTCGCCCGCTTCGCTACGTGACTGTAGAGCGATACACCGGGTCATGGCTCCAAGTCCAGCGCGAACGGTCCAAGGGCCGGCCCAACACCGCGCGCCCTCACGCCACCGCCTCGGACGCCCACGGTACGCCTCAACGGTCGCAGAGACGGGCTCCCCGAGCCCCTGCGAGGCCGGCGTGTGTCAACGGCGCCGCTGGTCGGCTCGTAGCTCAAAGTCGCCGTAGCTGTTGTCGACGGGGTTGACCGTCACCCCGGGAGCGACGATCTCGTCGATGCGGTCGAGGACTTCGGTTGAGAGTGTGACGTCGGCAGCGGGCAGGAACGCCTCGAGCTGCTCCATGGTGCGCGGTCCGATGATCGCCGAGGTGACGCCGGGATGGTTGATGACGAAGGCGACGGCCAGCTCGATCAGGGTGAGGTCGGCCTTCTCGGCCAGGAGCGCGAGCTGCTCGACGGCGTCGAGCTTGCGCTGGTTGGCCGGGGTGCTCATGTCGAAGCGGGCGGGGGGTCGCGCCGCGGAGGCCGGGGCGGAAGACGTGTCCCTGCGGTAGCGGCCCGAGAGCCAGCCGCCGGCGAGCGGGCTGTAGGTCAGCGTGCCCATGCCGTGGCGGC
The DNA here is from genome assembly GCF_039542035.1 of Actinoallomurus liliacearum. Taxonomy (NCBI): domain Bacteria; kingdom Bacillati; phylum Actinomycetota; class Actinomycetes; order Streptosporangiales; family Thermomonosporaceae; genus Actinoallomurus; species Actinoallomurus liliacearum. The sequence goes on from NZ_BAABHJ010000001.1 coordinate 63,052, forward strand.
GCACCGTGGGCAGCACGTCCTCCTCGATGCCGCGGACCAGGATCGAGTACGGCGGCTGCTCGGTCACGAACCGCTCCAGGTGGCGCTCCCGGGAGGCCCACTGGGCCTCGACGATCTGGGAGCCGGAGTACGACGAAGAGCCGAGGTAACGGACCTTTCCCTGGTGTACGAGGTCGGAGAGAGCACCGAGGGTCTCGGAGACGTCAGTGTCCGGGCTGGGACGGTGGACCTGGTAGAGGTCGATGTAGTCGGTGCCGAGCCGCCGCAGGGAGTTCTCGACCTCGCGGATGATCCAGCGCCGCGAGCCACCCCGATGGTTGGGGTCGGCCTGGCTCATCGGCATGAAGAACTTGGTCGCGAGGAAAACGTCTTCGCGACGGTTCTTCAGCGCCTTGCCGACGATCTCCTCCGAGACCCCACCGGAGTACACGTCCGCGGTGTCGACGAAGTTGATGCCCGCGTCGAGGGCGCGGTGGATGATCCGCACCGAGTCGGCCTCGTCCTCGTTGCCCCAGGGCCCGAACATCATCGCTCCCAGGCAGAGCGGGCTGACCTGGACGCCGGTGCGACCGAGCGGTCGGTAGTCCATGAAGGTGTTCTCCTCGTTGTGTCGTCAGTCGACGCTCAAGCCGGACGTAGTAGTCCACGCTCATTCCCGTGAGCAAGGCGACTTCCTCACGACGGAGGCCTGCGACGCGGCGATTCCCGCCATAGACCGGCAGCCCGGCCTGCTGCGGGGTGATCCGCGCCCGCCGGGTGCTCAGGAACTCCCGGACCTCGGCGGTCAGGGTCATGCGTGGCTCCTCCTGGTCGTCGCGAAACCTATGCCGTCCACCTCACGGTAAGTCCGTCGATGGCCGCCCTGAGAGGTACTGCCATTACCTGGAAGAGCAGTGACTCCCACCTGCGCATACGAGCGCGTTCCATGAAGAGGGTCAGGGACTCCAAGTCCGACGCCCAGCTGAAGGAACACCGTGCGCGCAGCACTCATGTACGGAGCCGGCGACGTCCGCGTCGGGAACGTCGCCGACCCGAGCCTCAAGGAACCCCCGTCGTTCCTCACCGAGACGATCACCGGCACGGGCGCCCGGGGCGCGACGATGAAGCTGACGCCGCGATGCCCGTCACGAAGCCGCGTGAGTCGATGCCCGCCAAGGAGACGCGGGACAGGGCCCCGGCCCACACCACGCTGATCCTCGCGATCGTCTGCATCAGCTATTTCATGGTCATCCTCGACAACTCGATCGTCTTCACCGGGCTGCCGCAGATTCGGTCGGACATGGAGTTCTCCGAGACCGGCCTGTCATGGATCACCAACGCCTACATCCTGGTCTTCGGCGGGCTGCTGCTCCTGGGAGCCCGGGCCGGTGACCTGTTCGGCCACCGCCCGGTGTTCCTGTTCTCCCTGGTCGTCTTCTCACTCACCTCGCTCCTGGTCGGCGCCGCGCAGACCCAGGCGTGGCTGATCGGCGCACGAGCGCTCCAGGGCATCGGGGCCGCGGTGCTGGCACCCTCCGCCCTGTCCCTGCTCACGCGCAGCTTCGCCGAGGGCCGGCCGCGTGACCGTGCGATGGCCGCCTACAGCGCCGTCGCCGGGATCGGCGCCGCTCTCGGTCTGGTCGTCGGAGGACTGGTCGCGGACCTTATCTCGTGGCGGGCCGGGTTCTTCCTCAACGTTCCGATCGGCATCGTGATGATGGTTCTGGCGGTGCGGTTCCTCCCGGAGACCGCCAGGCAGCGGGGCCGCTTCGACGTGGCGGGGGCGGTGCTCGCGACGCTGGGCTCGACCGCGCTGGTCCTCGGAATCGTGGACGCCACCGACCATGGTTGGACCGCCGCGGTCACCGTGATGCCGCTGGTGGCCGGCATGGTCATGCTGGGGGCGTTCGTGTTGGTGGAGCAGCGGGCCGCGCAGCCGATCGTGCCGCTGCGGCTGTTCTCCAACCGGGAGCGCAACGGGGCCTACGTGACCCGGATGCTCTACCTGGGCGCCATGATGGGCTTCTTCTTCACCGCACAGTTCGTACAGACCGTCTACGACTGGACGCCCCTGCAGGCCGGCCTCTCCTTCCTGCCGATGACGCTGGTCAACTTCGTCTTCGCCGTCGCGGTGCCGCGGCTGCTGGACCGGGTCAGCGGCTCGCGGGTGCTCCTGACCGGGATCGCCCTGACCGCCGTGGGGATGGTGTGGCTCAGCCGCCTCGACCTCGGCACGCCCTACATCACAGGAGTGGCGCTGCCGATGGCGCTCATCGGCGCCGGCCAGGGACTGACGCTGGCTCCGCTGACGTCGAGCGGTGTCGCCGGCGTCGCCCCTACGGACGTGGGTGCCGGCTCAGGCCTGGTCAACACCGTCCACCAGATCGGCAGCGCGCTGAGCCTCAGCATCCTCACCGCCGTGGCCGCCACCGCGTCCACGGCCCACGCGGCCGCCGACATCGCGGCTCGCTCGGGTGCCGCCCTCACCGGCTCCGCCGTCCTTCTCGTCCTCGCCACCCTGGCCGTCGTGACGCTCGTATTGCCATCACGCGCCGCCCGCAACGAAAGGTCCAGCTGATGCAGACCCTCACCCTGAACAACGGCGTCGAGATGCCCGCCCTGGGACTCGGTGTCTTCCAGACCCCGCCCGACGAGACCAAGGCCGCCGTCACAGCCGCCCTCGGGCTCGGCTACCGGCACATCGACACCGCCGCGGCGTACGGCAACGAGCGCGAGGTCGGCCGGGCCATCCGTGACTCCGAGGTGCCCCGCGACGAGATCTTCATCGAAACCAAGATCTGGATCAGCGACTACGGGTACGACGAGACCCTGCACGGCTTCGACAAGAGCGCCGCAAAGCTCGGGGTCGACCAGATCGACCTGCTGATCCTGCATCAAGCCCTGCCTTCGGACTTCGACCGGACTCTCGCGGCCTATCGAGCCTTGGAGAAGCTCCTGGCCGACGGCAGGCTTCGTGCCATCGGCGTCAGCAACTTCATGGTCGACCACCTGACCACGCTGCTCGACGCGACCTCCGTCGTACCCGCGGTCAACCAGTTGGAGATCCACCCCTACTTCCAGCAGCGCGCCGTGCTCGACTTCGACGACCAGCACGGCATCCTCAACCAGGCCTGGTCCCCCATCGGAGGGATCACCTTCTACCCGGGATACGGCGAGGACCGCAAGAGCGTCCTGCAGGACGCGGTCGTCACCGGCATCGCCCAGGCCCACGGCAAGAGCCCGGCCCAGGTGCTCCTCCGCTGGGGGCTCCAGCACGGTCGCTCGGTCATCCCCAAATCCACCAGGCGCGAGCGCATCGCCGAGAACATCGACGTCTTCGACTTCGAGCTCACCGCCGACGAGCTCGCCGCCCTCGACGCGCTCGAGACCGGCCGGCGCGGCGGTCCCGAGCCCGAGGCCGTCACGCTCGGCAGCTACGGCCGCGCCATCCCCGAGGCCTGAGCCCACCCAGAGAGGACCCCTCCCTACGACGAGGAGGCGCCCCTGGGGGCGCCTCCTCGTCGTCTTCAGGTCACATCCGGATCGCGGCGTTCGCAGGAACGCCGATTCGCGCTGAACGATCCCTCGCGTACGGTCCAGGGCGGCCGGCACCGGCCCCGCACGCCGTTGTGCGGGGCCGGTGGCTCATGGGGCGGGTCAGCCCATGTGCGGGTAGCGGTGGCCGGCCGGCGGGACGAAGGTCTCCTTGATGGTCCGGGTGGACGTCCAGCGCAGCAGGTTCTGGGCGGAGCCGGCCTTGTCGTTCGTGCCCGAGGCGCGTCCGCCGCCGAAGGGCTGCTGGCCGACGACCGCGCCGGTGGGCTTGTCGTTGATGTAGAAGTTGCCGGCGGCGAACCGCAGCACCTCGGTGGCGCGGGCGATGGCGACCCGGTCCCGGGCGAAGACCGCCCCGGTCAGCGCGTACGGGCTGACCGACTCCAGCTGGGCGAGCATCGGCTCGTAGTCGGCGTCGTCGTAGACGTGGACGGCGAGGATGGGCCCGAAGAACTCGGTGCGGAACACCTCGTGGCCCGGGTCGTCGCAGACCAGGACGGTCGGGCGGACGAAGTAGCCCTCACTGTCATCACAGGTCCCGCCCGCCAGGACGTCGATGGACGGGTCCTTGGCGGCGCGCTCCAGGACGTCCTCGAGCCGGCCGTAGGATCGGGCGTCGATCACCGCGCCGCCGAAGTTGCGAAGGTCGCGTACGTCCCCCATGGTCAGCGCCTCGGTCTCGGCGACCAGTTCGTCCCTGATCTGCCCCCACAGGGAGCGCGGCACGTAGGCGCGGGAGGCGGCCGAGCACTTCTGCCCCTGGTATTCGAACGCGCCGCGGATCAGCGCCGTGACCAGCGTCACCGGGTCCGCGGAAGAATGCGCGACGATGAAGTCCTTGCCGCCGGTCTCGCCGACCAGGCGCGGGTAGGAGCGGTAGCCGGTGAGGTGTTCCCCGACGGTGCGCCACAGGTGCTGGAAGGTCGCGGTCGAGCCGGTGAAGTGGACGCCCGCCAGGTCGGGGTCGGTCAGCACGACGTCGGAGACGGCGCGGCCGTCCCCGGTGACCATGTTGATCACGCCGGGCGGCAGTCCGGCCTCCTCCAGCAGCCGCAGGGTGAAGTGCGCGGCGAACTGCTGGGTGGGTGAGGGCTTCCAGATCACCGTGTTGCCCATGAGGGCGGGCGCGGTCGGCAGGTTCGCGGCGATCGCGGTGAAGTTGAACGGGGTGACCGCGTAGACGAAGCCCTCCAGGGGCCGATGGTCGGCGCGGTTCCACACGCCGGGCGACGAGACGGGCTGTTCGGCCAGGATCTGGCGGGCGAAGTGCACGTTGAACCGCCAGAAGTCGGCCAGCTCGCAGGGCGCGTCGATCTCGGCCTGCTGGGCGGTCTTGGACTGGCCCAGCATCGTGGCGGCGGCGATCCTCTCCCGCCAGGGCCCCGACAGCAGGTCGGCGGCGCGCAGCAGGATCGCCGCCCGGTCGTCGAAGTCGAGGGCCCGCCAGCCGGGGGCGGCCCGGCGGGCGGCGTCCAGCGCGGCCCGCGCGTCGGCGTGGTCGGCGTTGGCGGTGGTGCCCAGCACCTCACGGTGGCTGTGCGGCTGGACGACCGGGATCCGCTCGCCGCCGCCCATCCGTTCCTTGCCGTCGATCGTGCAGGTCAGCTCGGCGTCACCGCCTGACAGCGCGGCCAGCTCGGACTCCAGCCGGGCGCGCTCTGGGCTGCCGGGCCGGTAGTCGTGCACCGGCTCGTTGACCGGCGCGGGCACGCGGGTGATGGCGTCCATGGGAACCTCCTGGGGGTCAGTGGCGGGTGGTGAACGAGCGCAGGAAGAAGGCGAGGTTCGCCGGCCGCTCGGCCAGGCGGCGCATGAAGTAGCCGTACCAGTCGGCGCCGTAGGGCACGTAGGCGCGGATCCGCCGCCCCGCGGCGGCCAGCCGGCGCTGCTCGGCGTCGCGGATGCCGTAGAGCATCTGGAACTCGTACGTGTCGGGCGAGCGGCCGTACCTCTCGGCGAGCCGGAGGGCCAGCTCGATCATCCGGGGGTCGTGCGAGCCGATCATCGGGTAGCCGTCTCCGGCCATCAGGATCCGTAGGCAGCGCGCGTAGGCCAGGTCCACGTCCCGCTTGCTCTGGTAGGCCACGGAGGCGGGCTCCTTGTAGGCGCCCTTGACCAGGCGCACCCGCGACCCTTCGACGGCCAGTGCCCGTGCGTCGTCCTCGGTGCGCGACAGGTACGCCTGCAGGACGGCGCCCGTCCGCGGGAAGTCGCGGCGCAGCTCGGCGAGGATCGCCAAGGTCGAGTCGACGGTGGTGTGGTCCTCCATGTCGAGCGTGACGGTGGTGCCGATCGCCGCGGCGGCCTCGCAGACCCGGCGCGCGCCCGCCAGGGCCAGGTCGTGGCCGCCGGGCAGGCCCTGGCCGAACGCCGACAGCTTCACCGAGACCTCGGCGCGCCCGCCCAGCCCCTTGCCGCCGAGCGCGTCCAGCAGCGCGAGGTAGGCGTCGCGGTTGCGACGGGCCTGAGCAGCGTCGGTGATGTCCTCGCCCAGGTGGTCGAGGGTGACCTCGATGCCGTCGGCGGTCAGCGCGTCGACGACCTCCAGCGCCTCGGGCAACCCGTTCCCGGCGATGAAACGGTCGACGACGGGCCGGGTCACGGGGGCCCGGCTGACGATCCGATGGATCCGGTCACTGCGCGAGGCGGCGAGCAAGACAGGGCCCAGCACTGGCAACCTCCCAGGTCAAAGCGGGGATCATCGATGCTCTTGAAGGTACGAGCCGGGCGGTGCGGCCGCCATCGACAGCGGTCACGACCCTGGCCACCACGCCTTGTACATTTGTATGAAATGAGCGACTACCAGAGCCTGGTCGACGAGGTGTCGGCGCTTCTTCAGGCACCGGTGACGCTGGAGGACCGCGAGTTCACCCTCATCGCCTTCAGCTCCCACGACGACGACCTCGACCCGGTGCGCACCCGCTCGATCCTGCGCCGCCGCTCCTCCCCGGCGGTCCGTGCCTGGTTCGAGGGCTTCGGGATCGCCCGCGCGACCGGCCCGACCCGTACGCCCGCCGACCCCGCGGCCGGGATCCGCGCGCGGCTGTGCCTGCCAGCCCGGCACGAGGGCGCCGTCTACGGCTACCTGTGGCTGCTGGACGACGGCGCCGTCGACCCCGCCGATCCCCGCATGACCCGGGTGATGACCCTGGCGACCCGGGCCGGACGGCTGCTGGCCGCCGACATCTGGCAGGCGCAGGCCGCGCCGCGGGCCTTCGCGCGGCTGCTGTCGGGCTCGGCCGCGGACCGCGCCGAGGCCGCTCGGACCCTCGGCGCGCTGCGGCATCCGGTGTCGGCGTCCGCGTCCGTCACCGTGGTCTGGGTGAGCCCCGCCCCGCAAGCCGCCCCGACCCGGCTCCCGGGCGGCGTGCTGACCCAGCGGAGCCCGGGTGGCCTGGCGCTCCTCGTGCCGCTGCCGGACCCCGCCGAGACCGCCCCCGCCCGGACGATCGCCGCCGGACTCCTCGCTTCGATCGCCGGCTCCGACCGGACGCTCGCGGGCGTGGGCGGCGCCAGGACGGACCTGCCCGACGCCCGGCACTCATGGCGGGAGGCCCGGCTGGCGGTACGGGCGGCGCGCGCCGAACCCCGGTTGGGCCCCGTGGCCTGCTGGGACGGTCTGGGCGCCTACCGGCTGATCGCCGCGCCCCCGATGGCGACACCGACGGCGCCGCCCGCCGACCCGGCCCTGCTCCCCCTCCTGGAGCCCGCGCGCGCCGACCTGCTGCGCACCGCCGAGACCTACCTGGACCACGCCGGTCATGCCCAGCGCACCGCCGAGGCCCTCTCCGTACACCGGCAGACCCTGTACTACCGGCTGTCCAGGATCAAGGCGCTGACCGGCCTCGACCTGGACTCCGGAGCGGACCGTCTCCTGCTGCACCTGGCGATCAAGACCTTCCGGCTGGCCACCGCGCCCGAAGACCCTGCCGACGCCGGAGAGCCCGGCCCAGCGACCGTGGACTGAGAGAGGGCCTACGGCTTCATGAGGCGGCGCCGGAGCCCTCGCCGGCGAAATGGCACGCCGTCGCGTGGTCGCCGTCGTCGTGGACGCGCAACTCGGGCACGTCGGTGGCGCAGACGTCGGCCGCGATCGGGCACCGGGTCCGGAACCGGCACCCCGACGGCGGTGCCGTCGGCGACGGGACCTCGCCGATCAGGGCGGGCTCGCCCGTGCCACCCGGACGGTCGTGGATCGACGGCGCCGCCGACAGCAACGCCCGGGTGTAGGGGTGCCGCGGGTTCTCGAAGACCTGCGCGGCCGTGCCGTGCTCGACGATGGTGCCGAGGTACATCACCGCCACCTCGTCCGCGATGTGGCGGACGACGTCGAGGTCGTGGGAGATGAACAGGTAGGCGATCCCCAACTCCTCCTGGAGCTCCATGAGCAGGTTGAGGATCTGCGCGCGCACCGACACGTCGAGGGCGGAGACGGCCTCGTCGCACACGATCAGCTTCGGCCGCAGGGCCAGCGCCCGCGCGATGCTCACCCGCTGACACTGCCCTCCCGACAACTCGTGCAACCGGCGTCCGGCATAGGAGGAGTCCAGTTCGACGAGTGCGAGCAGGCGGTCGATCTCGGCGGCGTGCTCGCGGGCGGCCAGCACGCCCCGGTGCACGCGCCAGCCCTCGGCGATGACGTCGGCGACGCGCATCCGCGGGTTCAGGGAGGTGTACGGGTCCTGGAAGACCATCTGCAGGTCACGGGCGATCCGGTGCCGCTCACGTCGCCCGGCCGCGGACAGGTCGACGTCCTCGAACGAGATCGTCCCCCCGAACGGGTCCAGCAGTCCCACGATCGATCGGGCCAGAGTCGACTTGCCGCATCCGGACTCCCCCACGACGCAGACGGTCTGACCCGCCCGGACCGTCAGGTCGACGCCGGCGACCGCGTCGACGCGGCGCCGGCCGAACCCGGAGCGGCCTCTCGTGGCATATCCGGCGCGCAGCCCGCGGATTCGCAGGAGGGCGGTCTCGGCCTCGGGCAGGCTCGCCTGTGCGGTGTTCATGACTGCGCCCCCAGTACTCGGGCGGTGTGGTGACATTCGGCGGTGTGGCCGGTGGAGGTCGCCGGGCCGGTCCCGGCGATGGGCACCGGCTCGGGGTCGTCGGTCCGGCACACCTCGGTGGCGAAGCGACAGCGTGGCGCGAAGGCGCAGCCGGCCCGTACGGTGCCGGGGACGGGAGGCTGCCCGCCGATGGGCACCAGCCGGCCGGGCCGGCCGGGGTCCGGCATGGCGTCGAGCAGCCCGCGCGTGTACGGGTGCGCCGGGCGGGTGTAGACCTCGTCGAGGGGCCCGGCCTCGACGATCCGGCCGGCGTACATCACCGCCACGTGCTGCGCGACGCTGGCGACCACCCCCAGGTCGTGCGAGACGAGCAGCATCGCCATCCGCGCCTCGGCCTGCCGGGTCGTGAGCAGCCGCAGGATCTGCGCCTGCACCGTGACGTCGAGGGCCGTCGTGGGCTCGTCCGCCAGCAGGATCTCGGGTTCCAGGGCCAGCGCCATGGCGATCACCGCGCGCTGGCGCATCCCGCCGGAGAACTCGTGCGGGTAGGCGTCGTACTTGTGCTCGGCGTCGGGGATGCCGACGGTCCGCATGAGCGCGACCGCCCGGTCCCGGGCGGTCCGGCGGGAGACGCCCCGGTGGCGCCGGAACGTCTCGGCCACCTGCCACCCGACCGTGAAGGACGGGTTCAGGGCGGCCATCGGGTCCTGGAAGACCATCGCGATCTTGGGACCCCGGAGCCGCCTCCACTGCGCGTCGGTGAACCCGGCCGTGTCCTGCCCGTCGATCTCGACCGACCCGCCGCTGACGCGCGCGCCCTTGGGCAGCAGGCCCATGAGGGCGAGGGTCGTCATGGACTTGCCGCTGCCGGACTCCCCGACCAGAGCGGTGACCCGTCCCGGTACGAGGTCGAGTTCGACGCCCCGGATGACCGGGCGTTCCCTCCCGTGGGCGCCGAAGCCGATGTGGACGTCACGCAGCCGCGCGACCGGGGGCGCGTCGGTGGCCCCGGCGACCTCGTCGATGGTGGAAGGCATCGGGTCGCTCCTCTCGTTCAGATCTGGGACCGGGGGTCGGACAGATCACGGAAGCCGTCGCCGACCACGCCGACCGCGGTGACGACGAGTGCGAGGGCGGCGGCCGGCACCGTGGAGATCCACCACGCCGACCCCAGGTAGTCGCGCCCGAGCGAGACCGTCGCGCCCCAGGAGGCCGTGTCGACCGGCACCCCGAGGCCGAGGAAGCTCAGCGACGCCTCGGCGACCATCACGAGGCCGACCTGGACCGTCGCCGCGACGAGCAGCGGCTGCCAGCAGGACGGCAGCACGTGCCGGACGAGGATACGGAGGTGCCCGCAGCCCAGTACCCGCGCGGAGTCGACGAACTCGAGCCGCCGCGTCGACATGGCCGACGCGCGAACGACGCGGGCGAAGATGACCCAGCGGGTGATCGCGAGCGTGATGACGATGTTCGTGATGCTCGGGCCGAGGACGCCGGCGAGCAGGATCGCCAGAAGGATCGAGGGGAAGGCGAGCTGCACGTCACCGATGCGCGACAGGATCGTGTCCAACGGCCCGCCGAAGTACCCCGAGATCAGCCCGACGACGAGACCGGCGGCTCCCCCCACGATGACCGTGGCACCGGCGACGAGGAGCGTGATGCGGGCCCCGGCGAGCAGGTTGGCGAGCAGGTCGCGTCCCACCTGGTCGGTGCCCAGCCAGGCGATCCCGCCCCCGTGGGTGTGCGAGCCGGGGGTGAGGAGCCGGTTCGGCAGATCCGTCGCGACCGGGTCGTACGGCCGCAGCAGCGGGCCCACGAGCGCGGCGAGGACGAACACCGCCAGCACCGCGATGCCGACCCAGACCCGCGCCGGGATCCGGCGCCGGGCGGTGCGCGATTCCGCGGCCACTCCACTGGCCGGGGCAGTGATACTGCTCATGCGTTCTCCGGGGTGAGGCGCGGGTCGAGGGCGAAGTAGACGACGTCCACCAGCAGGTTCAGGACGATGTAGGACAGCGTCATCGTGAGGACCGCGGCCTCGACGACGGCGTAGTCGCGATTCGTGATCGCGTCGACCATCAGCGACCCGATGCCCGGCCAGGAGAAGACGACCTCGATGATGACCGCGTTGGCGATGAAGTTGCCCATCAGGAGGCCGAGCACGGTGACGACCGGGACCGCGATGTTCCGGCCCACGTGCACGTACTGGACCAATCCCTCCGATACGCCCTTGGCGCGGGCCGTACGCACGTAGTCCTTGGCGCCCTCTTCCAGGGCGCCGTTGCGGACCAGGCGGGCGAGCCAGCCGATGAACGGCAGCGCGAGGGTGAACGCCGGGAGCAGGACCCCGGCGAACGACCCGTCCGCGGTCGCGGGCAGCCATCCGAGTTCGCGGGCGAACAGCAGGATCAGGACGATGCCGAGCCAGAACGACGGGACGGCCTGCCCGACCAGCGACCCGGTGGACACCAGGAGGTCGAGCACCTTTCCGGGCCGGCGCGCGCACAGCATGCCGAGCGGGAAGCCGATCAGCACGGTCAGCACGAGCGCGACCAGGGACAGGGTGAGGGTCGCGGGGAAGCGTGCCAGGGTGTCGCCGAGCGCGGATCCGCCGAGCCGCCAGGAGTCGCCGAGGTCGCCGTGCAGGACTCCGCCGAGGTGCTCCAGGTACTGCTGCCCCAGCGAATGGTCGAGGCCGAAGTTCGCCCGCACGTTCTTGACCTGGTCGGCCGAGGCGTCGGGCCCGAGGATGAGCTTCGCGGGATCGCCGGGCACGACCCGGACGATGATGAAGACCAGCGTCAGCGCGCCCCAGGCGACCACCACGGCCTGGGCGAGACGCTTGGCCACGAACACTCCCATCAGTGTTCACCTCCGTCTGGCCGGGGCACGGACGCGCGCACGACGAGCTCGGGAGGCAGCAGCGTGTGCGCCGGGGCGGCCTCGCCGCCCTCTGCCTGCCCGGCGGTCTCGACGCGTTCGAGCAGCCGGTCGACGCCGGCCTGCCCCACCTCGGCGGCGGGCAGCCGGACCGAGGTCAGCGGCGGGTCGAGGTACGCCGAGAAGGGATGGTCGCCGTGGCCGACGACGCCCACGTCGACGCCGACCCGCAGACCGTGCTCGGTGAACGCGCGGTACAGACCCAGGGCGTGATAGTCGTTGCCCGCCAGCACGACGGCGCCGGGACCGGCCCTCCGGGCGAGGGCGGCGCCGATCTCGTACGCGGGGCCGGGATCGAACGGGACCGAGACGCCGCCCCCTCCGGGTGAGTCGACGCGTACGACCGCGTCGTCGGGAGCGCTGAGGCCGTGGGCCGCGAGCGTGTCGTGGAACCCCCGGATGCGTTCGGAGACCGGCGAGATGTCGAGGTTCTCCTCGGCGAGATACAGCTCGGTGGCGCCGGTGCTCAGCACGTGCTCGGTCGCCGCGCGGGCACCCGCGTAGTAGTCCACGCCGACGAGGTCGACGTCGAGGCCGGGCAGATGACGGTTGAGCAGGACGAGGGGGATGCCGGACTTGCGGAGCCCCTCCCAGTGCTCGGTCCCGTGCTGGACCGGGATGGCCAGCACCCCGTCGACGCCCCAGCGCATCAGCTCCTCGGCGGCGCGGCGCTCGTTGTCGATCGAGTCCTCGGTGACCATCAGCATGAGCGAGTAGCCGCGGGTGCGGCCGCGTTCCTCGATCGCGGAGATCAGGCGGGCGTAGAACGGGTTGGACGGGTTCGTGATGACCAGCCCGAGGGTCATCGCGTTCTGCAGGACCAGCGATCGGGCCATCGTGTTGGGCACATAGCCGAGTCGCTCGGCCTCGGCCTTGACGCGTCGCCGTGTCTCCACGCTGACCGCGTCCTTGTCGGCGAGCGCCCGGGAGACGGTGTTGACGGACAGGTCGAGCGCCGTGGCGATGTCGCGCAGCGTCGTACGGCGTCGTGGGCTCATCGGATCCTCCGGCACGGTGTCATCGGCGCCCCACCGCCGCGAGGTCGGGCTGGTTGTTCGGGGCCGGGGTGAAGCCGGTGAGCCGGCCCGAGCGCCCGTACCCGGTGACGAGGGTCACGGGGAACAGCCCGACGGCGTCGGACCAGATGACCTTGCACGCCTCGCCGTAGAGAGCGTCGCGGTCCGGCCCGTAGGGGGCCGCCGCGGCGCGGGCGAGGATCTGGTCGAGGGCCGGGTTCTTGTAGCCCATCCGGTGGGCCTTGGACGTGTACAGCCGCCCGACGGTGAACGCGGCGTCGCCCGTGGTCACCGTGTTCGTCTGCAGGTTCATGTCCCAGTCGAGGCTGTTCAGGCGCTCCAGCCACTGGGCCTTCTCGATGCTCTGCGGGCGGACCGTGACCCCGATCTCCGCCCACGAGGAGATCATCGACTCGGCGAGCTCACGGGCGAGCGGACCCGTGGCGTCGAACCACATCATGGAGGTGGTGAAGCCTCTGCCGAGGCCGGCGTCGGCGAGCAGGCGCTTCGCGGCGGCCGGATCGTGCTTCCAGGGCTCCTGCGCGGCGTACCCGGCGACCGTCGACGGGATCGGCGCGCGCATCTGCTGTCCCCCACGGCCGAAGAGCGACTGCACGATCTGCGGCAGGTCGACGGCCTGGCACATCGCCCGGCGGACGTTGGGGTCGTTGAACGGTGGGCGCGAGCAGTTGAACCAGTTGAGGAAGTACGTCCATGAGGGAACGGACTCGACCGTCACGCCGCCCACCCCGGTGACCTCGGGCAACTGGTCCGGCGGGATCGGCCAGAGCAGGTCGACGTCGCCGTTGCGCAGGGCGGTGATCGCCGATGAGGTCTCGGCGATGTACGGCATCGAGATCCCGGGCAGATCGGCCCGGCCGCCCCAGTAACCGTCGAACCGCGCCAGTTCGACGGACGTCGACGGGGTGAACCCGGTGACGCGGAACGGTCCGGAGCCGATCGGGCGGCGCTTCTGCTCCGGGTCGGCGACCCGGGCGGCCGGGACGACGAAGAGCAGAGTGAGGTTGACCGGGAGCGAGCCGAGCGGGCCGTCGGTGTGGAAGACCACCGTGCGGTCGTCCCGGGCCTCGGCACCGGTGACCGACGCCCACAGTGGTGTCTGCGCGGACGCGACCGACTTCGTGCGCTTCAGGCAGGCCACGACGTCGGCCGCGGTGACGGGCGTCCCGTCGTGGAACCGGGCGCCGCCGCGCAGCGTGAACACCCACGTGGTGTCGTCCGTACGCTTCCAGCCGCTCGCCAGCCCGGGGACCAGCCGGTCGCCCTGACGCCGGACGAGGGTGTCGAACACCAGACGTTTGACGATCAGTGACGCCTCGTCGACCGCCGTCGCGGCGTTGTAGGGATCCAGGTCGGTGACCGGCTGGCCGAACGCGGCGCGCAGCGCCCCCTTCGGGGCGCCTCCGCCGCCGCTTCCGATGCCGCAGCCCGAGAGGAGCACCGCCGTGGATCCGAGCCCCGCCATGGCGAGGAAGTCCCGGCGGCCGATGCGCGCGCCGGTCTCCGGCCTGTCCGCTCTCCTCATGTCGCCGCCCCGGTCATGCCTTGAGCGCCAGGTAGATCAGGACCTTGACGCCCGCGGCCTCGTCCCGCGAGCCGTCCTCCGGGGCCTGCTCGCCGACGACGGTGCCGCGCAGCCTGAGCCAACCGCCGAAGCCGGCCGCCGACCAGCTGTGCAGCGGTCCGTCGCCGGGCGTGACGATCTGGTCGACCCCGTCGAGGTCGCACCAGTGCAGGCCGTCCGGGGAGATCTGGGTACGCACGAGAAGACGAGGGGAACGCCCGGTGGAGTCGAGCACGCGCACGAACCAGCGGGCCTCGCCGGCCCAGGCCGCCTCGTAGGGCTCGGTGGTGAACTCGCCGGTCAGCGTCGTGTTGCGCTCGATGACCGCGGTGAGTGACTGTCGCATTTTTCGTTCGTTCCTTACCAGTCCACCGAGATCAGCACCGAGTCCAGATAGAGGAAGTTCCGGACATCGGTGTGCGTACGGACGGAGACGTAGAAGTTCAGCAGGTTCTGCAGCGACCCGTACTCCTCGTCGTACGGCGGAACCGGCACATCGGACATGTCGTGGACGACGTCGTTGACCTGGAGCTCGACGTTCTTGCGGGTGCTCGTGTCGATCACCCAGCGCAGGTAGTGCCAGTTGACCTTGGTCGGGACCTCGTTGAAGCACATGTCCTGCTCGCCGAACGGCTTCCAGTCGTCGGGGTTCGGGGCGGTGAAGTCCGCGGTCCGCTCGAGCTTGAGCTTGCCTTCGAAGTGCTCGCGCGGGGTCGGCTCGGGAACGGTGGGATAAACCCACTGGTGCCGTACCCGATGGTCCAGATCGGTGTTCAGGTACCGCACCACGTTGTGGTAGCGCACGCCGTCACAGATGTCGGTCGCGACGGTGAACGCGCCGAACTGCTGTTCCGAGGGATGGTTGTTCGCGTCCCACCGCCCGCCCCCGGGCGCGGTCGCGGCGCCGTTCTCGGCCGAGGCCGCCTCGGCCTTGTACGCAAAGTACGTCTCGAACTGCACCTTGCCGCGACCCGACATGGTGAGCCTGCGGATCGCGACCCCGGTGTGCCCGGTGACGGGCCGGGTCGCGACCTTCAGCGCGTACGTGCCCGACATGGCTCCGTGGGTGCCCACGTCGAAGAAGCTGCAGGAACTGAGCTGCGGCGGCCGGAAGTCGGACATGTGCTCGTCGACGGTGTCGAGGTCGCCGTGCTCATCGTGGTTGCCGATCAGCTCGACCCATCCGTGGGTGCCGCTGTTGAAGTCGTCGTGCACGAGGATCCGGCGCAGCGGGTTGAACTTGGCCAGTCTCGGGTCGAGCAGCCGTGGATCGGCATAGGGCGTGGTCGTCAACAGGACGTTCCCTTCGGGCGGACGTTCGCGTAGGGCGGGGTGTGGTCGGAACGGAGGGGATCGGGCCGGGGATCCGGCGACCGAGTCGGCTACGGGACGCGCCGAATCGGTGGCGTCGGAGGCGAACATTAACGTTCACGTGATCGTTGAGATCACACCGTACTCGCCGTTTCGGCGATGTCAATGGGTGTTACGAGAAGATTTCGGACATCCGATTCCGCCTGCCGGTCGGCGCCGCCTCCCCCGCCGCCGAACCCGGGACCGGCGCGTCCCAGCCGCGAGGACCCGCCGGCGGGCGCGGTCACCGGTTCAACGAGACCGGCGAGCGGGACCGGGTGCCGCTCGCCGCTTCCGCCGCGATGCGGCCGCGTACCGCGCGGATCGGATCCGTCGCGAGAAAGAGCGGGCGGGTCCGGGCGCCGACGCGCATTCCTTCGAGCTGACCGGCGCTTGACTGATATGGGACTTCCCTGTTGTGCTAAACCGGTTTAGTCGCAGATGTCCGAAGGAGTCGTCCCGTGCCCGAACTCCCCTCCGCATCCGCTGACGACCAGCCGTCGATGGCCCGCAGGAGATTCCTCGGCGCGACGGCGGGCGCCGCCGCGATCTCCACGCTGCTGAACCCGGCCACGGCGAGCGCCGCGACCGCGACGCGCACCGGCGTCCCGGCGCCCGCCGACCGCGGCCGACACCGTCCGGTCCGGTTCGGCGTGAACTACGTACCGAGCGAGAACTGGTGGTTCTCCTGGTCGGACTGGAAGCGGGCGTCGATCGCGGCCGACCTCGACGACATCGCCTCCCTGGGGATGGACCACATCCGGATCATGCTTCTCTGGCCGGAGCTCCAGCCAAACGCCACCTACGTGCGCGGTGAGCAGCTCGACCGACTGGAGGAACTGCTCGACCTCGCCGACGATCGGCACCTGGACGTCCAGGTGACCGTTCTCAACGGCGCGGTGAGCGGAGTCCTCTTCGTCCCGCCGCACCTCATCGACAACGGCAACGGAAAGATCCGTAACGTCCTGACCGATCCGGTCGCGATCGAGCGAGAGCAGTGGGTGCTCGGCCGGATCGCCGAACGAATCGGGCGACACCGCCGGTTCATGGGTTTCGACCTGTCCAACGAAATTCACTGGTTCGCCATCCCGCTGGGCATGACGGCGACCCAGGCACAGGGCGACGCCTGGCACACCGCCCTGTTCGACACCTGCGAGAAGGTCGCGCCGGGCAGGATCCACGTCTCGGGCATCGACCACTGGCCCTGGCAGAACAACGCCTACTGGACCCGCCACGGACTCGCGACCGCCGGCACGATGACCGCCAACCACACCTGGGCCGGCTGGACTCAGGTGATCCAGCGGTACGGATCGCTGTCCACCGCGTCCACGCACTACTCCGAGTTCTTCATCGAACTGATCAAGGCGTTCCACACCGACCTCGACCGCAAGGTCTGGATCGAGGAGACCGGGGTGTCGACCGTGTGGATGAACGCGGCCGACATCCCGTCGTGGACCGAGCGCTCGATCCGCTCGA
The DNA here is from genome assembly GCF_039542035.1 of Actinoallomurus liliacearum. Taxonomy (NCBI): domain Bacteria; kingdom Bacillati; phylum Actinomycetota; class Actinomycetes; order Streptosporangiales; family Thermomonosporaceae; genus Actinoallomurus; species Actinoallomurus liliacearum. Next base: position 79,962 of record NZ_BAABHJ010000001.1, read on the forward strand.
TGGCCGACTGCGATCACCTGTTCGGCATCACCTGGTGGGACTCCCACGACCTGAACCCGAAGCTCAGCGGGTACGTCGACCTGGAATACGACCTCGGCCTGTTCACCAACGACCGCAAGATCAAGCCGATCGGCAGGACCATTCGCAAGGTCATCGCCGAGTTCGACGCCCACCCGCCGGCGCCGCGAGTCCGGACGACCGCGCTCGTGCTGCCCGACGACATGATTCCGGCGGCCGACTACGGCGGATTCTTCGAGCCCTTCATGAAGCTCGTCGCCGCGGGCACGCGCCCCGCAGTGGTCCTCCGCAGCCGCAGCACCGACACCGCCTACCTGGCCGCCCGCGGCATCGAACGACTGGTCACCCTCGACCAGGTGTGAACCCGGCCTCCCCGGCCCGGCCCGTGCCCTCTCAAGGGGCGGCGACGAGCGGCGGCTCGCCCCAGTCGGCGGTCAGGGCCTGCCGCAACGAGTCGACGCCTGCCCGATGCGCTCGGCGAGGACCGATTCGATGACCGCGATGGTGGCCTGCGCGCGCGGGCCACGGGCCGAAGCCAAGATCCGGGCCGGGCTCGAGCGACTCGTCCGCGCGGTGGCCGGGGACCCGCGCCATGGACGTGTGTTGTTCTCCGTGACTCTGACGGATCCCGTGCTCGCGAGGCGACGCCTGGAGTCCTCCAGGTTCTTCGCACGACTGCTCAGCGGACAGGCCCGCCGGTCCTACGGGATCCCCGACGGTCCACGACTCGACCTCGCCGCCCAGTTCGTCGTCGGCGGCCTGGCGCAGACGCTGACCGCCTGGCTGTCCGGCACGCTCGCGATGAGCGAGGACGAGCTCGTCGCCGAGTGCGCGCACATCTTCACCGCGCTCGCCGATCGGGAGCCTCGAACGTCCGGCTGACCCCGCCGCCCGACGGTTCCAGGATCGGGCGGAGCAACGCGGTGGTCCTCGCCTCGGTCGCCGACGGGCTCGCCGACCGGGCGAGGTCGGTCACCACGTTCAACGCCGCGTGCACGCGGTAGCGGATCGCGGCGGGTTCCTCCTCCGGGCGCAGTTCGGCCACCAGACCGATCCAGGTGTCCACGTGCCGTCGCTGGGCGGCCTGCAGCCGCCGGCGGTCGGCCGGGGCCAGGTTCTCCCGCTCGGAGAGGTAGACCCCGGCGAGATCCGCCTGTTCGAACGTGCTCCTGACATAGATGTCGATCAGCCGTCGCAGCGCCTGGGCCGGCGTGGCGGCGTCGCCCAGCGCCTCGGCGACGGCCTGCTCCAGACGGCCGGTGGCCCGGTAGTAGGCGGCGGCCAGCAGATCGGTCTTGCTCGCGAAATGGGAGTACACGCTCGAGGCGTTGATTCCGGCGGCCTCCCCGATCTCGCACATGCTGACCCGGTGGTAACCGCGCTCGTGGAACAGGCGTACGGCCTCGACGAGCAGCCGCTCCCGGCGGGGCAGCAGCGCGAACCGGTCCGCGCGGGAACGCGGCGGCGGTGTCCGCCGCGACGGCGCGGGGGGAAGGTTCGTCGCGATCACGGCGGTGGCGCACTCGAGGACGGCGCGTTCGGCCCTGCCCCGGGCCAGGCTCGCCCGGTGGGTGGAGGGACTCGCGATCACGCTGAGCGCCGCGGTGACCAGCGTCGCGGCGTCGCGTCTCGGCAGCCCGGGCCGGGCGCCGCACAGCATCTCGCGCAGCGCGCGCACGGCGTTCGCGAACGGCCCGGCGAGCGCGGCCTGCCGGCCGGCGTCTAGGTAGCGGCTCTCCCACTGGTAGAGGCGGGCCATCGTGCGCCGGTCGAAGCTGAAGCGCACCAGCGCCCTCAACGCGGCGTCCAGGCGGTCGGCCGGGGCGTCTCCCTCGGCGCCGGCCTCGACGCATTCCGCGAAGTGCGCGCCGAGCTCCTCGACCGCTGCGGCGAGCAGCGTCTGCTTGGTCGGGAAGTGCCGGTATATCGCCGGGCCGGTGATGCCGACCTCCTTGGCGATGTCCTCCAGCGCGACGTTGTGGTAACCGCGGGCACAGAAGCGCTCCGCGGCGATGAGGGCGATCGCCGCCTTGCGGTCCTTCGGCCTTCGGCGCTGACTCGGCATGAGGCGAGTGTAACGACCGACGCAAGAACGGAATCGCCGTCTCGCGCCGCGCTTAAACGCGTCTACCTGGGATGATGACGAGTTAAGTAAGTGGTCGTTCGGGTCGTCTATTGACACTGAACCTCGTTCGGGTCTGTGATGGGTTCGCTCGGAGCACCCGGTGAAGGGAGCGACGGATGATCACGGCTGCCGACGTGGACGCGGCGATGGGGACGCAGACGGTCCCCCGGCTACTGCGGCGCAACGCCACCGAGTACGGCGACCTCCCCGCCGTCACCGGAGCGGACGGGAGCACCTGGACCTGGCAGCGGCTGGGCGACCAGGTCCTGGCCGTGGCGAGCGGGCTCCGCGCGCTCGGGCTGCGGCGCGGCGACCGGATGCTCATCGACATGTCCAGCCGCCCGGAGCACTGGGTCGTCGACTTCGCCGCGGCCGAGCTCGGCGCCATCCCGTGCACCACGTACGCCACGCTGAGCCCTGAGCAGATTCGTCACATCGCACGGCACAGCGCCGCGACGGTCGTGGTCCTGGAGGGCGCCGCCGAGCTGGACCGGTGGAAGTCGGCGCTGGCCGCGATGCCCTGGCTGAAGGCGGTCGTCGTGCTCGACGGCGCCCGTGATCGCCTCATCCCCTACGCCGAGTTGGCGGCGACGCCTCGTGCGGCGGACGCCTCCGAACGGGTCGAACCGGATGACCCCGTGGCGATGATCTACACCTCCGGCACGACCGGCGACCCGAAGGGCGTGGTGCTCTCCCACCGCAACGTGCTCTACCAGTGCGCCGCGCAGCAGCTGATGCAGCCCGGTCCCCGCCATCCGCGGCAGGTCGCCTACCTCCCGCTGGCCCATGTGGCCGAGCGGGTGCTCGGCATGTACCTGCCGGTCTACACCGCGGGGCACGTGACGATCTGCCAGGACGCCGGCCGGCTTCCCGAGACGCTGAGAGCGGTGCGGCCGCACGGGTTCTTCGGTGTGCCACGCGTGTGGGAGAAGTTCGCCGCAGGCGTCCAGCACCAGTTGTCCGGCCTGGACGAGGGGACGCAAGCCGTGATCGAGCGGGCCCGCGACCTCGCCGGCGAGGTGTACCGGATCCGGGCCGACGGCGGAGACGTGCCCGGAGAACTCGCCCGAGCGCACGCGGAGGCCGACCGGACGGTGCTCCGCCCGCTGCGCGAACGGCTCGGGCTCGCCGAGGCGATCCGCACGGGCAGCGGATCCGCTCCGATCTCGGCCGAGGCGCTGGAGTTCTTCGGCAGTCTCGGCCTGACGATCACCGAGGTGTGGGGCCTGTCCGAGACGACCGGAGCGGCGACCACCACCTACCCCGACCGTTACCGGCCCGGCACCGTCGGCCTGCCCCTGCCGGGGATGGAGGTACGCCTGGCCGCCGACGGTGAGGTCGAGGTCCGCGGACCGCTGGTGTTCCTCGGCTACCTGCGGCCGGACGGGCGGATCGAATCCCCCGTGGACTCCGACGGCTGGCTGGCCACCGGCGACCTCGGCGCGTTCGACGCCGACGGCATGCTGCGGATCACCGGCCGCAAGAAGGAGCTGATCATCACCTCCAGCGGCAAGAACATCGCCCCGAGCGTCGCGGAGTCCCTGCTGTGCGGACACCCGCTGATCGGTCACGCCGTGGTGATCGGTGATCGCCGCCCGTACGTGACGGCGCTGCTGGTGCTGGACGAGGAGGCCGCGCCGGCCTGGGCCGAGGCGCGGGGTCTGGCGGCGATGGACCTCGCGGCGCTCGCCGCCGACCCGCTGATCCGCCGGGAACTCACCGCCGCGGTCCAGCGGGCCAACCGCGTGCTGTCCCGGCCCGAGCAGATCAAGGCGTTCCGCGTGCTCGGCCACCCGTGGGGGCCGGACAGCGGGGAACTCACGCCGACGCTCAAGCTCAAGCGACGCGTGATCGAAGAGCGCTACGCCTCCGAGATCGACGAGCTCTACGCGGAAGGGCGAACCTCATGATCTTGACCGATGAGCAGCGCGACTTCGTCGCCGCCGTCGAGGACCTCTGCCGGCGCGAGGTCGGTACCCGGGAGAAGTGGCTCGAGCACACCGACGGCGGCCGCGCGCCGCACAGCGCGAAACTGTACGAGAAGATGGCCGACCTGGGCTGGCTCGGGATCGCCGTGCCGGAGGAGTACGACGGCGCGGGTCAGGGCATGATCGACCTGGTCCTCTTCCTGGAGACCATCGGCTACTGGCAGGCGCCGATCGGCGGGTTCGCCACCTCGGCGATCACCGCGGCGTCGTACGAGCGGTTCGGTACCGAGGAGCAGAAACGCCGGGTGCTCGGCGGCTTCCTGCGCGGCGAGGTGCTGGCGGTGTCGATGTCCGAGCCGGGCGCCGGATCGGACGTGGGCGCGCTGACCTGCAAGGCCGAACAGCGTGCCGGCGGATGGGTGATCAACGGCCAGAAGACCTGGTGCTCCAACGCCCACATCGCCGAGCACATCCTGCTCGTCGCGCGCACGTCGAAGTCCGGCGACAAGCACGATGGCCTGACCATGTTCTCCGTCCCCGCCGGCGTCGAGGGGCTGGCCGTCCACGGCATCGAGACGATGGGCGGGCGCGAGGTCAACGACCTGTACTTCACCGACTGCCTCCTCCCGGAGGACGCCGTCGTCGGAGAGGTCGGCCAGGGCTGGCGGCAGCTGATGGCGGGGCTGAACCTCGAACGGATGATCCTGGCGGCGATGATGCTCGGCACCGCGCGCCGGGCCTTCGACGACACGGTGTCCTACGTACGCGAACGCCGGCAGTTCGGCCGGCCGGTGGGCAGCTTCCAGGCGCTGCGGCACCGGCTCGCCGACCACGCGACCGAGCTGGAGTGCACGCGGCTGCTGGTCCACGACGTCGCCCGCAGGATCGACGCGGAACCGGGCCGGATGTTCCCTCGAGAGGCGTCCATGGCCAAGCTCAAGGCCACCGAGTTCGCCAAGGCCATGGCGCTGGACGGCATGCAGATGATGGGCGGCTACGGCTACGCGACCGAGTACGGCATGGAACGTCTGCTGCGGTCCACCGTCGTGTCGACCGTGTACGGCGGGACCAGCGAGATCCAGCGCGACATCATCGGCAAGACCTTCGGGCTGTGAAGGGGCGCCGCACGCCGGCGCTTACGAGGCGTCTTACGCCCCTTCTCCGATGATCCGCGGCAGGACGGTGGAGATGAGGTGAAGAAGCGTCTCCTCCAACATGACCTGGGCCTGGCGGCGGCTCAACCGGCCGCGTTCGAGCCATTCCCGGGAGACCGACTCGGCCATTCCGCTGTCGCCGCGCAGGACGGCGTTGACCTCGGGGTGCTCCGCGGCCAGCGTGGTGACGCCGACGACCTCGTTGATCCGGTCGACGGCGCGGTCGCGGGCCTCGTCCAGGATCCGGACGAGGTCGGGGTCGCCTCCACCGCCGGTCCGCCGCAGCGCGGCGAGCCAGGTCTCGGAGTTGCTGCGGGTCTTCCAGCGCTCCCCGCACTGGGTCGGCTACAAATGGGACCGCGTCTACCCGAGGTGGCGCCGCCGCCTCAATCGGCGGTTCCCGCTCCTGCAGAAGGCATCGCGACTCGGCATCTTCTTGACCTTCGAGCTAATCCTCAACCCGATGCTCGTCTCCCATCCGGCGGCGTGATCACCGAATCGGGCCGGGAGTACCCGGCCGACACGATCATGGGCCCCACCGAGGACGTCCCATGACGGCCGCCCGTGCCGCCGTCACGCGGACGTGCGGTCGTCCGGCACCCGTACGGCGAGGAAGGTCGTGGTGCGGCGCAGCCGGAAGCCGAGCGCCTCGTAGAGGCGGATGGCGTCGATGTTGCTCGCGGCCGCGTGCATGAACGGCGTCTCGCCGCGCCGGCGAATGCCGTCGGCGACCGCCCGCACCAGCCTGGTGGCCAGGCCCTGCCGTTGGTGGGCGGCGTCGGTGCACACGGCGCTGATCTCGGTCCACCCCGGAGGACGCAACCGCTCACCGGCCATCGCGATCAGCTTCCCGTCCCGCCGAATGCCGAGGTAGGTGCCCAGCTCGATGGTCCTTGGCAGGAACGGGCCGGGCCTGGTGCGTTCCGTCAGTGCCAGCATCTCGGGCACGTCGGCCTCCGAAAGCCGGATGGCCTGGTCGTCGGGCGCCTCGTCGAGGCCGTCGTCGACCAACTGGACGCCGGGGATGCGGGCCACCACGTCCCAGCCACGCGGCAGCGCCTCCACTCCGGCGAGCGAGACCAGCGCGCCGGGTCCGGCGAGCGCGGCGGCATCGGTCCAATCCCGCTCGCTGGGCCGCGCCGGAAGCGCGAGGAAGGGCGAGACGTCGGTCGGATAGCGCACGACGTCGCCGCGGTGCTCGGCGAAGTGCGCGTGCGGCCCGGTCAACGAGGCAAGAGCGGGGTTGTCGAGCGGATGCGGGGATTCGGCGCCGGTCGGCGGTACCGCCCCGGCGTCGCGCGGATGATCGGCGGTGGGGATGCTCACGGTGCGGGCCTCCATGGCGGTCGTGGCGGGCGGGTGTGCGCACTCTCGCCTCGTAAATGTCTACCGAATCAGTAGGTATTCCACCACGAAAGCCTTCGCGACGTCCGGCATGAATCCGCCCGCCCAGGGGCGGCTTCGGCGGCCTAACGGCGCGGCCACCGGGTCAGGCGAAGGTCATGTGAGCCGTCGGGCCGGGCGGTCTCGTAGTACAGCCACCACTCATCATCCACGAGCAAAGCGTCGACGTAGCGGAGGGAGCCCGTCCCGTACGGCGACACCGCCCACGGGGCGTCGGGGGTCAGCCGCCGCCAGGTGAACAGGTCGGCGGAGACGGCGATGCCGCATCGCTCCTCGTAGTTCTCCTCATGACCGGCCGATCCGTCGTAGAAGCCGAGGTATCCCCCGGCCGCCGGCACGACGCTGTTCAGCCGCGCCTGGTAGCGATCCCAGCCGGCGCCGACCGGCAGCACCTCGCCGTGCCATTGGAACTCGGCACCGCCGTCCAGCGAGACCGCCACGCCGGTGGGGTGGACGGTGGCGCCCACCGCGTAGATGTCGCCGGTGGCGTGAGCGGCGGCACTCAGATCGGGACGAGGCGCGGCGTAGCTGGCGAACAGGTAGGTCACCGGTCCGGCCACCAGCACGTACGGGTCCTTGACGCCCTCGGTCCCCGTGGAGGCGGCGGTCAGCACGGGGCGGGCGGCGCCGACATCGAAGCGCGACGGGTCGTCCGCGGTCAGCGCGTCGATCCGCCATCGCCGATCGGCCGGGTCGACATAGGAGATGAACAGCTGGTACCCGCCGTCGGGCGTCACCGTCAGGCGGCAGCGTTCCATCGAGGGAGAGCCCAGCTCGTCCTTCCGTACCGACCACGCGTCGGTGAAGTGCACACCGTCGTCCCCGACGGCCACCGCACAGCGCCAGCCGCGCTCCCGGTCGAGGCCGCGCGGACGCCGCTGCCGATAGGTCAGCCAGAACCGTTCGCCGTCGTATGTCACGCCCGCGCCGCCCACCCAGTAGCCGGGCTCCGGCCGCTCAGCATCGAGGACGACGATGCCGGCCGCAGCGTCGATGGGGCCGAGCGGGGGCGGGCCGAGGCTGGTCACGTCGCTCCTCATGTCGCTTCCACCAGGCCCTTCACCCGGGCATTTCACGGTCGGCCGGGGATAGCGCCGGTTTTTTCCGGAGTATTGACATAAAACCTACCAGGTATGCAGACTTTGCCGCGTGAACGCCCCAACGCGACCGTCCGGGAGCCCGCTCGTCCAGCTCCGGCACGGGCACCAGGAACTGGTGCTCGGCCTGCTGCGCGCGCACGGCCCGCTCAGCCGGGGCGAGCTCGGCAAGCGCTGCGGGCTGTCCCGCACGACGCTGTACGACATCCTCGCCGGGTTGCTCGCGGACGGCGTCGTGGTCGCGCGGGAGGCCGGACCCGGCACCGGGGCGGACACGGCACCGCGCGGACGCGGCCGGCCGGCCGAGACACTGGCCCTCAACCCCGCCGCCGGCCAGGCCATCGGCATCGACTTCGCCCGGCGCGCCGTGCACGTCGCGGCCGTCAACGTGGCGCATGAGATCGTCGGCTCGGCCGGCGAGCCGCACCCGGCGGACCTGCCCTGGCCCGAGCGGGTGGCCATCGCGGCACATCTCATCGGCACGCTCACCGGTGGTCCGCTGCGGCTGAGCACGCTCACCGCGATGGGCGTAGGCGTCGTGGGTCCGGTGGTGGGGCCGCCGGACGAGACCGCCGGCGCCCCGCCCCTGGAGACCCTGCTGCGCGAGCGCTTCGGCATGCCGGTGCTGGTGGACAACAACACCCGGCTGGCCGCGCTCGCCGAGTCGATCTGGGGCGCGGCCGCCGGCCATCAGGACGTGCTGTACCTGCGGCTCTCCCACGGCGTCGGCGGTGGCCTCGTCACCGGCGGATCGCTGCACCGCGGCGCGTACGGGCTGTCGGGCGAGTTCGGGCACATCCCGGTCCACCCGACCGAGGGGGCTCGCTGCGAATGCGGCGGCGTCGGATGCCTGGAGACCGTGGCCTCGGTCAATGCCGTGCTCGCCGCCTACCGGGCGGCGGGCGGTCAGGCCGATGACCTGGCGGACCTGGCGGCCGCGGCCCAGGCCGGTGACACGCTCGCACTCGGTGTGCTCCGGGAGGTCGGCGCCATGATCGGCACGGTGCTGGCCGCGCTGAGCAACGCGATCGGCCCCCAGGTGATCGTGGTCGGCGGCGAGCTCACCCGGCTGGGCGCGCCGCTCATCGAGCCGATCGAGGAGGCGCTGGCCGCACACGTCATGCGCATCTCCCGGCACCGGGTCGGCCTGCGCCGGGCGACGCTCGGCGACGCGGGCGGCGCCCTCGGCGGCATCGCCCTCGTACTTCATGAATCCCCACTGCTATCCCGGTACCCGGCGGAGCCGGATCCGGAGGAGAGACCGATGAACCATTCGAGGCGACCATGACCGTGGTCGCGCCCCCGGCCGAACGGCAGGCCACCCCGCGCACCCGCCGTTCCCCCCGCACGCTCCTGCTCGGCCTGGCGGCGGTCCTGTTCGGGATGCTGGTGTGGACGCTCCTGTCCCTGGCCGGAGTGCAGTCGCTGCCGAACCCGCCACAGGTGGCCGCGAAAGCGGGGCAGTTGATCGCCGACGGCACACTGCTCCAGGACGCGCTGGCCAGCCTGCGGCGGGTCCTGCTCGGCTTCGCCCTCGGCACCCTGCTGGCCGTCCCGGTCGGCTTCCTCATGGGCTGGTACCCCACGGCGCGCGCCCTGCTGGAGCCCTACGTCCAGTTCTTCCGCACCATCCCGCCCCTGGCACTCATCCCGCTGGCGGTCGTGCTGCTGGGCATCGGCGAGGTTCCCAAGATCTTCGTCATCTTCCTGGCGGCGTTCCTGTCCAGCGTGGTGGCGACCCTGCAGGGCGTCGTCGACGTGGACCGCACGCTGATCAACGCCGCGCGGGTGCTCGGGGCATCCGACCGCACCATCTTCCTCAAGGTCGTCATCCCGGCCTCGACGCCGTTCATCCTGGTGGGGATGCGGGTCGGGCTCGGCTCGGCCTGGGGCACGCTCGTCGCCGCGGAGCTGATCGCGGCCACGCAGGGCCTGGGCTACCGCATGCAGCAGGCCCAGCTCTACTACGACCTTCCGACGATCTTCGTGGGGCTGATCACGATCGGCGTCCTCGGGCTGGCGATGGACCGGCTCCTGCTGCTCGCCGAGCGACGCCTCACCGGCTGGCAGGAGCGCCGTTGACCGCCAAGATCTCCTTCCGGGAGGTCGTCAAGACCTACCCGATGAAGGACACCACCTTCACCGCGCTCGACCGGGTCTCCCTCGACGTGGCCGACCAGGAGTTCGTCACGGTCGTGGGGCCGTCGGGTTGCGGGAAGAGCACGCTGCTGAACATGGCCGCCGGCCTCGCCGAGCCCACCGCGGGCGAGGTGCTGGTGGACGGCGTGCCGGTCACCGGGCCGGGGCCGGACCGGGGGGTCATCTTCCAGCAGTACGCGTTGTTCCCGTGGCTGACGGTGCGCGGGAACGTCGAGTTCGGACTCAAGCTGACCGGCCTGCCGGCCGAGGAGCGCAGGCGGCGTGCCGAACAGGCGATCGAGCTCGTCGGGCTGTCCGACTTCGCCGACGCGCTGCCCAAGACGCTGTCCGGTGGGATGCGGCAGCGCTGCGCGATCGCCCGCGCGTACGCGGTCGACCCGCAGGTGCTCCTCATGGACGAGCCGTTCGGCGCCCTCGACGCGCTGACCCGCGTTCAGATGCAGGACCAACTGCTGCGCACCTGGAGCCGCATGCGGCGCACGGTCATGTTCATCACGCACGACGTCGATGAGGCCGTCTACCTCGCCGGGCGCGTGGTCGTCATGGCGTCCCGGCCGGGCCGCGTCCACACGATCGTCGATGTGGACCTCCCCTATCCGCGGACCGAGGAGATGCGGTTCTCCCCCGAGTTCGGCCGGATCCGTAACGCGGTCTGGCACTCCGTCTACCACCAGGCGCCCGCCGCCTGACCTTCCGGGAAAGGACCTCTTCCTCATGCGTGTGCTACGTCGCGCCCTCATGCCGGTCATCGTGGTGACCATGCTGGCACCGTCCGTGACCGCCTGCTCCGACAACGGGACGAAGGTCCGGTTCGGCTACATCGCCGACTACAACGGGGCAAGCCTCCTGGCGATCGCCGCCAAGCAGGGGCTGTGGAAGAAGCAGGGGCTCACCCCGGAGGTGAAGGTCTTCACCAACGGACCGCTGCAGATCACGGCGCTCGGCGCGGGCGACCTCGACTTCGGTTACATCGGCCCGGGGGCGATGTGGCTGCCCGCCTCGGGCAAGGCCAAGGTCGTCGCGATCAACACCCTCACCACCGCCGACCGGGTCATCGCCCGTCCGGGCATCACCTCCATCGAGGGACTGCGCGGCAAGAAGGTCGGGGTGCCCAAGGGCACCTCGGGCGACATGGTGCTCAACCTCGCGCTGCACAAGGCGAACATGACGGCCAAGGACATCCGCGAGGTGCCGATGGATCCGGCCACCATCGTCACCGCGTTCGCCTCGGGTCAGATCGACGGCGCGGGGATCTGGTACCCGCTGCTCGGCACGATCAAGACCAAGGTGCCGGGCCTGGTGGAGCTCGCCGGGGAGAAGGACTTCCCGGACACCTCCTTCCCGACCGCGTTCGTGTCCGGCACCAAGACCAAGACCGCGCTGACCGACAAGGTGCTCAAGGTGCTGCAGCAGGCCAACGACTGGCGTGCGGCGCACCCGGATCAGGCGATCTCCGAGGCCGCCGGCCTGTTGAAGGTCGACCAGGCCAAGGTCAAGGCCGACGCCGCCAACGTGCAGACCATGACGACCGCCGACCTCGTCGCCAAGACCAAGGACGGCACCGTCGCCAAGTGGCTGAACGGACTGGGGAACTTCTTCGTCGGCACCGGCCAGCTCAAGTCCGCTCCCGACCCGGCCACCTACTACACCGGCGACCTCTACACCCAGGCGGCCGGGCAGTGAACCTCCTGTTCCTGATGACCGACCAGCATCGCGTGGACACGCTGGGCGCGTACGGCAACCCGCACGTGGCCACGCCGAACCTGGACCGGCTGGCCGCGACCGGCACCCGGTTCGACCGGTGCTACACACCGACGGCCATCTGCACGCCGGCGCGGGCCAGCCTGCTCACCGGGCAGTCGCCGTTCCGGCACCAGGTGCTGGCCAACCAGGAACGCAACGTCGGCTACCTGGAGGACCTCCGCGCGGACGCGTTCACCTTCCCGGCGGCGCTGCGGGCGAAGGGTTACCAGCTCGGCCTGATCGGCAAGTGGCACGCGGGTTCGAACCGCAACGCCGCGTCATACGGCTTCGACGGGCCCGACCTGCCTGGCTGGCACAACCCGGTCGACCACCCCGATTACCTCGCCTACCTGCGAGAACGCGACCTTCCGCCGTACCGCATCTCCGATCCGATCCGGGGAACGACGCCCAACGGCAATCCGGGCAACCTGCTGGCGGCACGGCTGCACCAGCCGGTGGAGGCGACGTTCGAGCACTACCTGGCGACCCGGGCGATCGAGCACCTGGAACGGTACGCCGAGGACGGCAGGCCCTTCTTCCTCGCCACCCACTTCTTCGGGCCGCACCTGCCGTACCTGCTGCCCGACGAGTATTTCGACCGCTATGACCCGGACCTCGTGGAGCTGCCCCCGTCGATCGCCGAGACCTTCGAGGGCAAGCCGCCGGTACAGCGCAACTACAGCGCGCACTGGACGTTCGACACGATGCCGATCGAGGTGACGCGCAAGCTGATCGCGGTCTACTGGGGCTATGTCACGTTGATCGACGAGCAGATCGGCCGGATACTCACCCGGCTGGACGAACTCGGCCTCACCGACCGGACCTCGGTCTTCTTCACCGCCGACCACGGGGAGTTCACCGGCGCGCACCGGCTGCACGACAAGGGGCCGGCCATGTACGAGGACATCTACCGCATCCCCGGCATCGTACGCGTACCAGGCGAGACGCCGCAGGTCAGAGATGAATTCGTCACGCTCACCGACTGCACGGCGACGATCCTGGAGCTCGCGGGTTGTGATCCCTCCCCCGCCGTGGACAGCCGCAGCCTGCTGCCGCTGGTGCGCGGCGAGCACCCCGCCTGGCGGACCGAACTGACCGCCGAGTTCCACGGCCACCACTTCCCCTACCCGCAGCGGATGATCCGCGACGACCGCTACAAGCTCGTCGTCAATCCCGAGTCGGTCAACGAGCTGTACGACCTGGTGGCCGATCCACACGAGCTCGTCAACCGGTACGCGCATCCGGAACTGCGCCCGGTCCGGCGGCGCCTGATGCGCAGGCTCTACGACCTCCTCCGCGAGCGCGGCGACAACTTCTACCACTGGATGACGCCGATGTACGACATCGGCGCCTCGGACTACGACCCCACGTTGAGCGCCTTCGAAACGGAGGGTACGACCACATGACGGGCAGACTCACCGCCGGGCTGGGCCTGGCCGCCGTTCTGGCCGGCCTGCTCACCATCGCACCGGCGCCTCCGGCCGGTGCGACCGCCCCGGCCACGCAGGCGACGCCGGCCCCGGCGCGGAACACCTACGCCAACCCGGTGACGGCAGGCGTGGTCGACACCTTCCCCGACCCGACGATGATCCGCGGCAAGGACGGGCTCTGGTACGCATACGGCACGCAGAACCCCGTCTTCCAGAGCAAGGGCGAGGACGGTGAGCGCATGCTGCCGATCCTGCGCTCCAGTGACATGACGCACTGGCAGTACGCCGGTGAGGTCTTCACCCCGGCCACCCAGCCCGCCTGGCAGGACCACTCGCGGCTGTGGGCTCCGGACATCCGCTACGTCGACGGCCGGTACTACCTGTACTTCGCGGTGCCCGGCCGGAACACCGTGGGCCTGGTGACGGCGCCCACCCCCACCGGACCGTGGAGCGACGCGGGAGCGGTACTCCCCTCACCGAGCGGCTGTCCCACCGGCAACATCGACGAGGCCCAGTTCACCGACACCGACGGCACCCCGTACATGTACTGGGGCAGCTACGACACCATCTGCGTGGCGAAGATGAACGCCGCGCTGACCCGCGTCGAAGGCCCGGTCACCCAGGTCGCCCGGGGGCGCCGGGTCGAGGGCGGATATGTCGTCGAGCGAGACGGCTATTACTACCTGTTCTACTCCGACGCCGGGTGCTGCTCCGGCGCCTACAGCGGCTACCAGGTCAAGGTCGGCCGCGCCACCAGCCCGACGGGACCGTTCACCGACCCCGAAGGCGTCGACCTCATGTCCCTGACATCCAAGGGCGGCATCGTCGTGGGGGCGAACGGCAACCGGTGGATCGGACCGGGCCACAACGGGATCCAGACCGACCTGTCCGGCCAGGACTGGCTGGTCTACCACGGGATACCGTCCGACGATCCCGACCTGAGACCGGCCGCGCAGGGCACCCTCAAGCTGACCAGACGGCCGATGCTGATCGACCGGCTGGACTGGATCGACGGCTGGCCGGTGGTCCGGGCCGGAGCCGGACCGTCCGGAGGCGAGCAGCCCGGACCGGTGATGACCTGGAGCGCCGGCGGCGCGTTCAACGACGGCTCCCTCGCGGGCTGGCACGCCGAGGGCGCCGGAACGGTCGGCTGGCGGCTCGCCGACGACCCGGACGGTCACGGGTACGCGACCCACGGCGCCGACGGCGCGACCCCGGCCGGGCACGGGCGCGCGGCCCACGACGGCGACGCGTACCTGGTGTCGGCCGGCCGGGCACCGGCCCGGCTGCGCGCGGAGGCGGACCTGCGGGTGACCTCGGGAACCGGCGCGGCCGGGCTGACGATCGGCTACGTCAACCGCGAGAATCACGTCGTCGCGTGGCTCGACGCGAGCCGCGGCGCGTTGGTGACCGATGTGGTGATCGGCGGTAGAAGCCGTGGTGAGTCGGTGACGCCCCTGGCGGCCGGCTTCCGGTTCGACACGTGGCACAACGTGACGGTCGAGGTGCGCGGCAGCCGGATGACCGTGCAGGTGAGCGGCGACCGGCTGCGCGACGCGTCGGCCCGGCAGAGTCGCGATCTGCCCCGGGCCGCGGTGCGGGCCGGAGCGGTGGGCGCTGCCGCGCGCGGCGACGGCGCGGCCGCCGACAATGTGGGCGCGACGGCGTTGTACACGCCGGTGACGCAACGGGCGCCCGAGCCGGAACCCGGGGCGCTCCTCCCGGCCTACAGCGACGAGTTCGACGGGACGACCGTCCCCGGCACGACCGGCGACTCGCCGTGGCAGTGGGTGCGCGGCCCCGCCGCCGGGATCACCATGACGGATGGCACGCTGTCGTGGCCGAGTCAGGACGGGGACCTGTACCTCGGCGACAACCGCGCGTCGGTCCTGCTGCGCGACGCGCCGGCCGGCGACTACACCGTCGAGACGAAGATCCGGTTCGCGCCGGACCGGCCGGCCCAGCAGGCGGGCATCGTGCTGTACGAGAACGACGATCGCTGGTTCAAGATGGTGCATTCGGCACTCCCGCTGCAGAACGGCAACGGCGCCGTTCTCCAGGTGAGCGAGTTCGGCAAAGAGGGCGAGCAGCCCACGACCACCCCGCCGACCGCCGTGGCCAACGCTCCCATGTTCGGCGGTCCCACCGCCGACACCATGTGGCTGCGGCTCTCGTACCACGCCGACGTGACGCACAACGAGAACGAGGTGCGCGCCGCGACCAGCAGGGACGGCGAACACTGGGTCCAGAACGGCGTATGGACGCTGCCGATCAAGGGCAGGCTCAGGATCGGCCTGGTCTCGATGAACACGTCTGGGGCCGTCGCCCGGTTCGACTACCTCCACACCTACCGCGACTGACGCACCGCTCCGGCCGGTGGCCTCCCGCGCCACCGGCCGGGTTCACGAGGCGATGGCGGCTCTCACCGCCCGGTCGGCCAGGAGGGTTCGGTAGGGACGGAGCCGACGACCTGCGGTCGGCCACGTGCGACGCGGAAGCCGATGTTCCCCGCGGAGCTGTCCGGAGTGTTGGCGGAACGGGCCGCCACGCGGTACCGGTTGCAGTACGACGCGTGGCACATGTGCGAGCCACCGCGCATCACCTTGTCGGCGCCGTCGGGTGGTCCGGCCGGATCCCTCCGCGGGCCGGTGCGGTGGAAGCGGACGCTGAACCAGTCGGCGCACCATTCCCAGACATTGCCGACGACGTTGTACAGGCCGTGGCCGTTGGGCGGAAAGGACTTCGCCGGCGCGGTGCCGAGGTAGCCGTCCTCGCCGGTGTTGCGGACCGGGAAGTCGCCCTGCCAGATGTTGCACAGGTGCCGTCCTCCGGGTGTCAGCTCGTCCCCCCACGGATAGCGGCGCTGCTCCAGGCCGCCCCGCGCCGCGTACTCCCATTCCGCTTCGGTGGGCAGCCGGGTGTCCGACCAGGCGCAGTAGGCCTGCGCGTCGTTCCAGGAGACGTGCACGACAGGGTGGTGCTGTCTGGCGGTGATGGACGAGCCGGGCCCCTCAGGGTGCTTCCAGAAGGCGCCGGTGACGGCGCGCCACCAGGGAGCGGCGTCGACCGCCGGTGAGACGCGCTTCAGGTCCGCGTTCAGGAAGCCTTCGAAGACGAAGGAGGATCCGAAGCGCTCGGCGTCGGTGACGTATCCAGTCGCCTTGACGAACCCGGCGAACTGTGCGTTCGTCACCGCTGTGGCGTCGATGTGGAAGGGGCTCAGCTCGATCCGGCGGACCGGGCCCTCACCATCGGCCGGGAAGCCCTCCCGGTCGTCGGTGCCCATCAGGAAGGAGCCGCCGGGAAGCCCGATCATCTGCCGGTGGCGAGGCACCGGCGACCGTGGAACCGCGACCACGGGGGTCCGCTCCGGCTCGCGGCCGGGGGCGCAGCATGAATGGGACATGGTTCTTTCCGCTCGGCTGAGTGATCGCGGCCCGCCCGCGTGCGCACGGTGCCCGGTCGAGCTTATTGGTCAGCCGGTACGGATCAGTCGCCAGGTCGTAGCAGCTGGAACACCGGATGGCGAGCCGCCTCGGCGGCGAACCGCTCGTCGGTCGAGTCGAGCGTGACGTCGAAGTACGCGCGGGTGACGGGCACCTCGCGCAGGTACTGCCGGAGAACCGGAACGCTGTCCTCGGGAGTCAGCTCGGCGACGCGGAAGGTCTCTCGATAACGGCCTCGGGCGATCTGCACCTCCCCTGCCGCACGGGCATTGTGCACCCAGTTGGCGATGCCGTAGGCGGCCACCAGCCATCGTTGACCGCCGTTCCGCATGACGTCGACCGGGATGGAATACGGTTGGCCGGTCTTCCTGCCCCGGACGGTCAGCACGTGCCGATAGCCCTTGCCCAGGCCGAGGCGGGTCATCACCCGGAAGACGAGGTTCACCAACCTGGTGCCGGTTCCTACGCGATAGGTCTTGGCCAATGTCCGCTCCTGTCCGATCCTCGGCGACTGCTCCGGCGCCGCGAGCCGAGCATAAAAGATCTTGTCGCCGAGGAGACCCGGAGACCTCGGACTAGCGGTGGCGCGACCAGCCGCCGTGGTGGATCGGGCCGGGGTGGTACCAGCCGCCTCCCGGGCCGACCGGCCGGTTGTACACCGGCGGGTGGTACCAGCCGGGGCCGTTCCAGCCGGGACGATTCCAGCCCGGCCGGACCCACACGGGGCGCTGGAGGATCATGCCCGGGCGATACCACGGTCCGACGTGGAAGAGCGGAACCGGCGGGTGGACCCACTGCCCGCGGTACGGAGCGGCGACCTGGAGGACCTCGGCCATCGGTGTGCCGTTCGGCACGCACTGGACGGCGACGCTGCCGGCCTGCGGGCTGTTGGCGGTGATCTCGAGGCCGCCGACGCTCAGCAGGTGGGTTCCGGCCACGGCCGGCGCCCAGTCGCCGGCCAGGTCGCCGGCCAGCGCGCCCTGCTCCGGGACCGCGCCCCCGGAGCCGGTCACCTGGAAGGTCGCGTTCTCGGCGCCGGTGACGTTGACCCAGGCGGCCCCGCTCCACGAGTCGATCGGGAACGGCGCCTGCAGGTTCAGGTTCGAGATGTGCAGCCAGAAGCGCGCCGGCCCGTCGTAGGTGTTCCCGGGCGGGGTCAGCCAGCCGTTGAGGACGGCCGCCGTCTGCCCGAGGTCGCCGATGTTGCAGGTGAACGCCGCGGAGAACGCGGCGGCCCGCGCGGTCGTCTGCCATGCGGCGCCGAGGCCACCGGCCGCGAGCACCGCCGTCGCGACGGCGGCGGCGCATCGGCCGAGCGATTTGATCATCTGAGCTCCTTGTGAGTTCGACTCAGAGATCGACGTCATCACGTCCACCCCGCCGTACGGCCGCGCCTCAGGGGCTTTTGCCAGGTCCGTTGACGATCCGTACCTGATCATGGCCGGGCGGCTCAGTGCGTCGGCTCCGGATCGGCGTGGCCGCGTTCGGCAGGGGTGAGCAGGAGCACCTCCAAGGCCCGGACGCAGGCTCTGGCCCTGGTGAGGAGCCATGGGATGTGGGCGTCGCTGATCACCTCGGGGGTCGAGCGTACGGCGAGGGCGAAGCGGACGTACCCGGTGCGGTCGAGCAGCGGAACGGCGACCGTGCGAACGCCTTCGGCGGATTCCCCGTCGTTGAGGGCGTAACCGCGCGCCCGTACTCGGTCGATCTCGGCGCGCAGGCGGGCCGGGTCGACGATGGTGCGGTCGGTCAGCGGGCGGAGCGGGCCGACGTCGGACATGTCGTCGTCGCCGGGACGCGCCCAGGCCAGCAGTACTTTGCCCAGCGCGGTGGAGTAGAGCGGGCGGCGCAGTCCGACGCCGGCGGAACTCCGCCGTACGGTGCCGCCGGCGACCAGGACGGCGTGTCGCCCGCTGCGGATGGCCAGGTCGACGGTGGCACCGGTGAGCTCCGACAGATGGTCCAGCTCCGGCAGGACCTGATGCAGCCCGCGCTGGTGGTAGGAGAGCAGGCCGAGTTCGAGGACGGCCGGCCCCAGCCGGTACCGCGCGGTGAGCAGGTCCCGCTCGAGGAAGCCGGCCCCGGCCAGGGCCTGCGCGAGACGGTGCGCGGTGGAGGAACTGAGACCGAGCCGGCGGGCGATGTCGGAGGCGCTGAGCGCCTGCGCGTTGTCGCGGAAGCACTCGAGCACGTTCAGGGCCCGCTGCACCGCCTGAGCGCCCGCGGATCCGTTGGTCACGGGCATCGGCGACCTGCCCACATCGCAGCAACCATCTCCTCATGTCCCAGCGACACGGTGCGCGTACTCACGGGACTTAGGAGAGATCTTCCCACATCGTGGGATCTATGTTGAATAGGTAGGAAAAGTAGTGAATCCTCGCGGTCATGGTCACCGCTCCTCCCACCACGCTCTGGTTCACCCGCTGTCCCGTGCCCACGGCCACCGGAATCGCCGCCGACCGCGGCTGGCTCACCGCCGAGTTCGCCCGGGACGGCGTCACCGTCCGCTCCCTGCAGGAGGCCGACGCCGAGGGCGTACGCGGCGAGCATTTCCGGCATCGCCTCGCCACCCTGATCCGGGAGGGCGGCAACGTCCCCGCGCTCTGGGCCCGCTCGAACGGCGCGCCGACCCGGCTCATCGGCCTGACGTGGATCGAGGAACGGCAGGTCATCGTGGGGCGGCCCGATTCGGGGATCGAGGGCCCGGCGGACCTCAAGGGGCGCCGGCTGGCCGTCCCGCGTCGCGCGATAGAGATCGACTTCTGGCGGGCGATGGCGCTGCGCGGCTTCGACGGCGCCCTCGGGCAGGCCGGGCTGAGCCTGGACGACTGTGAGCTGGTCGAACTCGCAGGCGACCGGCCCGGTCAATGGGAGACCGAGCTGGCCGCGCTGCGCGACGGGCGAGTGGACGCCGTCTACACCAAGGGCGCGGTGGCCGTGGAGACCGCCGCGCGATACGGCGCCGAGGTGGCCATCGATCTGGACGCGCTCCCGGACCCCCGGTCGCGGATCAACAACGGCACCCCTCGCCCGATCACCGTCGACCAGCGGTTGCTGGACGACCATCCGGAGCTGGTCGTCCGGTTCCTCGCCGTACTGCTGGGGGCCGCCGACTGGGCCAAGGACCACGCGGTCGAGGTCGGGCGGATCCTGCAGGCGGAGACCGGCTCGGGACCGGTCGGAGTGGCCGCCGCCTACCGCGGCGACTATCACCGCCACCTGCACGCGACCCTCGACGACGACCGCCTCGCCCTGCTGGCCGAGCAAGAGGACTTTCTGCGCCGCCACGGATTCCACGACGCCCCGGTGGACGTCACCGCCTGGGCCGACCCCGCACCCCTGACCGAGGCGCGCGCGCTCACCGCCCGCCTCCCCTTCATCACCGAGGAACAGCCATGACACGCCTCTTCGTCGCCCCGCTGGCCGGAGCCCTCGCCCTCCTGCTGACCGCCGTCGGGTGCGGCGGCTCGTCGAAGCACGACTCGGCGAGCGACTCGACCGTCACCATCAGGATCCCCGACCCCGGCAACGCGGGGGTGCTGGCGCTGGGCAAGAAGGACGGCAGCCTGGCCAAGGCGCTCGCCGCCGTGCGCGCCAAGGTCGCCTGGACCGGCAGCTCCGGGCCGTTCGCACCCGCCGCGCAGGAACTCGACGCCGGCAAGCTCGACGTCGCGCAAGGTTCGATCACCTCGGCGATCGCCGCGCTCGCCCAGCATCCGGGTTTCAAGCTGTTCGCGCAGATCGCCCCGAACAAGACCGGAGAGGGGATCCTGGTCCGCAAGGGCTCGCCGATCGCCTCGGTGCGCGACCTCGCCGGTAAGAAGGTGGCGGTCAACAAGGGCGGCACCGCCGAGTACCTGCTGCTGAAGGCGCTGGCCTCGGCGGGGATTCCGGCCGACCGGGTGACCCGTGTCTACCTGAACCCGGCGCAGACGGCACCGGTCTTCAACTCCGGTCAGGTCGACGCGTGGGCCGTCTGGTCCACCTACTCCATCCCCGAGATCGCCTCGACCGGCGCGCGTTTCCTGGTCAGCGGCGGGCAGATCGGCTCCCAGAACTACTCGGTCTGGGCCGTGCGCAACGGCTTCGCCGACGCGCATCCCGCCGTCGTCCAGGCGTTCTACCAGTACCTGCACGACGCCGGGGGGCGGCAGGCCCAGAATCCGGCCTCCTACATCAACGTCTTCACCGACGCGGGGCCGCAGGCGGTCAGCGGCACCGCGCGCCAACTGACCGTCCAGGATCTCGCGCAGACCGCCGCGCCGGACCGGATCGGCTCGTCGAACGTGAACGACTTCGGAGAGGTCGCTCGCTTCTTCGCCGAGCAGAAGATCATCCCGACGACGGTGAACGTACAGCCCCACGTCCTGTCCCTCGCCGGGAGCGGGTCGTGAGCGTCGCCTACCCCGGACTGGTCGCGCCGCGGCCCCGCCTTTCGCGGCCACGCCGGCGTGGCCTGACGCTCAGCCTGCGCGTCACCGGGCCGGTGGCGCTGGTCGCCGCGTGGTGGATCGCCTCGGCCACCGGGGTGCTGAGCGCGGACGTACTCGCCTCGCCGGCGACCGTCGCCAAGGCGGCCCGGGAACTGTGGGCCGACGGTCAGCTCACCGCCGCGCTCCGGGTCTCCCTCACCAGAGCCGTGCTGGGCCTGGCCTGCGGACTCACCGCCGGACTCGTCCTGGGGGTGATCACCGGCTTCTCCCGGCTGGGAGAGGAACTGCTCGACTCGCCGTTGCAACTGCTGCGGGCGCTGCCGTTCCTGTCGCTGGTGCCGCTGTTCATGGTCTGGTTCGGCATCGGCGAGACGGCCCGCGTGATCCTCATCGCGGTCGCCACCACGTTCCCGATGTACGTGTCCGCGGCGAGCGGCGTACGGTCCGTCGACCGGCGGCTGGTGGAGGCGATGGACTCCTTCGGGCT
Organism: Actinoallomurus liliacearum; assembly: GCF_039542035.1. Lineage (NCBI taxonomy): Bacteria > Bacillati > Actinomycetota > Actinomycetes > Streptosporangiales > Thermomonosporaceae > Actinoallomurus > Actinoallomurus liliacearum. Next base: position 101,387 of record NZ_BAABHJ010000001.1, read on the forward strand.
CGGCCGCTGGGCGACCGTACGGGAGGTCGTGCTGCCCGGGGCGCTGCCGTCACTGCTGGCCGGATTCCGGCTGTCCATGACGCTCAGCGTGATCGCCCTCATCGCCGCCGAGGAGATCAACTCGACCTCCGGACTCGGTTACCTGATGACCCAGGCGCAGAGTTTCTCGCGCACGGACATCCTGTCGGTCTGCGTCCTGATCTATGGGCTGCTCGGGCTGGTCGCCGACCTGGTCGCACGCGGCGCCGAACGGGTGCTGATGCCCTGGCGCCCGCGAGGGGAGGCACGATGAGCGTCGCGGTACACGTCGAGGGGCTGCGCCGGACCTTCGGCCCCCGCTCGGTGCTGGACGGCCTGGACCTCGACATCCGGCGGGGAGAGTTCGTGGCGCTGCTGGGCGCCAGCGGAACGGGAAAGACGACGCTGCTCAGGATCCTCGGCGCGCTGGAACGCCCGGATTCGGGGACCGTGCTGGTGCCGAAGGTCCGCACCATCGTCTTCCAGGAACCCCGGCTGATCCCGTCCAAACGCGTTCTCGGGAACGTGCTCGTCGGCCTGAAGCGTACGGCGGAGGTCAGGGACCGGGGGCTGCGGGCCCTGGCCGAGGTCGGCCTGGCCGAGCACGCGCGGGCCTGGCCGCACACTCTGTCCGGCGGGGAGGCCCAGCGCGTGGCGCTGGCGCGTGCCCTGGTCAGGGAGCCCGAGCTGCTGCTGCTCGACGAGCCGTTCGCCGCCCTGGACGCGCTGACCCGGCTGCGGATGCAGGACCTCGTCGGCGAGCTCGTCCGCACCCACCGGCCGGCCGTGCTGCTGGTGACCCACGACGTGGAGGAGGCGGTCCGGCTCGCCGACCGGGTCGCCGTGCTCAAGGACGGAAGCCTCGTCACGGACGAGACGGTCACCGGGGACCGGCCCCGGGACGTCACCGACCCGTCCTTCACGGCGCTGCGCCGCCGGCTGCTCGCCGATCTCGGCGTTCGCGAGGCGGCGGCGCCGGAGGGCGGCGGAGCGCCACCCGTACGACACGGCGAATCGGATCACCGGCCGATGCCGACGGCCTCGGAAGGAGCAGTGAGATGACCCGCTTCCACGTGGTCGTGCCGACCCGTCGCCGCACCCCGGTGGTGCTGCCCGAGGTCGTGACCGACCTGCGTCCGCCCGGCCATCAGGGCGAACACCACCTGGTCGGCCGCGGCGCGGAACTGGCCGGATGGGACGGCGCGCTGGTGCCGTTCGACCCCTGCGGTCGCGACTCGCTGATCGTGGCGGCCGAGCTGCTGCGCGACTCACGGCACATCGAGGTGATCGCCGAGTTCCATCCCGCGATCGCGACCCCGGTCTACGCGGCGAAGCTGTCGGCGTCGCTGCAGCGGTACACCGGCGCGCGGCTCGGGTGGCGTCTCCTCGTCGACCTGGACCGCGCGGTGGCCCGCGCCCACGGCGACTTCCTCGAAGGACCGGCTCGCTACGCGCGCGCCGACGAGTTCCTCACCATCGCCAAGGGCGTCTGGGACCGGCGGGGATACACCTACGAGGGCGAGTACTTCCAGGTGCTCGACGGCGGGCTGCCCCCTTCGCGGACGCCGCGGCCGTTCCCACGCGTGTACCTGTCCGGCACGTCCGCGCCGGCCCTGGAACTGTCGGCCCGCCACGCCGACGTCCACGTCCTCGACCCCGGGGACGATCCGGCCCTGGTCCCCGAGGGCGTCGCACCCGCCGTACACCTCGCGGTTCCCGCCCCGCTCGCCGCCACCGACCGGGCCGAACGCGAACTCGCCGACGAGATCCGGCGCCATCGCGAGCGCGGCATCACCGAGTTCCTCCTCGACCTGGCCGCTCCCGCGGAGGACACCTACCGGTTGGGGCAGCGCGTGCTGCCGCTGCTGGAGAAGGAGATCGAGCATGCCGGTTGACATCTACTGGCGGATCGCCATGGAGGGCGACGCCCCGGCCCTGCGGCTGGGCGACATCACCCGCGGCGGCTTCGGGCCGTACCTGCCGGGCAGCCTCGGTCCCGGTAGGCGGGAGGGCGGGCCGGACGGGTACGGGCCGCTGGACTACATGTCCGAGGTCGTGTGGGCGACCGAGCAGTCCGGGTTCGTCGGTGGCCTCATGCCGTCCTTCCCGCAGACGGACGATCCATGGGCCGCGGCGGCCGCGCTCGCCCGGGAGACCCGCGCGTACCGCTTCATGATCGCTTTTCAGCCCGGGTTCCTGCACCCCGTGCAGGCGGCCCGGATGTCGGCGAGCCTGCAGGCCGCCACCGGTGGCCGTGTGGTCTACAACATCATCTCCGGCGGTGGCGGGCCTCAGCAGCTCTGGTGGGGCGACAAGGTCGAGCACGATGATCGCTACGCCCGGACCTCGGAGTTCCTGGACGTCCTCAAGGGCGTGTGGAACGGCCCGTACGACCACGACGGCCGCTTCTATCGGGTCGAGGGCGCGGTGCTGCCCGAGGAACTGCGCGGCCAGCCGTTCCCGGAGATCTACTTCTCCGGCTCCTCGCCGGCCGCCATCGCCGCGGCCGGGCGCCACGCCGATCACTACCTGTCCTGGCTGGAACCGTTCGACGCCCTGGCCGAGAAGTTCGACCTCGTCCGCAGGCACGCCGACACGCCGCCGAAGTTCGCGGTACGGGTCGACGTCCTGGCACGGGAGACCGAGGAGGAGGCATGGGAGGAGATCCGCCGCGGATGGGAGTGGATCGGCGAGGCCGAGCGGACACCGCAGGCGAGCGAGTCGGTCGGCTGGCGGCGCGGCCAGGCCTTCACCGCCGGAGCCGGTGACTCCTTCCGCGACCTGGAGGTCCAGCCCAACGTCTGGGGCGGCTTCAACCGGCTCCGGCCCGGTCCGTTGTTCGGGCTCGTCGGCGACTACCACCAGGTCGCCGAGCGTCTGGACGAACTGATCGGCCTCGGCGTGGACGCCTTCATCCTCGCCGGGGTGCCCCATCTGGAAGAGGCCCGCCGGGTGGGCCGCCACGTACTGCCCCTGCTGAAAGGACGACTGTCATGAGCCTGCGCGTCGGCTTCTTCCCGCAGAACAACTCGCTGTGGGTGCTACGGCACCGCGGCATCCTGGAACGTGCCATCCCCGACGTCCAGTGGGTCGATCTGCGGTCCCTGCCCGCCGGCGAGCGACCGGCGCCCACCGAGGGCCTGCCCTCGGCCCACGGCGACCACCTGTTCGACGGCGGATACGACTTCATCGGCACCGGATCGACACCGCCCGTCACCGCCCAGGCCAAGGGCCACGACGTCGTCTATGTCGCCGTCTCCGGACCGCGCGTCGAGAACGGCCGGCTCGTCGTGCCGGCGGACTCACCGATCACCACACCGCGCGACCTCAAGGGCCGCCGGGTCGCGCTCGGTCACGGGTCCTGGCAGACCACACTGCTGTTGTTCGCCCTGGAACAGGCCGGGCTGACGTGGAGTGACATCGAGCCGGTCGACGCCTACGGCAACGCCGCGGAGCTCTTCCTGAACGGGAAGGTCGACGCCTGGGTCGGCTCCTACCCGTACCTCACCGAGGTCGAGGAGCGGGCACCGGTCCGTACGGTGATCGAGACGGACGGGCTGTTCAGCCACCGATCGCTCTGGTTCACGAGCCGGTCCTTCGCCACCGAGCGGGGGGACGAACTCGCCGCGATCGTCGCCGCGCTCCAGGAGGCCGACGCCTGGACCGGCGAGAACCCGCGTGCCGCCGCCGAACTGTTCGCCGCCGACGACGGCGGGGATCTGGATGCCTGGGAGCACGCGCTCCGCACCCGGCCATGGGGGCTGCGCCCCGTCGACGACGGTTTCATCGCCGAACAGCAGCGGGCCGCCGACCTGTTCTACGCCAACGGGCTGATCGAACGACGGATCCAGGTCTCGGACGCCGTCCTCCCGGAGGTCAACGCCCTGGTGGAGGCCACCGCCTGACCGGTCCGCCGGTTCAGCCGTGACGGTCGGCCCCGAGTGGCATCAGCCCCCACCGGCGGCCGGCCGTCACCGTTCTTCCCGGAACACCGTGAAGGACGCCGAACGCGCGACCGGATCCGCTTCCTTGGCGCCGGGCCGGACACGGCGCATCGCCGACGATCGTCCTTCCTTTTGCGTGCGGCCCTGTTTCGGTGCCGCACGGCGGGCTACGCGTAGCCCTATGGACGCCGGGGAGCCGGTGGCAGGTGCGTCGTGCGGGCTCGATCGAACTCATCGTGTCCTGGCGCACCTGCGAGTCGGCATGGGACCGGAGGCCATCGCGGTCGACCTGCGGCGCGGCCGTGGATACTGCGCGAACTTCATGGCCGCGTCGCTCACCGTCTTCGACTCGACCACCCTGCGCCCGCTCGGTCGGATCCCCGTGGGACGTGGACCCTGCAAGGTCATCGTCGACACGGCGTTCGACCGGCTGTACGTGGCGAACTCGCTGGACAACACGGTCACGCTGCTCTCACTCACCGACGGGCGGATCGGCGGGCGGTTCCCGGTCGAGCGGGCTCCGGTGGGCCTGGCCGCCTCCCGCGACGGCCGCCGGGTGTACGCGTGCAACCGGGGGGCCGGCACGATCAGCGTGCTCGACACCGAAACCGGCGCCGAGACCCACCGGATCCGGGTCGAGTACGGGCCCGGCGACTGCGTCGTGGAAGCCGGCACGGGCCGCCGTCGGGGCCGGAGATCATTTGCATCAACGTGTGGGAGAGCCGGGACGCCCGCCGCGAAGCAAGCCACTTCGCGAGCGTGTGGGGCATCGAAGGAACCGTGCTGCTGGACGAGACCGGCACGTACGCGGCCCGGGTCGGTATCCGCGGAGTCCCGACGAACGTGCTCGTCGATGAGCGCAACATCGTCCGAGCCGTGGGCGTCACGGCGCCGGCCGACCTGCACGTCGCCGTGGACCGCCTCCTCGCCTGACCGCGGCGGCGCCGAGCCGCGCCTGACGCGCCTCGACGAAGGGCCGAATCCTGGCCATGCGCCTATGGCAGTAGACGCTTTTTCAGCCGCGCGCCGAGGCTTCCCGGACGGTCGTGTGCCCATATACCTCCCGGCCGGACAGTAGTCACCTGGTGTTCATGTCGAGGGAAGGTGAGGATCACATGGCCATGACGGCACAGCCTGCGCCGGCGGTCCACGACATGCGTAAGGTGCCGGGCTGGTCACCAGTGCGTGGAGAACTGCGTTACGGTCCCTGGCGAATATCCGTGTGGGCTGAGCCGATCCACCCAGGCGCATCCAGCTTGGACCACTATGTTGTCTCTCCTCTACCGAACACGATGCTCCGCGTCGCGGTGATGGACGCGGCGGTGAACGCGAACAACGGCGCGGACGCCGCCGAAATGGGACACCACGCCGTTGACACCCTCGCGGCCGGACTCCGGCGCCGCCCAAGCGCCCTGGACGGGATCGAGGCGGCTCATCGCCGGTTGCACGTTCCCTCACGCGGTCCGTTCCGGCAGCCCATGGCGACGTGCGCGGTCGTCGATCTGTCGATGACCTCTCCGTCCGGACGGTGGGTCATCAGCGCGGACAGCGAGGTATGGCTTCGCGAGCGCTCCTGGCGCTCCGTGGCGGGCGACGCGCTGACGCAGGCGGCACGACGCGATTGGGACGGCTGGCTGCGCGAACATCCAGGTGCGGGTGACCGTGAGCGCTGGTCCGCGCAGGAGGCGCTTCTCGGCTCGCCTGACGCGTGGAACAACCCGTCCGTGGGGGCGTTCGCCGAGCTGAAGCCGGCCTCGGGGGAATTCGGCCCGGTCGAGGAGATCGTCGTCAGCAGCGACGGAGCCCGGCTCTCGCCCGGCATCCTGAACTCCGGCCGCCTGCACGATCACCTTCGTAACGACCTGCAAGTGGTGCCCGCCGACCATGGCCACCCGTGGCCTCATGGCGACGTCACCGTGCTCCATGTCTCATGGGACGGCCGGAACGACGCGGGGCTGATGTAGTGTCCGCCGGGGCTTCGGCGGCGTCGCCTCGCCGCGTCCGCTCAACGTCAACGCATGATCGTCGTCAGCACGTCGGAGCCCAGTCCCAGAAGCAGCTGGGCGTGCAGGCGGTGGTAGATCATGCGGCCCTCCCGGCGTGAGGTGACCAGACCGACCTGGCGCAGGCGCTTCAGATGCCGGGAGACCTGAGGCTCGGAGATGCCCATCCGGACGGCCAGCTCGGATGTCGTGATCGGCTCGCCGAGCAGGTGACGGCACATTTCGAAGCGGCCGGGTTCGGCGATGGCGGCGAGCCGGTCCCGGATCAGGGACTGCGGGACCGAAGGGCGCTGCTCCCAGTCACCGCCCACGAAATGCACGACGAACGGCAGGCCGGGGTCCAGCTTGAGGATGAGGTGCGGCCAGCCGTGCAGAGTGGGAACGAGGAAGCAACCATGGTCGCTGACCTTGCCGAACGCCGACTGCAGCTTGTCGTAACGAACGCGCACCGGCCGCTCGGTGACACTGGCCGTCGGGGTGACCGAGGCCAGGACGGTGGCCGGCGGATCCCGGCGCAGCTGGCCGCGCACCCGCGCCGCCGTGTCCTTCAGGTGCGGGCCGACTCGCCGCCACTCGGCCTCGAAGAAGGCGTCCACACAGCTTTCGAGCGTCTCGACCAGTCCGGCGCGGAACGCGTCGGGATCGTCGATCAGAGCGCGCGCGAGTTCGCCGCGCGAGAAGGAGTGGCGCTCGCTGGCCCTGATGAAGGCCTGCTGCCGCGCGGCGTCGTACAGGTCGTCGGCGCCTTCGAAGCTCGTTCCGCGGATCCCGCTCGCCGCGAGCGAGACGAACATCCGCTCGTCGAGACGGGACAGGGTGCGCAGCTCGGTGGGCAGATCGCGGTCCAGCGGCGCGCGCAGCGGGAACAGCAGCCGGCAGCGGTACCGCGCCCACAGCGGGGCGTAGTGGTTCAGCCGCTGGACGATGGATTCGGGTAGTCGCTCCCGCGTCGATGCCAGCCACACTCTCGACTCCGGGTGGTGCTCCGGCTCGGCCAGCGTGTGCAGGCAGGCCAGCAGCTCGGACAGCGGGGAGGCCCCGGCCGTGAAGTGCACGGGCAGGGCCTCGTCGACGTCGAGCGTTACCACCACGGCTGCATATTAGGGTGCGGACCGGCACGGTCCCGACTCACTCCGGGAGAACGTGCACCGACAGCCACGAGGGGTGTTCCGGGGAGAGATGGACGGTGTTGATCGCCACCACGCGCCGCCGCTCCGTGGCCTCCGGCCCGCCCGTTCCCGCGTTGACGTCGAAGCGCGGGAAGTTGCTGGAGGACACGTCCAGCCGGATCCGGTGCCCCGCCGCGAAGAGATTGGCGGTGTCCGGCGCCGTCACGGCGATCGAGTACACCTGGCCCGGCCGCATCGGCGACGGTTCCGTGTAGGAGTCACGGTAGCGACAGCGCAGGATCCCGTCGGTCAGGTTCATCGCGTAGCCGTTGGGATAGTCGTCGTTCGGCGGATGCACGTCGATCAGCCGGATCGTGAAGTCGGTGTCCGGCGCACTCGACGAGACCGACAGGCGCACCTCCACGGGGCCGGCCAGCACGAAGTCCCGCTCGAGGGGCTCGCTCTGGAACACCAGCACGTCAGGCCTGCTCGCCAGGGGGAGGTACGGGGGCTCGCAGCCGAAGGTCGTCTCCGTCGGGGTCTGGTCGAACGCCCCGCCCACCATCACCGGCTCGCCCGAGGTGATCTGCCCGCCGATCGTCGGTACCGGGTGCGCGGGGTCGAAGTCGTACTCCAGCCTGTCGTCGATGCCCTCGACCGGCGGCTCGGTGCTCAGTTCCCCCCGTTGCCGCAGGTACAGCCGCAGCCGGGTCGACTCCGGCGGTGGCCAGTCGCCGGCCGTGCGCCAGTGCCCTCCGTGGTCGAGGCGGCCTTCGGCGGTTCGCCGCCCGCTGCCACCGCCCATCACGAAGTACCGGACGGGCGGGTCGGCCGGCTCCTCCTCGGGAGCCGCCGCGTCATCCGGCCGTACGCCGAGGTGCCGGGCGAACCAGCGGGCGCGGAACTCCCAGTAGTCGGCGGCGAGGTTGCCGTCGAGGGTGGCCTCGGAGCCGAAGTCGACGTCCCCGGCGTGACGGACGCTGCGCGCGCCGTGCGTCCACGGCCCGACGACGAGGTACACGGGGCTGGACTTGACCGCGCCGAGCCGCTGGAAGTTCTCGACCGCCGTCCGGACGTAGGGGTCGTACCAGCTCACCATGTGCAGGCTCGGCACGTCGGGGAACTGGTCGTAGTAGCCCCGGCCGAACAGCCCCAGCTGCTGCCAGAACTCACCGAACGCGCCGCGCTCCCACTGATGCAGCAGGTAGTCCTCGTACTCCGGCGTCGCCCGGAGCGGCGACGCGCCGCGCCGCCACGGCGTGGCGCGGAACCAGGCGCGCAGGTCCTGGGAGCGCAGGGCGGCGGCCACGACCGGATCCCGCTGGGCGGCGACGCTGTTCAGCGCGTGCCGGTACGCCCATGTGGCCTGCTTGAGCTCGAAGGCGCCGCCCATGCGGATCCCGGCCTCGTACGCGCTGGCGAATCCGCCGGAGTCGACGAACATCGCCGCCAGGTGAGCCGGGGACAGCGCCGCGAGCGCGGTCTGCGTGTGGGCGGAGTAGGAGACACCGGTGGTGGCGACCCGTCCGTCGCACCATTCCTGCGCGGCGATCCACTCCACGGTGTCATAGCCGTCCGCTGCCTCGCCGAGGTACTTCACGAACGTCCCGCCGGAGTCCCCGCGTCCCCGGCAGTCCTGCCGTACGACGTTGAACCCCTGCCGGGCGAAGTGGGCGGCGGACTCGTCCGGCATGATCGACCGGCCGTCGCGGCCGAGACCGTCCGACTCGCGACGGGTCCGCCGCCCGTACGGAGTGCGTTCGAGGAGCACCGGGCGCCGCCGCGGCCGCGGGTCGGTGGTGTAGACGTCGGCCACCAGCTCGACGCCGTCGCGCATCGGGGTCCGTACGACCCGCCGCCACACCGAGCCCCCATCCGGCAGCGGGATCCGATCCGCCGCCGGCTCCGTGTTCACCGATGTCATGTCGCCGGCTCAGCTCCCCAGCTGGCTCTTCAGCGCGGGCCACACGGAGACGAGGTCGTCCGCCGGCGCCTCTGTGAACCACTTCTTGTAGAGCCGCAGGAAGGTGCCGTCGCCGACCATCGCGGTGAGCTGCGCGTCGACCGCCTGAAGGAACTTGGTGTTCTTCTTCTGCACCGCCATCGAGGTCGGGTGGTCGACCGGTGCGGAGGTAGCGATCTTCAGCTTCTTGTACTGCTTGAGGTAGGCCTCGGCGTCCGGACCGCCGACCACGAACGCGTCGAGGTTGCCCGACAGCAGCTGCGAGACGGCGGCGTTCTGGTTGGGGAACTGGACCTTCCGGGCGCCGGTCATCTTCTGCGCGATGAACGCCTCCTGCACGGTGCCGGTCACCACGCCGACCTGCTTGCCGCGGAAGTCGGTGACCTGGGACGCGCTCTCGTCCGTGCGCGTGACGACGGCGGTGGTGCTCCAGTACAGCGCCTTGGTGAAGGACACCTGCTTCTGGCGTTCCGCGGTGACGCCGAGCCCGCTGGCGGCGAGGTCGTACTGTCCCGAGGTCAGGCCCTGCAGCGCGGCGGGGACCGTGCTGGCCTTGTAGTTCACCTTGAGCTTGAGCCGCTTGGCGACCTCGTTGGTGATGTCGACGATGTACCCCTGCGGGGCGCCGGCCTTGGACGCCGACGCGAACGGAGGCTGGTCGGTGGAGACCGCCGCCTCGATCGTGCCCGCGGTCTCCAGGCCGTACGGGTCGTCCTTCGAGGCTCCGCCGCCACAGGCCGTGAGGGACAGCGCGGCGGCCACGCCGACCGCGAGAACCCGGTTTCTGATCATCGTTCTTCCTTCGGGGGTTGGGGGGAATCAGAGGACCTGCGCGAGGAACTCGCGGAAGCGAGCGCTCGGCGGGTCGTCCAGAAGTTCGCGGGCCGCGCCGTCCGCGGCGATCAGCCCGTCGTCCATGAAGATCACGCGGTCGGCGGCCTCCCGAGCGAAGCCGATCTCGTGGGTGACGACGACCATGGTCATGCCGGATCCGGCCAGCTCGCGCATGACCGCCAGCACCTCCTTGACCAGCTCGGGGTCGAGCGCGGAGGTCGCCTCGTCGAACAGCATCACCTCGGGCCTCATCGCCAGACTCCGCGCGATCGCCACGCGCTGCTGCTGCCCACCGGACAGGTTCGCGGGCCGGTGACGGGCCAGGTGGCCGAGGCCGAGCCGCTCGAGCTGGGCGCGCCCGATCTCCTCCGCCTCAGCCTTGGAGAGCCTCTTGACGTGCCGGAGCGCGAGGGTGACGTTGTCCAGCGCGGTGAGGTGGCCGAAGAGGTTGAAGTGCTGGAACACCATCCCGATCCGGGTTCGCGCGGCGTCGATGTCCACGCCGGGGTCGGTGAGGGTCATGCCCCCGACGACGACGCTGCCCGCGGTGGGCGTCTCCAGCAGATTGAGGCACTTGAGCATGGTCGACTTGCCCGACCCGGAAGGGCCGAGGACGCACAGCACCTCACTGGGCGTCACGTCGAAGGTGACGCCGCGCAGCACCTCGTTGCGGCCGTACGACTTGCGCAGGTCCCGGACACTGATCGCCGGGCCGGGAGGACGGACGGGTGTCGTCATCATGCTGATCCTTCCGCGAGCGCCGGCTCGGGCCGCAGGTCCTCCGCGCTCGCCTGTACGGGCCGGCCCTCTCTCATCCGCCGGTCGAGCCAGTTGACGAGGTACGTCAGCGGGATGGTGACGGCGAGGTAGCAGAGTCCCGCGGCGACCAGCGCGGACGCGTTGTAGCTGGCGGCCTGGCGTTCCTGCGCGATGAAGTACAGCTCGCGCTGCCCGGCGCCGAGACCGAGCAGGTAGACCAGGGAACTCTCCTTGATGTCCACGATGAACTGGCCGGTCAGCGCGGGCAGGACGTTGCGCACGCCCTGCGGCACGATGACGAGCCGCATCGTCTTCAGGTAGGACATCCCGAGGCTGCGGCCCGCCTGCATCTGCCCGGCGGGCACCGCCTGGATGCCCGCGCGGAAGATCTCCGCGCAGTACGCCGCGGAGATCAGGCCGACGGCGACGACCGCGTACCCGAGCGGGCTGCGTCCGAACGGCCGGATACCGGCCGCCGGGAGTCCCAGGCCGATCAGGCTCACCGTCACGATCGCGGGCAGTCCCCGGAACACGTCCACGTAGATCCGGGCCGGGAGCCGGACCAGCCGCCTGCGCGACAACAGCAGAACCGCCAACAGCATGCCGCCGATCAGGCCGAACATGATCGCCAGTACGGCGATCAGGAGTGTGTTCCGCAGTCCCTCGACAAGGAGTGAAGGCAGAACGCCAGCGATCTCCGACCAGTCGAAGAACGTATGGAGGAAGTCGTGCACGGCCGCTCCGATCTCATATCTCGCCGCTCGCCCCGGGCGCCGTCGGCGTTCCGCAGCATAGGTATGGGATAAGTCGCTGACCGGGACGATTGCGCCTAACTGATAACTGTGAATCCTAGGAGCGCCCACCTGGCGGCCGGCCGGACCCCACCGGCCCCGGTGCCGCCCCCTTGTCGAACCGGCTTCCTGAGCGTAGCCTGCGCTGAACATGTTTGGACAGGTTTGAGAACAGGGGTGGACATGGCCGACGACGTGCATGTACTCAAGCACCAGAGCATCGCGGAGACTCTGGCGCGTGAGATCCGTACGGGTCGGCTGAAGCGCGGCAGCCGGCTGCCCGGCGAGCACGCGCTGGCGGCCCGGTTCTCGGTCAGTCGCAACACGATCCGTTCCGCGTTGACCGAGTTGAGCAGGGAAGGCCTCATCGCCACCCACTCCGGGAGGGGCTCGTTCGTCACCTTCGACGGGCGGCCGCTCGACGACCGCCTGGGCTGGGCCAGAGCACTGGCCGACCAGGGCGTGTCCACCGAGACGAAGCTGTTGCGCCTGGAGAGGGTGGACGACCCGGAGCTCGCCGAGCGGCTGGGCGTGGACTCGCCGTCGTTCTTCGCCATCGACCGCGTGCGCACGCTGACACATGGGCCGGCGGTGTCGTTGGAGCGCAGCAGGATCCCCGGCGTCGACGGCCTGCTCGACCTGCCCGCCCACGGCCTGATCGGCGGATCGCTGACCGCCACCCTGGCCTCCGTCGGACTCCTCGCCGATCGCGGCGAGGAATGGGTATCGGCCGGCCCCCTGGACGAGACGGACGCCGCCGAACTGGGACGCCCGGCCGGTGAGTGGTTCCTGACGGCCCGCCGCGTCTCCTGGACCGCGACAGGGGAACTCGTGGAACACGTCGAAAGCCTGCTCGACCCGCTGCGGTTCCAACTGCACCTGCGGTTCGGGAGCGAATCGTGACGCGGGCCGAGGAACGCGCGAGCGGGACCCTGTACGGCCTGGCGATCGGCGACGCACTCGGCATGCCGACGCAGTCGCTCTCCCGGCAACAGGTGAAGGACGCCTACGGCGTGCTCACCGGGTTCCTTCCCGCGGCACCCGATCACCCCCTCGCGGCCGGCATGCCCGCGGGATCCGTCACCGACGACACCGAGCAGGCCCTTCTCCTCGCGCGACTGCTGATCGACGGCGCCGGCCATGTGGACCCCGTCGTACTGGCCCGATCCCTCCTGGAATGGGAGGAAGAGATGCGCCGCCGCGGATCGCTGGACCTGCTCGGCCCATCGACGAAGCGCGCGGTGGCCGCCGTCGCGGCGGGCGCGCCGGTCGAGGCGGCCGGCCGCTACGGCGACACCAACGGTGCCGCCATGCGGATCGCACCGGTCGGGATCACGGCCGGGAGCGACCTGACCGCGCTCGTCGACAGTGTCGTCGAGGCGAGTTCGGTGACCCACAACACGAGCGTCGCGCTGGCCGGTGCGGCGGCCGTCGCGGCGGCGGTCAGCGCGGGAATCGACGGAGCCGACGTGAAGGAGGCCACCCGCTACGCGGCGGAGGCCGCCACGGTCGGCGTCCGCCGCGGTCATTGGGTGGCCGCCGCCGACATCGCCTCCCGCATACGGTGGGCCACCGAGCTCGTCGCCGGCCGGCCCGCGGTGGCCGCCGCCGACGACATCTATCGCCTCGTCGGCACCAGCCTGGCCACCCAGGAGTCGGTGCCGGCCGCGTTCGCGGTCCTGGCCGTGTACCCGGACGACCCATGGCAGGCGTGCCTCTGGGCGGCGTCCCTCGGCGGTGACTGCGACACCATCGCGGCGATCGCCGGCGCCATCGCCGGCGCGTGCCACGGCGTCGAGTGCCTTCCCGGCGACGCCATCGACACGATCCGCGCGGTGAACGCGCTCCCACTCGACGACCTCGCGGGTCGGCTGCTCGCGCTGCGTCCGTGACCGGCCCCTCCCCCACCCAGCGCCAAGAAAAGGGTCCTCCCATGCCAAGCGCCAGCGACAACAAGGTCGGTGCCGTCGAAACCCGCGGCATCGAACCGGTCCCGAACGACGAACGCCGCGGTAACCCGCTTCAACTCTTCTGGGTGTGGTTCGCCGCGAACATCTCCATCCTCGCGCTGCCGCTCGGCGCGACCCTGGTCGCCCTGCGTGGCCTGAACATCTGGCAGGCGCTGCTCGTCGGCGCCATCGGCTCCTTCGGCTCGTTCGCCCTGGTGGGTCTGATCAGCGTCGCCGGCAAATGGGGCGGGGCGCCGAGCATGACCCTGTCGCGTGCCGTCTTCGGCCCCCGGGGCAACCGGGGACCGACGCTGGTGTCCTGGCTGTCGCGGGTCGGCTGGGAGGTGGTGAACACGACCACCGCCGCGTACGCGCTGCTCGCCATCCTGCACATCGCCTTCGGAGTCGGGGCGAACTGGGCGCTCACCATCGTCTGCCTGCTCGCCTTCGTGGCCCTCACCCTTCTGGTGTCCGGGCTCGGCCACGCCACCCTGGTATGGATCCAGCAGAAGGCGACGTACGTCTTCGGCGCCCTCAACCTGGTCGTCGCCGGGTTCCTCGTCACCAAGGTGCACTGGCACGCGGTCCTGCACGCCCACGCCGCACCGGCCAGCGCCATGATCGCCGGAATCGGGATCATCGCCGGTGGCACGGGCATCGGCTGGGCGAACGCCGGCGCCGACATGGCGCGTTATCAGCCCCGCCGAGTCCCCGGCGGCCGGATCGTGGCGGCCGCCTCGGCCGGCGCCGGCATCCCGCTGGTCCTTCTCATCACGCTGGGCGGGCTGCTGTCGACCGGCGACCACACGCTCGCCGCCGCCTCCGACCCCGTCGCGGCGATCCAGGCGATGCTGCCGTCCTGGATGGCCATCCCGTACCTGCTCGCGGCCTTCGGCGGACTGCTGCTGTCCAACCACCTGTCCGTGTACTCGGCCGGCCTCACGATGATCACTCTGGGTGTCCGGCTCCGTCGCACCGTCGCCGTCGGCATCGACGTCGTGCTGACCCTGGCCGGGGGCGTCTACCTGATGCTCATCGCCAAGAACTTCTACGGTCCGTTCATCACCTTCATCTCACTGCTCGCCGTCGCCATCACCTCCTGGGTCGCCGTCTTCCTCGTGGACATGATCAACCGGCGCGACTACGACCCCGACGGGCTGATGGACACCACCCGCGCCGGCGTCTACTGGAACCGTGGCGGTGTGGCATGGTCCGCCTTCGTCGCGTGGGTCGCGGGCATCGCCACCGGCCTGCTGTTCACCGTCGCCGAGACGTCCGACACCGACGTGTGGTTCGCCGGACCGCTGTCGAAGACCTGGCCCGCCCGCAACGGCCTGGGCTGGCTCATCTCCTTCGCCGTCGCCGCCGCCATCTACCTCCTCCTTCACGTCGCGAGGGGATCCGCCCGCGCCGCACGGGTGACCGAACCGGCCCGGTCCGTGAGCGGGGCGGCCTCGTGAACTCCCCGATCGAGCGGCTGGTTCACGTCGGTAACGTGCTGATCGACCTGGTCATGAACATCCCCGCGCTGCCGCGGGCCGGCGGAGACGTCCTCGCCACCTCCAGTCAGGTCACCCCTGGAGGCGGGTACAACGTGATGGTCGCGGCCGCCCGCCAGCGCCTGCCCGTCGCGTACGGCGGCGCGCACGGCAGCGGACCGTTCGGTGAACTCGCCCGCGCGCGCCTCGCCGAGGCCGGCGTCTCGATCCTCCAGGAGCCGACCGCCGGCGTCGACACCGGTTTCGACGTCGCGCTCGTCGACGGCGGCGGGGAACGAACGTTCGCCACCAGTGTCGGGGCGGAGGCCACCTTGACCTACGAACAACTCGCCGGGATACGCGTCGGCGCGACCGACGCGATCTACGTCTCCGGTTACGGGCTGGTCTTCCCGGCCAACCGCACCGCCCTGGCACGCTGGCTCGGCACACTGCCCGACGACGCGACCGTGGTCGTCGATCCCGGCCCGCTCGTCGCCGACATCCCCTCCGCCGTCCTCGAGCCGGTGCTCGCACGCACCGACTGGTGGAGCTGCAATCTCCATGAGGCCTTGGCCATGACCGGCGAGGCCGACCCGGAGCGGGCGGCCATCGCCTTGGCCGAGCGCACCGGCCGAGCCGGTGTGGTGGTCCGCATGGGCCCGGACGGTTGCCTTCTCAACACCCCCGGCTCCGGCATCCGGCACATCCCCGCCTTCGACGTGGCCGCCATCGACAGCAACGGCGCCGGCGACGCGCACGTCGGCGTGTTCGTCGCCGCGCTGGCGGACGGTCTGCCGCCGGTACGGGCCGCGCGACGGGCCAACGCCGCGTCCGCGATCGCCGTGACGCGGCAGGGCCCGGCGACGGCACCCGACCGCGACGAGATCGACCGATTCCTCGCCTCGGCACCATGACGCTCCGCACGGGAAGACGTCAGCGGCGTTCGGGTATCGATGATGGCTCGTGCCGCGTGGCGGGGAGTGGGTGGCCGGTCAGTGCAGTTCGTCGGAGAGACGGACGAAGTGGTACCCGGAGGCCAGCAGGTGCGGAACGGCCGCCGCGATGCCCCGGGCCGTACCACCCGTCGGCCGATTCATGTGGCAGATCACGATGGAGCCGCCGCGGGCGGCGGTAACGGTTCGGCGGACTTCTTCGGGGGTGAAGGTGGCGCCCGCGTCGCCGTTGACGGTGAAGCCGGCGAAGCGCTCCCCCAGGTCGGTGACGATACGTGCCGCGATGTCGTCGCAGTACGCGGTGCCGGACCGGAAGAACCGCGGCGGGGCGCCCAGGAGGCGGCTGAGCTTCACGTGGTTCCCGGCGACTTCGTCGTACACCTCTCCGGCGTTGCGCGTGCCGGCGATGCCGTAGGCGGACCGCCCGGTGACCGACAGCGGGCGGTGCCGGGTGCCGTGATTGGCGATTTCGAACAGCGGTTCGGCGGCCAGCCGGCGGAAGACCGCGGGGTTGGCGTCGATCCAGCGGGAGTTGAGGAAGAGGGTCGCCGGTATCTCTCGCCTGCGGAGGAAGTCGATCAGCTTGCGATCGTAGCCACTGCCGCCTGGTCCGCCGCAGGCATCGAAGGTCAGCGCGATGACGCGCTGGGTGGTGGGAAGCGTGTGCACCACGCCGGGCGCGTCGAAACCCCAGGTACGCGGCTTGAGACGGCCGTAGCGAGCCACGATGTCGGCACGTTTCACCGCAGGCGCCGCCGCCGAGCCGGCGATGCGCGGGGTACGGCTCGGTGTACCGCTTCCGGTCCCGGCGCCGGGCCGACCGGAGGCCGACGCGCCGTCCCTGGTCCTCGCCGGGCCCGCGCATCCGGCGAGCGCGCCTGCTGCCATGGCCGCGAGCACGGCACGGCGGCTGGAAGGCATTCGCTCTCCCTCTGTCTGGTCGAACGGCGCGCGCGAATGGCGCGGGAGCCACACTCTGGCCAAGTGGAAGGGGCCGGTGGAACCCGCCGCACAAGGGCCCGCCGAGGCGGGCCCCGCCATCGCGGCGGCGGTCGACACGATCGCCGCCCCGCCTACGACGCAATGATCGCGCCTGCGGTGTTCACGCCAGGTTAAACAGCGTGGCCGCCCCCGAGACCGGGCGCGCGGGTGACTCAGGCGGAGCGCCCATCCAGTCTGGGCGGCGATCCCAGCACTCGTGGATCAGCTACCGTCGGCTCCGCTGGGCGTTCCGCTCATCGACTTCTTCGGCTTACGCCGCCTGCGAATCATTCGTGTCAACCGCCATCCGATCAGCACGAACACGATCAGGAACACGATGACGAGCGCTGGGATCAGGAGCGCGACAAGGCTCACCACCAGTGACATCGCGTCTTCCGCCGCGCTCACGAAGGGCGTTCCGACGCCGACCGTGCCGACGTTGATGACGGGACGCGCGCCGGCCTTGGTGACGTGTACGCACAGCGCGACGACGATGCCCAGCGCCCAGCCCACCCAGGGATGATCGGCCATCCACCCGGAGTGGTCGATCCGCGCGGCCGCGTCCGAGGCGGCGAAGACGGCACCGCCGGCCGCAGGCCGTACGAATGTCTGTATCGCGTCGTTGACATGGTCGACGACGGCGACCTTGTCGAGAACGACTTCCGCGGCGAGCAGGACTGCCACGGCCGTGAGCGCCCATCCGTTGCACATCCACGCGAACTGGTGCGGCAGCACGATCACGTCGGTGAAGCGGGCGAGCAGGCCGACCACCAGGATCGGGATATAGGCGTTCAGACCGGCCGATGCGGACAGCCCAAGCCCGGTCAATGTCGCGAACATGCCAGGTAAGACGTCGTCGATGCGGAGGAAGGTTCCTCCGGAAACCGCCACCGTGACGAGAGCCGCTTCCATCCCACCCTGGCCGGCGGCGCACTTCCCGCGCCCGCATCCACCGCCTGAAAGCCCAGCGCGTCCCTCTCGAACTGTGGAACGCCCGCCAGGTAGGGAACCATGAGCCGGTCAGCGCCACCAGGGCGCCCGCCGGAGCCGTGCGATCTGGTCGGCCGGGCCGGTCAGGCCGTCCAGGTACGGCACGATGTGCTCGAGGTGCTGGGCCACCCACAGCGTGCAGGCGATGTTCCGATGCGACGCGTCGAGCGCGGACCGGGCCAGTCGCAGTGACTCTGGGGAGGGTGGCCGCAGCGGAACGAACGGCCGACCGGTGGGCGGACCGAGATGCCCGGCGACCTCGCCGAACCAGCCGGTCAGCCGGGTGGCCTGCGCGCTGAGCGCGCGGCTCGCCGGATCGGGCTCGGCGTCCGGGCTGGGCAACCCCGCCAGGGAGAGGCCCGTCAGGCGCAGTCGCACCGTTCCCCCGACGAGCCGCCACAGGTCCTCCTTGGGCATGTGTTTCGTGCCTCGCTCGGCCAGGAAGCCGCGAAGCGCGTCGTCGAGCCGGAGTCCCGCCGTGACGGCCGGCGCCGCGTCGGGCGGCGACGACCGGACCCCGAGCGCCCAGGCGACCGACTGGCACAGGTAGTCGCCGCCACGCCGGAACGCGTCCGCGAGCGCGTCTCCGACCACCGCGCTCGCCCCGCGCGGCCACAACAGCACGCCGACCACGAGACTGACCGCGCAGCCGATGGCCACGTCCTCCAGGCGCAGCATGCCGACCCGCCACCCGGCCGGCGCCACCAGGTTGTACAGCACCGAGACCGTGATGGTGAAGGCCGCCTGCCCGACCGCGAAGGGCGCCGTCCCCGGCGCGTACGAGGCCACGACGACCGCGACCGGAAGCGCCACCCACAGTGCGGTCGGGCCGGTGCCGAGCGTCAGCAGGAGCAGAGCGCCGACGACGAATCCGGCGACCGTGCCGGCCAGGGCACGCAGCGCCGTCGCGCCGGTCGAGGCGGCACTCGTCCGCAGCACCGACAGCGTGCCCAGCACCACCCAGAAGCCGTGCTGCACGCCCGTCGCGTCGGCCACGGCGATCGCCGCGGCCAGCGCGACCGCGCCGCGCACGCTGCTGAGGAACCACGCCGACCGTACGCTGACGTGCCGCCAGGTCACGGTCGCGGCGCCGGCGAGCGCGGCGGTGCGCGGCGCGCCTCCGCGCGGCCCGCGCTCCCCCACGGCCGTAGGGCCGGCGGGGGGCCTGGTGGCGGGTGGGTCGGCGGACAGACCGTACCAACGCCGCCTGCGTCCGACGATCATGTCGGGATCGGCCCGCCCCATCGCGATCAGCGCGTCCTCGGTGGCCTGCTGGACCGCGAGGGCGAGCGTCCGCGCGTGAAAGGACAGGTGGACCGCGTCACGGTAGCGGGTCTCGATCACGCCCAGCCCGCGCAGGTGGGCGACGCTGGTCTCCAGGCTCTCTCGCAGCGCCGGCAGGTCCGGGGTGCCCCGCTCGTCCGAAAGTACGGCGGCCATATCGCGCAGCGTCCGCGCGGTCGCCGTCAGCAGTTCGCGCTCCACCGCGGGAACCGCGCTGAGGTCGCGATACTCCGCCAGGCTCTCGCACACCACGGCGGTACACCACTCGAGGAGCCCGACCAGGTTGTCCAGCGCCTGCTCGGTGGTGCCGAGGCCGGTGGGCCGGTACGGAGTCGCGGTGAACTCGCTCAGCAGTGCGTGCTTGGCCGCGACCGACGCCTCGGCGTGCTCGGGGGTCAGCTCGTTGCGCAGCGCCGCGTCGAGCTGATCGGCGAGGGCGTCACCGCACGCCGCGGCGCAGGCCCGGAGCCGGTGTCCCGGCGGGCGCGGCGACAGCAGCAGCACCGCCGCCGTACCCGCGACCGAGGCCATCCACCACCCGGCGAGCCGCGAGGGGATCATCTCGGCCGTGCCGGGCGTCGCCGCCGGCAGCACGTACGCGACCAGGGCAGCCGTCACGCCCGAGGCGGCGGCCGGCCCGGCCACGCCGGCGAACATCACCACGAAGGCCGTCGGTAGGGTGACCAGGGCGGCCAGCACCGGGGACGAGCCGACGACGGTCCCGAGTGCGATGAGGGCGCTTCCGACGACGGCGAGCCCGAGGTGGGCGGTCAGCTTGTCCCGCCGCGTCCCTCCGAATCCGGCCATGACCAGCGTGGCGAACCCACCGAACGCCGCGAAAGTCGCCACCTGTGGATCGCCGATCACCTTGGCGGCGAACGCGAACAGGCCCGGCACCACGATGACGGTCCGCAGCGCGCGCAATGCCGCCTCAGCCGACCATCGGGGCATCCAGGCCGGCAGCCGCACGGCGAAGGCTCGCCGGACGGACGCGGCCTCCCCTTCGAGCATTTCGGACATCCCGCCAGGTTCGCCACCTTCGCCCCAAATGTCCAGCCATCAAGCGATAGCTCCGGGAGGGAGCGCATCAACGACATTCGCGTCGAAGACGTCGACGCGGTGGTAGAGCGCCAGGCGGGTCCGATAACGTGTCGAACAAGCCCTACCCCGAAGTCCAAGGCCAGCCGCCGCGACGTTTCGCTCCCCCGGCGTCGCCGAGCTGATCGACGGCTACGCCGCCACCGACACGACTCTTCCGTCCGCTGAAAAATGCCCGCCCGCTACCCTTGGGGCCGACCCCTAGAAGGCGGAATGGAGTCCAGGCAGTGACTCAGGCGGGAAGAATCACCTGGCCCGACAGCGGAATGCTACGAGTGAACTTCCTCGGGGACTCCGTCGGCTACCGAGGATCCTTCGCCAGTACCCGGGAAAACTCCTGGCGATATCTCATGCGGGCCCGTCTGGAGTCCGTCGGGCCGGTCACCTACGGCACCTACACCCACACCCACAATGCCAACGGCAACACCGTCTTCACCTCGCTCTCCAACGTCAGCGGCGGCGAGGACGTAACCTTCGTGATGCTAGGCACCAACAACGTGCGGGAGGCACAGGAGTACGGCGGCTTCTACTCGGACTGCGCCTACACGCTGGACCAGGTGCGCGCCGCTGCGCCGGACGCGTTGCTGGTGGTCGGCGGGGTGTGGATGCCGAGCGACGGAGGTACGTGGACGGACTGCCGACACGTCGCACGCTACGACGCGCTGATCGCGGAGCAGGCGCACCGGCATGACGGCATGTACGTCCCGTTCACCGACCTGTTCGACGACGACTCGAACCGCAACCCGACGGGGGTCCCGGCGTTCGGCGCGTACACCACCGATGGATTCCACCCGAACGACGCCGGACACCGGGCGATCTATGACCGGTACCGAATCGCGCTCGGACTGTAGGAGACGCGGGCACGTCGGGTATCACGAGGAGCGTAACAATCAAGAGTAGATGAGGGGTCGTAGGCGTCCGGACCGTCGATCGCGGCCAGGTCCTGGACGTCGAACCGGGCACCGATGTACTCGTCCGGACGGTGCGGGACCACTGTGGCGAACCCATCGCGATGCGAACGAACCGGCTCACCGCCGGTCTGCATCGGCTGCCCGTGCCTCGGGCAGGCCTCGTGGACCTTTCGGCGACAGCCGCGAGGACCTAGAGTCCAGCCCGTGTACACCGAGGTTCCGGCTCCGGATCTGTTGTGCGCGGGCAGGTTCGACGAGAAGCCCGGCTTCACCGTCTACCGCGAGCACGGCGCACGGAACTGGATGCTGAGCCTCACCGTCACCAACACCGCCGACTACTGGGCCGGCGAGCGGCATCTCGTGACCCGCCCAGGCGATCTCGTCCTGATCGCACCGGGCGCCGTGCAGCACTACCGCGCCTCGCCCGAGGGTGGCCCGTGGGGCTACTGGTGGGCGCACTTCCAGCCACGGGCGGCCTGGTTCTCCTGGCTACGGCTGCCCGAAGTCTCGCCCGGCTTCAGCCTCACCCGGCTCGCCGGCGACCGCCTCGCCCAGGCCGTTGCCGCGTTCGAACGCGTGCACCGCAACGCGATGCAGGCCACGATGGACGTGGCGCAGGGACGGCTGATCGCGCCGTCCCGTGAGCTGACGGGCATGTTCGCGACCGAACTCGCGCTCAACGCGCTCGAGGAAATCCTGCTGCTGGCCATGATCGATCACGAGCAGCGTAAGAAGCATTTGCCCGATCCGCGGATCCAGTGCGTGCTCGACCGCATCGTCGCGGATCCCGCGCGCCAGGTCACGATCGAGGAACTGGCCCGCTCGGTCTCGCTGTCGCCGTCCCGGCTGTCGCACCTGTTCCGCCAGGAGGTCGGCGACTCGATCGTGAACGTCGTGCTGGCCACCCGGCTCCGCAAGGCGGCGTCCCTACTGGAGTTCTCCGACCGCCCGGTGGGCCGGATCGCGGCCGACGTCGGTTTCTCCTCGCCGTACTACTTCAGCCGCCAGTTCCGCAGCCGCTTCAGCGAGAGCCCCTCCGCCTATCGGGCGCGCGTCCGCCGGCGCGCGCCCGCCTGACCTCGCGCACACCCGAAGATCGCCTGCCGTTGGCGAGGTCAGCGGGATCAGGCAAAAGCACAGCCGCACGCTGTATGGGGAACCGCCGGATGGCGCCTTATGTTCTGTCCGCAAGCCCCCAGCGCACGCCGCCCCGACCTTTTGAGTCCATCGTGGACGCCCGTCCCCTCGGCGCGTCGTGGGTGGCCGCTGCCCGCGAAGACGGGAGATCCCATGGACAGCAACACAAAGCCGGTAAGCCGCCGTTCGATACTACGGGCCGGCGGAGTGGCGGCGGCCGGTGTGGCCGTCGGCTCCACCGCGTTCTCCACCCGCGCCTCGGCGGACCCGGCCAGTGGCACCGGGTACGTCGACGTCCAACTGCTGAACATCACCGACCTGCACGGGTACCTACAGCCGCCGGCGCCGAACGACGGCGGGGTCATCACCGGCGCCGACGGGGTGAAGCTCACCGTCGGCGGCGTCGGATACCTCGCCACACACCTGAACCGGCTCCGCGAGGGCGACCACAACTCGATCTTCTGCTCGGCCGGCGACAACTTCTCAGGCTGGCCCTACTACGTCGACTCGCAAAACAACGAGCCCACGATCGAGGTGCTGAACGCTCTCGGCCTGCGGTTCTCCTCCGTCGGCAACCACGAGCTGGACAAAAGCCCGACGTTCCTGATCGACCACATGGAAAAGGGCGCGCCGTACCATCTCGACGAGCCATTCGACAGTTTCGTCGACTCGACCGGCCGCCGCTTCCATGGCGCTGACTTCCGGTACTACAGCGGCAACGTGGTGTACCGGGACAACGGCCGGCTGATCGTCCCGGCGTACAACATCGAGTACGTCGACGCGGGCGGCGGGCGCCGGCTGCCGATCGGGTTCGTCCACGTCACGGTCGACGGCTGCGTCGACGGCCCCGGATTCAACTGTTCGTACCAGCCAACGCTCGCCACGACCGACTTCGTGGCGGCCGCCAACCGGTCGGCGGCGGAGCTGAAGCGCCGCGGCGTCCGGGCGATCGTCATCGTCATGCACGAGGGCGGGTACGCCGGGCCCGACTTCAACTCGGGCGTGAACCCGACCGGCCCGGCGTTCGATCTGGCGGCGAAGGCCGACCCCGACATCGCCGCGATCATCACCGGTCACTGGCACTGCCGCTTCAACATGATGATCCCGGACCCGAACGGCGTACCGCGCCCCGTCGTCGAGGCCGGCTACTACGGCCAGGTCATCAACGAGATCCACCTGAAGCTCGACCGAGACACCGGCCGCGTCATCCGTGAGCTGACCACGTCCACCAACCACGCGGTGACCCGGGACGTGCCGGTCGATCCGCAGATCCAGGACATCGCCGACTATTGGTCCCGCAGCTCCGACAAGCTCTACGCCACACCGATCGCGCGGCAGACCGGCGATCTCACCCGAAAGCCGAACGCCGACGGTGAGAGCACACTCGGCAACCTGGTCGCCGACTTCATCCGGTGGGACACCCTGCAGAGCAACGACGGACACGCGCAGTTCGCGTTCACGCCGGTCCTGCCGCCGAAGGGGCGGAGCCCGCTGTCCGGCGACCTGCCGTACGTGAAGGGGGCCAACGCCACGGACACCGACGGGACGATCCTCTTCGGCGAGGCGTGGACCGTGTACGGGTTCGACTCGCCGATCGTTACGGTCTCGATGACCGGCGACGCCTTCCACCGTGGGCTCGAACAGCAGTGGCAGACGCAGCCCGACGGCTCGGTGCGGTACTGCCCGGTCGCGGTCTCCGCCGAGATCCGCTACACGTACGACCCGACGAAGCCGGTCGGGGAGCGCATCGACCCCGCGAACTTGCTGATCAACGGCACGCCGATCGACCTGCGCGCGACGTATCGGGTCGCGACGAACGCCTACACGGTGCTCGCGTACGACGGGTACCCGGCGTTCACGGAGTACACCGACGCGGTGCGGCACAGCCTCGACCATGAGGGGTTCATCCGGTACGTACGGACGCGCCGCACGATCGACCCGCCGTCGCTGGGCCGGGCCACATCGACCGTGCCGCATCCGCGGACCGCCGCCCCGGCGTACGTGCCACCGCCGGTCACGAGCCGCGACACCCGGCCGGCGTTGCCGCCCGGCACCCGCTGCTGACGGCCTCCGACGACGGCCGGGCGGTCCCCGATCCGGTCCGCCCGGCCCGTCCACCACGCCACCCGCCCCGCATCCCCCTCCCGGCGCGGTCTGCGTCCGCCGGGCTGCGCCGTGCCGCCGGCCCTCGGAGGTCTCGACACGCCCCGGCGCCGACGATCCGACCGGGCGACCTCCCGCGTAGTACCCCCGGTCTCCGCGAAAGGAGACGATGTCCGCCCACGCCGTCACCGCGTCCGCCGCTCGCACGTCCGTGCGGCTCGCGGACGGACGAGAGATCATCTACTTCGACGACAAGCCCGGTTTGGGCACGACGGCTGGGCGCACCGGCGGGCGCAGGGCGGGGCCGTCGGGGGCGAAGAAGAACTGGTCGAGGTGGTCGATGGCATAGTCGATGGCGCCGAGCACCACGCACTCGTCGCCGAGCGTGGACCCGCTGAGCTTCGGCATGCGCAGACAGACTCGCTCGAGCGCGTGGCGCAGCGGCGGCAGCAGCACGTCGGCCGAGCGGGAGAACCCTCCTCCCAGCACCACGATCTCCGGGTCGAGCAGAAGGATCGCCGCGGCGGCACCGACCGCGAGTTTCTTGGTGAAGCGCCCGACGGCGTCCAGCGCCGTCGGATCGCCGTTCCTCGCTGCGGCCAGAGTGAACCCGGCCGCGTCCTCGATCGGCGTGCCCTCCGGGACGATCGCGGCGCTGTTCAGATCCTCCGGCGCGGTGACCCAGCCGGTCTCCGGCAACATGACGATCTCCCCTGCCGCCGCACCGAAGCCACGGTGCAGCTTGCCGTCAAGGATCAACGCGGTGCCCATACGCCGCCCGATATGCAGGAACACCACATCCCTGGCGCCTCGCGCCACGCCGCGCCTCGTCTCGGCCAGTGCGGCCAGGCGGCTGTCGTTCTCGATCAACACCCGGCAGGGGAACGTCTCCTCCAGCAGACGCGACAGGTCGAGGTCCTTCCAGGCTGAAATCGACGCCGACATGATGATGCGCCCCTCGGGGGTCACCAGCCCAGTCGTGCCGACCGCGACCATCCACAGGTCGGACATCGTCAGCCCGCCCAGATCCAGGCAGTTCATGACCACCCGCTTGATCGCCGCCAGCCGCTCCTCAAGCGGCGCGTCGGGCCGCGCCGGCCGACGCGTCTCGGCGAGGACGTTGCCCTCGAGGTCGGCGACGGCCGCGCGGATGTTGTGCGCACCGATGTCGACGCCCACGAGATGGCCGCCGTCCGCGCGGAACCGGTAGCGCCGTGCCGGTCTGCCCATGGTGCCCGTGGCGGGGGGAACCTCTTCCACCCATCCCAGGCGGGTCAGCTCGTCGACGACGTCCTTGGTCGACGGCCGCGACAGGCCCGTGCGCTCGGCGAGTATCGACAGGGTCGCGGGCTCGGCTCCGCGGAGCTCCTTGATCACGGACACCGAGTTGAGCTGCCGCAACCTGGACAGATCGCCGCCTTTCAACGACAGGCTCGACATCAGAAGGATCCCTTCTAAACACCAGGCGGTTCCACCGGCACGCTGCAAGTAAAACCTAAAGATACCCGCCGTACACCATTGCCTCCGGCCTGGGAAGCGAGTACTAATGATGGTCTCCTTAATAAGTACCTCCCGAAATGAGGTGTTAGATGCCGTTCACCGACGTCGGAGAGATCACGGTCACCTCGCGGACGCGGGTCTTTGAGTTCGGCTGGCAGTCATGGAGCCCGACCGGCGTCTACCGTCTCGAGGGGACCCCACCGCGGGCCGCCGACGAGAACATACAGATCATTTGCTATCGCCCGGAGACACCGGTCCCGGCCGGAGTGTTCCAGGGCGAGGGCCTGCTGGCCGTGGATCCTGGCGACGGCGGCCCGGTCTCGGTCTTCTCGGCTCCCGGCCCGACGCTGGTGCCCTCCATCCGGGCTCGCCGGCATGGCGACCGGCTGCGTGTGTCCGCCGACGGTCCCGTACGCTGCACGGCGAGCGACGGCGAGCTCGGTGCGGCGCTCCGGCACTGGGCGGTGACCGTGGCGGAGGGGCACGCGCCCGTGGAGTTCCCGGCGGTGCCGCCGATGTGGTGTTCCTGGTACGGCTACTGGGACAAGGTCACCGACACCGACATCCTCGACAACCTCGCCCTCGCCGAGCGGCACCGCATCGGCGCCGACATGTTCCTCATCGACGACGGTTACGAGGCCGAGATCGGCGACTGGCTGGAACTCCGGCCGGGCTTCGGGTCGCTGGAGCGGGCCGTCGGCGCCGTGCGCGAGGCGGGCCGGCGGGCCGGTATCTGGGTGGCTCCGTTCCTGGTGGGCCGGCGCAGTCGGATCTACCGGGAACATCCCGACTGGCTCGTGCGGGACACGCACGCGGGGACGATGTGGGATCAGGAACTCGCGGTACTCGACGTCACTCATCCGCAGGCCGCCGCTCACCTGGTCGAGGTCTTCCGCAACCTCGCCGCGCTGGGAATCGATCACTTCAAGCTCGACTACCTCTACGCCGGTGCCCTGCACGGTCGGCGGCACGAGGACATCGACCCGATCGCGGCCTACCGGCGGGGTCTGGAGCTCATCCGTACGGGCGCCGGCCCAGACGCGACCCTGCACGGGTGCGGCGCTCCGATGCTGCCGAGCATCGGCCTCGTCGACATCATGCGGGTCAGCCCCGACACCGCGCCGCGGGTCCTGCCGAAGGCGGGCGACATCAGCCAGCCGTCGCAATTGGGCGCCCGGCTCGCCGGAGCGGCGCGTGAGTTCCTGCACGCCCGGTGGTGGGTCAACGACCCCGACTGCATCATGGCCCGGCCCGAGGTCGAAGCGCGGGCGGAATGGGCGGCGCATATCGATACGACCGGCGGACTGCGCGGATCCAGCGATCCGATCGCCGCGCTCGACCCGTGGGGCCTGGACACCACCCGGCGGCTCATGGTCCCCACACGGACGGAGCCGTCATGACGCGTAGTGTGGAGGACTGCCTGACCACGCGGGCCGACCGTCGCGAGCCGGCCGACCGGGCGGGCGCGGGAACAGCGAGGGCGCGGCGTCGCCGCCTGCGCGGTCGCAGCGACCGGTACGCCTACCTGTTCATCGCCCCCAGTCTGCTCGGTGTGTGCGGCTTCCTGTTGCTGCCGCTGCTGATCGTGCTGGGCCTGAGCCTGTTCCACTGGGAGCTGTTGTCCCAGCCCACCTTCGTCGGCCTGGCCAACTACCGGCGGCTCGCCGGTGACGGCGGCACGTGGCATTCGGTATGGCTGACCGTGCTGTTCGTGCTCCTTTGCATCCCGCTGCAGACCGTGCTCGCGCTGCTCCTCGCCCTGCTGCTGAACCAGCGGATCCGAGGGGTCCGGTTCTTCCGCGCGCTGTTCGTCGTGCCATGGATGGCCACGCCGATCGTGATGGGTCTCGTGTGGACCTGGATCTTCGATCCGCGGGACGGCGCGCTCAACCAGCTGCTCCACCTCGCCGGCGTGACGGGGCCGAACTGGCTGACCGACCCGGCGTGGGCGCTGCCGTCGGTGGCACTGGTGAACGTCTGGCAGTACACCGGCTACACCATGCTGTTCTTCCTGGCCGGGTTGCAGGGCATCCCCCAGGAGCTGTACGACGCCGCGGCCACGGACGGCGCGAACCCGGTTCAGCGGTTCTTCCGCATCACCCTGCCGCTGCTCAACCCGACGATGTTCTTCGTCACCGTCACGAACCTCGTCGGTGCCTTCCAGGTGTTCGACACGGTCTACGCGATGACGGACGGCGGGCCGAGCCACGGCACGGAGGTCCTCAACTTCCGGATCTTCCAGACGGCCTTCCGCCAGTTCGACTTCGGCTACGCCTCGACGCTCGCCACGCTCCTCTTCGTGCTCATCCTCGCGGTGACGCTCGTCCAGGTCCGGTTCTTCACCAAACGCACCACCTACGACCTGAGCTGAGGAGAAATCATGATCAAGCGCATCGCGCTCTACCTCGCGCTCGTCGTCGGCGCCCTCGTCTCCGTCTTCCCCTACCTGCTGGTCGTGCTGACCGCGCTGAAGACCCAGCGGCAGCTCAGCTCCACCCGACCATGGGTGCCAGGCCTGCCACCGACCTTC
This sequence comes from Actinoallomurus liliacearum, assembly GCF_039542035.1. Lineage (NCBI taxonomy): Bacteria > Bacillati > Actinomycetota > Actinomycetes > Streptosporangiales > Thermomonosporaceae > Actinoallomurus > Actinoallomurus liliacearum. The sequence continues at coordinate 129,722 of NZ_BAABHJ010000001.1, forward strand.
GCGAACATCGACAGGCTGCTCCACTCCGGATTCGGGGCCTACCTCGCCCACTCGGCGCTGATGACCGCCGTGCTCACCGCCGGCCAACTGCTGTTCACCACTTTCGCGGCATACGCCTTCGCCCGCCTGCGCTTCCGCGGCCGCGAGGTGCTGTTCTGGCTGTATGTGGCGACGATGATGGTGCCAAGCGCGGTCACCATGATCCCTCTGTTCCTCATCATGCGGCAGTTGCAACTCGTCAATACCTGGTGGGGACTGCTCCTGCCGTACCTCTTCGGCACGCCGTACGGCATCTTCCTGATGCGACAGTTCTTCCGCGGCCTGCCCGCCGGGTTGGAGGACGCCGCGCGCATCGACGGAGCGGGGCCGCTCACCATCCTGTTCCGCATCCTGCTTCCGCTGTCCCGGCCTGCCATGGGCACGCTCGCGATCATCACGGTCATCTCGTCGTGGAACAACTTCATGTGGCCACTGATCATCACGAGCGGTGACGAGACGAAAGTCGTCACCGTCGGCATCGCTGGATTCAAGGGCGCCATCGGCGTCGATCCGAACCTGATGATGGCCGGCGGCCTGGTCGCGCTGCTGCCCATGGTCGTGATCTTCATCGCGTTCCAGCGTTACATCGTCCGCTCGGTGGTCCTCACCGGCCTCAAGTAAGCCCCGTCATAAGGAAGGTCAGCACGATGTCCTCACTCCGATTCCGCTGGGCCACGGCGCTCCTCTCCGCCGTCCTGCTGTCGGCTTTGACCGCCTGTGGCGGCTCCAAGGACTCCGGCGGAAATGTCACGCTCACCTACCGGCTCTGGGACGACCAGCAGAAGGTCGGTTACGAAAAAGTGATGGCGGCCTTCGAGAAAACCAATCCCAGCATCCACGTCAAGATCGAACTACTGCCGTACGACCAGTACTGGACCAAGATGACCGCGGATGCTGTCGCGGGCACGGCACCGGACGTGTTCTGGATGCAGACTACGCAGTTCCCCGAGTTCGCGACCAAGGGTGTGCTGGCGGATCTGAGCGGCCTCAAGCTCGACACCAGCCAATACCAGCCGAACGTCGTACAGTCCTACACCTACAAGAACAAGCTGTACGGCGTGCCGAAGGACTTCGGCATCGTCGGGCTGCTCTACAACAAGGATCTGTTCGAGAAGGCCGGCGTCACCATGCCGGACAAGCTCACCTGGGCTCCCGACGGCTCGGGCACGCTGTTGCAGATCGCACGGAAGCTGACGGTCGACGACAAGGGCCGGCACCCGGGCGACGCCGGCTTCGACGCCAATACGGTCAAGCAGTACGGCTTCGCGTCCTGGAACCACTATCAGACCCAGTGGATGAACTGGGTGGTCTCCAACGGAGGCAAGATCCTGGATCAGCCGTTCGGCAAGTACGTCTTCAACGACGCCGCCTCGGTGGCGGCCCTGCAGTTCGGCGTCGACCTGGTGAACAAGTACCACGTGTCCCCGCCGGCCGCGCAGACCAACCCGCCCAGCGACAAGATCAACGAGATGTTCAAACGCGGCCAGGTGGCGATGTTCCCCGCCAACAACGCACTGCTTCCCTTCGTCGGTCCCGGCGCCACCTTCAAGATCGGCATCGCGTCAATGCCGGCTGGTCCCGCCGGGCGTGCGGTGAACATCAACGGGCTGTCCGAGGCCGTCTACGCCAAGTCCCCGCACAAGACGGAGGCCATGAAACTCGCCGGCTTCCTCGGCAGTGCCCAGGCTCAGAAGATCATGGCTGACGACGGCTACATCTTCCCAGCGCTGAACGGTCTCTCCCAGGGCTACATCGACTACTGGAAGAACAAGGGCCTGGACGTCTCCCCCTACCTCGAGGAGTCCAAGGGCACCACCTTCAACCTGCCCATCACCCCCGGCTTCACCGCCTTCGAGAACAAGCTCAACCAGACCTTCAATGACATGTACCTCGGCAAGCTCACGCCCCAGCAGGCCGCCGACCACGCCGTCGCCGACGGCAACGCGCTCGTCAAGTAGCCAAGGAGCCTCGTGATCACCCGGCGATCTCTCCTCGCCGGGTGATCACGAGCCTGGGCCTCGCCGCCGCGCTGGGTGCCTCCCCGGTACGCGCGGCGACCCGCCGTGCCCCTCTGCCCGACGAGTTCCAGCTCGGGCCGCCCGCCGGAGCACGGCGGCGATAACGCCTACTTCGACCACGCCGACTTCGCCGACGCGAAGATCACCTGCGAAGGGTAAGGACATAGATGATCATCCCGAAGCCGGTGCGTCTCGACACCAGCCCGGGCCGGTTCGTCCTCGACCGGCACACCGCCCTGACCGCCGATCCGGCATTCAGCGAGGTGGCCGCCTGGCTCAGAGCCGAACTCGGCCCGATCGTCGGCGGTGAGCTGCTACCGGGAACGAGCTCAGGCACGATCACGCTCTCCGTACGGGAGATGCCGCCGGAGGCCTACCGGCTGTCGGCGGGAGCCGGCGGGGTGTTCATCGAGGCAGGCGGCCCGGCCGGCGCCTTCCACGGCGCGCAGACACTCCGTCAACTACTCCCGCCCGAGACGTTCCGGAAGGCGACCGCCGGTCAGCCCCTGTCGCTGCCCGCCGTACAGATCGAGGACCAGCCGCGTTTCGCCTGGCGCGGCTGCCTTCTCGACGTCGCCCGGCACTTCCTCACAAAGGCGGATCTGCTGCGGTTCATCGACCTGATGGCCGTGCACAAGCTGAACGTCCTGCACCTGCACCTGACCGACGACCAGGGCTGGCGACTTCAGATCCGACGCTACCCGCGGCTGACCGAGGTCGGCGCATGGCGCCGGGAGAGCCAGGTCGGCTGGAACGGCGCCATGGACGGCCGCCCCCACGGCGGCTACTACACCCAGGACGACATCCGCGAGATCGTCGCGTACGCCGCGCGTCGGCACATCACGGTGGTCCCGGAGATCGACCTGCCGGGACACACCCAGGCGGCGATCGCCGCCTACCCCGAGCTCGGCAACCTCGACGTACCCCTCGAGGTGGCGACGACGTGGGGTGTCGGTGGGAACGTCCTGAACGCTGAGGAGCACACGATCACGTTCTTCCAGAACGTACTGGATGAGGTCCTCGAGCTCTTCCCGAGCCCGTACATCTGCGTTGGGGGGGACGAATGCCGCACGGACCAGTGGGGGGCGAGCCCGGCCGCGCAACGCCGGATCGAAGAGCTCGGCCTGCGCGACGAAGAGGAGCTGCAAAGCTGGATGATCGGCCGGTTCGCCGACCATCTGTCCTCCCGCGGCCGGCAACTGGTCGGCTGGGACGAGATCCTGGAGAGCGGAGCGCCCGAAGGCGCCGTAATCGCCTCGTGGCGCGACGACCACGGCGCCGTGGCCGCTGCGAAGGCCGGGCACGCCGTGATCACCTGCCCGAACACCTCGACCTACCTCGACTACCGACAGGCGCCGAGCGAGGACGAGCCGGTGCCGTTCGGCACGGTGCTCACCCTCGAGGACGTCTACTCCTTCGAACCCGTACCGGCCGCGCTCGCCGACGACCAGGCCGCCCAGCACGTCATCGGCTCGCAGTGCTGCCTGTGGACCGAGCTCATCGACTCCCCACGGCACCTGGACTACATGGCCTTCCCGCGTCTCGCCGCGTTCGCCGAGACGGTGTGGAGCACCTCGGACCGGGATCTGGCGGACTTCCGGCAGCGGCTTGACGGCCACCTGCCCCGCCTCGCGGCGCTCGGCGTGGAGTACCGCCCGGACGGCGGACCCCTACCCTGGCAACAGCGGCCCGGCATACCTGGACGGCCCGAGCAGACTGACACATGGCAGGCGAAGGTCGCCGACTGGACCCGCAACCTTCGCGAAGGCTGATGAAGCGGTTCGGCCGGCAGGCGGCCCAGAGCTCTTAATACGACTGCAGGCGGACGCGCGCCGGTGTACAGCGATCATGATTCCGGTGGCGGTGGCCGTTCTCATGGCGGAGCTGTCCAAATTCCGTGTCGTGCTGCGTCGTGTAGTGAAGACGGCATACGACAGCGAATCGAGGAGGCCCGATGCCGGAGTACATGTTGTTGCTGTATCAGGCTGAGACCGAGGAGGAGCAGGACAGGTGGGCGGACATGCCGGAGTGGCTGGCCGTGACGGAGAGCCTGCGGAAGGCTGGTCTGCTCGTCGCGAACAGTCCCCTCCATCCGGTGGCGAGCGCGACCACCGTTCGTGTGCGGGGTGGCGAGACCGAGCTCACCGATGGGCCCTTCGCGGTGACCAAGGAGTTCCTCGCCGGCTACTACGTGCTGAGCTGCGCTGATCTCGACGAGGCGTTGCGCCACGCGGCGCGGATGCCGACGGCGCGCCATGGCTCAGTCGAGGTCCGGCCGCTCATGAGCGCGAGTGAGATCCCGGTCTCCGACCGGACCGGTCCGGTGAACAGGACGGGCCGGAAGCGGGCAGGAACCGATGGTGGTTGATCTTGCCGCCAGGACGGCCGTACGTGTGTTCCGCGATGAGCGGGCGGCCGTCCTGGCGACTCTGATCAGGTATGTCGGTGACTTCCAGGTCGCCGAAGACGCCGTGCAAGAGGCGTTCGAGGCCGCGCTCGCGACCTGGCCGCGAGATGGGATCCCCGACAATCCCGGAGCGTGGATCACGGTCACCGCCCGGCGGCGGGCGATCGATCTGCTGCGCCGCGCCCAGTCGATCTCTGATCGTGCCGCGCGGCTGACCGCGCTGCTGCGCCTGGACCAACAGGAGCATCCTCCAATGGACGAGACGAGTGCGATCGCCGATGACCGACTGAGGTTGATCTTCACGTGTTGCCATCCGGCTCTGGACATGCCGGCTCGGGTCGCGTTGACGCTACGCACGCTCGGTGGTCTGACGACCAGTGAGATCGCGCGGGCGTTCTTGGTCGCCGAGCCCACGATGGGTAAGCGCATCGTTCGTGCCAAGCGCAAGATCGCCGATGCCCATATCCCTTACCGTGTGCCCGACGGCGAGGAGCTACCGGGACGTCTCCGCGGTGTGCTCCGCGTCGTGTATCTGATCTTCAATGAGGGCTATTCCGCCAGCGAGGGCGATCATCTGGTGCGGGCCGAGCTTTGCGACGAGGCGATCCGCCTCGGACGCCTGGTGTGCGAGTTGATGCCCGACGACCCCGACGCGTGGGGGCTCCTCGCGTTGATGCTGCTGCACGACGCGCGTCGCACTGCCCGGGTCGACGCACACGGGCGCTACGTTGCGCTGGAAGATCAACACCGAACCTTGTGGGATCGGGACCGGATTCGCGAAGGACTCAGCGCGCTCGGGCGCGCCGTGCGGTTCGCGCCTCCCGGCCGGTACCAGCTCGAGGCGGCGATCACCGCACTGCACATCCAGGCCACTGACACCGGCGCGACAGACTGGGCGCAGATCGCGGAACTGTACGGTGCGCTCGGCCGGCTCGCCCCCTCCCCTGTGGTCGGACTCAACCATGCCACCGCGGTCGGGTTCGCCTACGGGGCCGAAACCGGTCTGAAATTCCTTGAGCCGTTGCTGGACGATCCGGCGCTCGAGCACTACCAGCCATTGCACGCAGCGCACGCCGAACTGCTCAGACGCGCCGGTGACCTGACGGGCGCCGTGCGCGCCTACGAGCGAGCGATCACGCTCTCCACGAACGGTGTAGAGCGCGCCGAGCTCGAGCGACGGCTGGAGACGCTGACCGCCGGCTGAGACTCATCGACTCGTGCTCTGCGTTGCCGTCCGAATCGGCGCGTTGGGTTGAGGAAGCCGCTGTCCTTCTTATATCTGTGGGGGTAGTAACCGCCGCCGCACACATCTCGTTCGGCGCAGGAGCGGCAGGTGTCGCTAAGCCCTGCGACGCCTATCTGGCGGGCCACAATGGACGCGTGGCGCAACACCGCGTCGAACGGGACATCACGCACCGACAGGCCAGTGGCCGACGCTCCGTCATATGCCGACTGCCTTCAATATCATCCGCCCGCAGGATTCCGTCAGGCCACTTCAAGCGCCTCGGCAGGCCTATAGGATCGATCGTCATGTTGCACTCCAGAAACATCCAAGATGAGCATTCCGGACGGCGATCGACGCCGCCCGGAATGCTCACCTTAAACCCGAACGGGTGGACTTCCGGCAGTTAGGCCACGCAATAGACACGCCGCGCGGCGAACATGTTCAAGCCGGCGCGACCGCACTGTTGAACGATCCAGCCGGCGCGACCGCACTGTTGAACGATCCAGCCGGCGCGACCGCACTGTTGAACGATCCAGCCGGCGCGACCGCACTGTTGAAGAGACGACTAAGAGCGACCGCCAGCGCGGACCCGCCAAGCAAAGGAAGATCCGCCTGAGAAACGCCTGTGAGGTCGATAGCTGGGGCGGACTTATCGACCGACACACCCTGAGCAGCGCTAGCAGGCTGAGAGACTCCGATCGCAGTAGTAGCGGTAAAAGCTGCTGCTGCGACGACAGCTACATGTGAAGCTTTGGGAATTCCTGCTTCCATGTCACCTTCCCTTCTAGATAGAGGTGGCACCCATGAATAAGGTGCCGAAAATTTAAGAACGATCGATAGCGGAAGATCTCGGATCTTGGAGAGACTCCAAAGCCAGGGTGTCCCGAAAGGCAATCCCGGAACCCAGGCCTTGCGATTGAGAAGCCCTAAATCCCGGACTTCCATCGTGGAAACGGGCCGGACGGTCAGCCGAGGCCGAGCTTAGGTCGGACCCACTCGGCCAGCTTACGGATCGCGTCATCGGACACGGCCGAATACCCGGCGGCCATCTGGAAGGTGTGCTGCTGCTCGGGGAAGACCTCGAGTTGGACGTCCACGCCGGCCTTGCGGGCCTGCTGTTCGAACTGAAGGCTCTCGCCGAGCAGCGTCTCATGTCCGCCCACCTGGACGTATGTCGGCGGCAGGTCGCTCAGGTCCGCGTAGAGGGGGCTGGCCAGCGGATCCCTCGGGTCGGCGCCCGCCAGGTACGACGAGGCCAGGAAGGTCACCACCTCCTTGTAGAAAAAGGCCTCTTTCTCGTGATTCGTCTCGAAGGTCTCGTTGCCGACCGTCATGTCCACCCAGGGGGAGATCAGCATCAGCGCGGCCGCAGTGGGCCGGCCCTGCTCCCGGGCGCGCAACATCGTCGAGACGGCCAGCCCGCCTCCGATCGAGTCACCGACGACCGCGATGTGCCCGGCGTCGACTCCCTGGTCGAGCAGCCACCGGTAAGCGGCGGTCGTGTCCTCGAGCGGGGCGGGGTGGCTCTCCGGGCGGTACTCGACCAGCAGCGCGCGGGCCCCCACCGCCTTGGCGAGATGGCCGAACAGCTTGCGATGGGTATAGATCGACCCGCTGATACCACCGCCACCGTGCACGCTGAAGATCACCCGGCCCTCGGCGGCCCCTTTCGGCACCGCCCACAGCGCGGGCAGACCGCCCACCTCGACCTCAAGATAGTCCACCCCGCCGGGCTCGGCCGTCAGACCGGGCCAGGACCGCTCAACCCTCTCGCGCACCTCCTCGGGGGTCTGATTCGGATTCGCGACGGCCGCCTCCGTCATGCTGCGCCAGTGATCCCTTACCATCTGCGACCGCTTGATCGCCATGATGTCTACCTCCTACGTGGCCTTGTGGCGTTCGAAGGTCACCGCCGTCTTCGCGGTGACTCTCATCCACTCGACGCGGCTGCCATAGCGATTTGGACAGGTGATCGGCCGAAAAGGGAGAAGAACTCAACGGTGACCCCTAGGTGTTCTCTCCCGTGAGGTTGGGGACGCGGCTGGCGGGTGGTCGACCTCCCATCGCGGTGCGTCCGCGATGGTGAATGTAGGCGTGCAGCCTGGATGTCCAGCAGGGGCCGTGGTCGATGATCACCCGCTGCACGGTGATGCCGCAGGAGGTGAAGAACGTCTCCAGAGCCACCTTTCATCTGATCGCACGGACCCGAGCGGAGGGTGTTCGAGTGATGCCGGCGCCAGCTTCGGATGCGGCAGGCTGGGAAGTCGTAGACGGCGCCGACTCGGCACCTGGCGGCGCGTACCAGTCCCTCGCGGGTTCGGCAGCGGCGATCATCACCGCCACAGCACGTAGCGTCGAGAGATGGAAGAGGATGCGGCCCGGCTACGCCGGTGGCGTCTCGGCGTTCTCGGGTCGGGGGAAGGAGGCGAGCAGACGCTCGACTGCGGGCATGTCGCCGGACACGGTGACGTGACCGGCGTGTACGGCCTCCTCGAGGCGACGCTTCCTCGTCAGTACGGCCGCGAACGTCCTGGTGTCGGTGGTGATGGCCGCGTCGGGATCGGGGGATTCGCCGCGGGTGATGTCGATGCGGCCGTCTGAGACGCGCACCGTGACGTGGTCGTCGCCGAAGACCAGCGCGTACGTGGCGGTGAGGCCGCCGCTCGCCTCCGGGTCGAAGTCCCCATGGAGCGCCAGCATGAGCGCGTCGACGCTGATATCGGCCTCGAGGTCTCGAAACGGGGAAAGTCGGCCCCAGCGGCCGAGGTGGACGAGGACCGGTTGAAGTTGTCGCCCCCAGTCGGTCAGCTCATACACCCAGAATCGACCGGGCGGCCCGAGCTTTCGGCGGCGCACGACGCCGGAATCCTCGAGCTCGCGCAGCCGCTGCGACAGACGGTTCGGGCCCGCGTTCGGCAGCCCGCTCCGCAGGTCACTGAAGCGCTTGGGGCCGAACAGTAGCTCGCGTACGACCAACAGAGCCCATCGCTCGCCGACCAGATCAAGGGCGTGCGCGGCCGCACAGGCGTCGCCGTAGTTCCGCATGCTTCCCACCCTGCCGAGTCTAAACGAGGCTCGTTCCGAAACGAACAACGCTAGTTACGAAGTTGTACTAATAGGTATCGATTAGTACTCTTCGGCGCAGGCAACCCCCGAGCAGGGAGAAGAAGCGATGATCCTCATCACAGGAGCGAACGGACGCCCGGGATCGGCCACCGTCCGTGAGTTCGCGCGACAGGGCACACCGGTCCGCGCGCTCGTACGGGGCCCGGAGAAGGCGGAAGGTCTGCGGGGCCTGCCGGGCGTCGACGTCGTTTACGGCGACATGCTCTGGCCTGAGACTTTGAAGTCCGCGCTGGCCGGGGTGGACCGCGTGCTGATGATCTCCGGCGCCGGACCGCTGATGCTGGAGACCCAGTGCACGTTCATCGACGCCGCGATCAGCGCTGGAGTCGGCCACATCGTGAAGTTCTCCGGCAAGGACTCGGTCGACGGATTCGACAATGAGAAATTCCGTTCCAGCCGGAGCCACGAGCAGATCCAGCGCTATCTGTTCGCCGCCGGGACACCGTGGACGGTTCTCCAGCCGAGCCAGTTCATGCACGTGTACTTCGAGGAGGTACCCGACATTGTCGGCTCCGGCGAACTCCGCCTCCCGCTCGGCGACACAACACTAGCTCCGGTAGACATCGACGACATCGCCAAAGTGGCCTACGCGGTGCTCACCACGCCTGGTCACGAAGGCAAGATCTACCCCATGACCGGCCCCGAGGCTCTCACCATGGCCGAGGCCGCGCAGCACATCTCCGAGGCCATCGGCAAACCCGTCCGCTACCGCGACGTGTCCTCCGAGGAAAAGCAGCAGGACTGGCTGAAGGCCGGGTACCCGCCGCCGCGCGCGAGCGCATTCGCGCAGCTGTTCGAGGAGCGTCGCAAGCTGGGCCACTCCACCGTCGACCTCAGCACCCACCGGCGCTTCGACATCGAACCGACCACCTTCGCCCAATTCACCCGCCGCTACGCCGACATATTCCGCGGCGACACCCAGTACGGCGTCACCCCCGTCTGAGACATGCGAACGCCGGCCCGAAAATGTGAGGCTGATGGTGGCCGGCGCCCTGAGCTCGTCTTTCAATCCCTGATGAGCTGATTGCACGTTCGCCTCGCTCGAAAGGGCGAGCCGATGGTCAGCACTCGACGAATCCGATCCGCGATCTTTGCCGCGCCAGCGCTTGTGGGCGTTTCTTTTCTGCCCAGTGCCGCCGCTGGCGCGGCTGGAGGCGGCGTGCACCCCTCGGGCCCACAACGCCGGGCAAGCCGCCCAGGCGCTAGATCGTGCCGCCCGGTCCCTTGCCGCCGGCGCCGGGCCGCCGGGTCACGCCGAACGTCCCGGACCACTGCCTGCACTCCGCCGCAAGGGACAAACTCGTCATCACCGACGGCGGCTCGAGCTCAGCCGATCGAGGCACGGCAGGTCGCCACGCCCGGTCCGCTCATCCTCGAGTCGGACGGCTTGGGGAAGGACTTCCAGACGCTCTCCAACGAGGCGTGACATTCATTCAGCCCGAACCGGAGGACTATCCGCTCGGCGTTCGCGTCGAAGCAGTGGATCCGGACGGCAACCGGATCTTGCTGCGCCAGGCGCCCCACCGACCAGTAGCCGCCCTCGGCTTGCCATCCGACGTACTTAGCGGCCGCGTCCTCGGGGCCAGCTTGTGTCGTACGTAAGGGCTGATCCGGTGCTTCGATAGCGGGCCGCCGGGCAGGAAGAGTACGCCAACCGGCATTCCGATGCGCCCCGGCGTCCCAGAAGCGGCGAACTCACCGGTCTCAAAGCCCGGCCCACCCGCAGGCGGGAGCCACCCACTCAAGACAAGACATGACAAGTTCCCATCGACCCGGACAGTCGTTGACTGAGGATGTCCTGCTTGCGCGGGACCCGAACAAAGGAGAGTCAAATGGAGAAGGGCACGCCCGCGACCGACAGCGCCAAAGACAGTTCCGCCGGAACCGCAGGCACTCCGACACGCAAGGCGTCCGAGGTCGACCCCACGATCGCGGCTGCCAAGGAACGCTGGCTTCCGGTCTACCAGGCAGCTGCGGGGGGCAAGAGCCAGCACCGGTGACACACAGGGCCGCTCCCAACCCAGGGGCACCTCTTTCGCGCGCACCTGATGTAACGAACCGGGCTCGCCAGGTAGCCCATGAATGCCGCAGTGGGAGCCCCGGGCCGCCATTGAGTACCTGCGCAAGTGGCAGGCACTACCTCAGCTAACATCTGACGCCAGGTGATGTCCCGGCGAGTTGGGGTGGGAAGCGGCTCAATGCCGTGGGCCCTCTCCACCGCCGGGACATTCTTCTGTTGCCGGCCCTTACATTGCCGGACTTAGAAGTCGCGCATATAAGCGCAACATTTCGAGCCCCAAACGCGACACAGGAATAAGGTCCGTCACTCACGGACTTTCGATGATTCGTGATCAACACAGACACCTATGCCTGTGCTTCCATCATGGCTGGATGATTCCCTGTGGAGCCAGTTCGAGGCGCTGCTGTCTGAACGGCCAGTCCTCGCGGGCATGTGTTCGGCTAGCGTCCTCTCGAAGTTCCACCGAAGCTTTCCCGGAGGCCAGGGCCTGTTCGGCGCGGCGGCGCCGTTCCAGCAGCCACTCGGAGAAGTACGACCCGAACCGCAGCTTCGGGATCGCCAACTCGCTCGTGCCGGCCCGGGTGTCCCAGTCCCGCTCCCGGTCCCATTGCGGCGGTTGAACCCCCTCACCCGAACGCTGCCCGTATTCGGCCCCGTACAGAGCCGTACACCACCTCCGTGGATACAACCACGTTGGGCACCGTACTGCGCGTCCGCGTGCATGTATCAGCGTGCCCGTGGGCACTGCTCAGCGCTCCGCCGCGGGGCTGGAGCCGACCTCTCATGGCCGATGTGGGGGTGCCTATGTCAGGCCAGTGCGGAGGTGGTGTGTCACCAGCCATTGACAGGGACGGGCAGAGAGCCTCCAGCGTTTCGATCACAACCGGCGCTGGTCGGTTGAATCTGTGGTGGTGCATGCTTCCAAGCGGTCGGCGAGTTGTCGGGGCCGGGTCAGAGCGACCATGTGGCCGCCGTCGATCTCGTCAGGAACGATTCCGAGGCGGTCGGCGACGACACGGCGCATGAACGCGGCGGGTAGAAAGCGGTCGTGTCGGCAGAGCAGGAACGTCGTCGGCGTCGAGGGCCACGCGGGCAACGGCCAGGGCGCGGAGAACGGAGTGGCGGACTGCCGGCGGCTGTGCCGGCGCGCCTGAGCGGCCAGCATAGGCGGGACGTCATGGAAGAACAGGGCGTCGTCGTCATCGAGGTCCCGGCCGTCGCGCTCATCCTGCTCGCGGCGGGCCTGTTCGTAACCGGTGTTGGCCCACCAGTCGCCGGGGGCCTCGCCAGGCTGCGGGATCATCGCGGACAGCAGGACCAGCCGGTCGACGGGGGCACGCCGGCAGACCAGCGGCGCGGTGAATCCGCCGAAGGAGTGGGCGACCAGCACGGTACCGGTGTGGTCGCCGATCGCGGCGGCCACCGTGTCGGCGTACTCCGGCAGCCCGGCCGCATCATCGTCGCAGGGCAAGTTGGGAGTGGCCACGCGATGGCCGCGGGTACGCAGCTCGTCGGCGAGCAGGTGCCAGTACCAGGAATCGGATGCGGCTCCGGGGATGAACACGTACTCGGCCATCACGCCTGTCCCCGGCGGGTGAACTCGGCGGCCGTGGAGTCGCCGGGGAATCGGGTCTGGAAGTCCAGGACTCCCACCCAGGCGGGGCGCACCGCGATCCGGGCCATCCGCACGCCAGGATGGTCGACGGCCGCGACCTGGGCTGTGCCCTGCTCATCGCCGGCGTAGCGGCGCATGGCCAGCAGGTACTCCGGGACGATTCCGTCGACATCGGTGACCTGGGCACGTCCACGGATCAACAGCGCCCGCGGTGGAGTCCCGGCGGCGTCGATCGTGATCGCCACATCGGGCCTGGCCCGCAGCGCCGCGATTTTTCGGGCGGGGAAGAACGTGGACAGCACCACATCTTGCCCTGTCCAGTGGAACAGCATCGGGAACACCCGTGGAGTGCCATCGGCGGCCACGTATGCCACGCGCGCCAGCTCGGTCGAAGCCAGCAAAGCCTGCGCGACGTCGCCGTCCAGCAGGCGGACGTCTCCCTGCGGCAGGGCTGCCAGTTCCTCGCGGGTCAGTGTACGCACATCCAGCTCCTTGTCCTCGACCGCGCCGGTCGCGGTCGTGGACTGTGAGACCACCGGAGCGCGGAAAAGGAATCGGAGCCATCAGGGCAGGGTCGCCGGCAGGCCGAACGCGCCGAAGACTCGCGGCTCGAACGCGACGATCTCGGTAATCTCCCCGTCCTCGACTCGCAGCACGTTGAGCACCTGTGGCTGGTAGGCCGGCTCTCCCGGCAGCCGGATGTAGCCGGCCATGGCCGGCTGCCGGTTCGCCACGACCGGCACACCCCGCCACTGCCCCCGATACAACGGCGACCCCGGTCCCACGGCGTTCTCGGCGAACGCGGCGACCTCCGCCCGGCCGACGAAGGAGTACGGCAACGGCGGCATGGACAGCCGCACGTCCTCGCTCAACAACTCCGCGAGCGCCGCGACGTCGGCCCGCTCGTGGGCGGCCATGAAACGCCGCAGCAGCTCCCGCTCCCGCTCAGCAAGGGGCGTGGCCGAGGCCTGCACAGCGCGACGTTCCGGCAGGTGCTCCCGCAGCACCGGGCGTGCCCGCTGCAAAGCGCTCTTCACCGCGGCCACGCTCATCTCCAGCAGCGCGGCGGTCTCCGCCGCCGGCCAGCCGAGCACGTCCCGCAGGATCAGCACCGCCCGCTGGCGAGGCGGCAGATGCTGGATAGCCACGACGAACGCCAACTCGATGGTCTCCCTGGCGATGACCACGGCGTCCGGCTCCGCCTCCCGTGCGGCCACCGGCTCCAGCAACCGGTCCGGGTACGGCTGCAGCCACGACACCTCCGCCGGCCGGCCGGTCTCTCCCGGAGTCGGCTGCCGCAGGTGCCGGTCGAGGAAGTCCAGGCACGCGTTCGTCGCGATCCGATAGAGCCACGCCCGGAATGTGGAGCGGCCCTGGAAACTCTCGCGATAGCGCCACGCCCGTAGCAAGGTCTCCTGCACAAGGTCCTCGGCGTCGTCGAAAGAGCCCAGCATCCGGTAGCAGTGCACCCGCAACTCCCACCGATACCGCTCGGCAAGCGCGGCGAACGCCGTCCCGTCCGCTGCTCGCACCGCGGCGGACACCTCGCTGTCCACACTCACCAGTCCGTCCAACGCCCAGCCCCCCTGACAGCCACTAGCAACCCTGGACACCGAAGCCAGAGGCCACCCCGGAGACGCACTCTCTCATGCCGCTGTCGGGCGCGTGGGGCCCGTGCCGGGATCATGCCGTGTGGTGGCCGGGAGCGCGAGGGGGAAGCGTTGCCTCATCCGGGAGAGTGACCAACTTCGGGCGGCCCGGCGGTATGACCGGCGTCGGGGTCAGGCGGTCCAGCGCAATCGCCGAGCGTATCGGGGACGCCACAGAACCCGATAGACCAGGCGAAGCGCGGACGGTAGCACGCTCAGCACCTGCGACTCCCGTTGCTCCGGCATCTCGTCGAGCAGCCAGGGGAAGTACACCGCCCCGCCGGACAGGCCCAGCCGTCGGCGCTGCTCGTTCCCGAACCTCGCCCACTCCTCCTCGGTCAGGGTGTCGTGAATCAGCGGCAGCGCGTCGGCCTCCTCGTGGTCGAGGTGCGCGGCGAGCGCGGTCGCCAGGGCGCCGACATGCTCGGCCAGTGCCTTGAGGTCACCGCCGGCGAGAGCGGCCTCGACCCCCGCGAGTGGCGGGTCGAGCGCGGCGTGTTCGGCCTCCATCGCGTCGAGCAACCGCAGGTCGGCCGGGCGCCCGCCGAGCTTCGCCCGTACGGTCGGCCAGAGCACCGCGTCCTCGGCCTCGTGATGGACTGTAAGGAAGCGGAAGAAGTCGGCCCAGCCCGCCTGAATCGGCGCGCGTGCGGTGAGCATGCCGTTCTCCTGGCCCGAGGCGACGGCCGTCAGCCGCCTCAGGTCACGCCGGAAGGCGTCGTGGGTCGCGTACATCAGGGTCATATCGATCATGATCGGTTTTCCTTCGGACGGGTCACGGCTCGCGAGGCACGGCGAATCGGGGCAGGCTGAACATCAGCAGGGTGACCACCAGCATCAGCCCGGCGACGCCCAGCATTCCGGTGCGGTACGCGCGGGCGAAGGTCACGGCGCGCGCCTGTGGTGCGTGCGCGGCAAGGACCCCCGCTACACCGCGAACACGACGACTGAGCCGGCCATCATCGCGAACGACCAGGCGGGCCAGCCGAAATCGCGCCCCTGTACCAATGGATAGACGAGGAGGAGCATGCTCGAGGTGGCCAGGATCGCGCCCCCGACATCGACGCGTAGCGGGGTGGCCGACCGCGACTCTCGTACGAAGATCGACGTGGCGACGAGCCCGAGCAGGCCGACCGGCACGTTGATCAGGAAGATCGGCCGCCATTCCCAGCCGAACAGGTTCCCTCGGACGAACAGGCCGCCGAGCAGCGGACCGGCCACCACGGCCAGGCCGCCCACCGAGCCGTACAGCCCGAAGACCTTGCCCCGCTCTTTCGGCGGGAAGGTCACGTGGATGATCGACAGAACCTGCGGGATCATCAGCGCCGCCATGCCGCCTTGGAGGAACCGGGCGCCGATCAGCATCCCCGGGCCGGTCGCCACGCCGCAGAGCAGGGAGGCGACGGTGAAGCCGGCCATGCCGATCTGGAACAGGCGCCGACGGCCGTCGATGTCGCCGAGCCGCCCGGCCGCTGATCAGAACGGCGGCGAAGGCCAGCGTGTAGCCGGCGGTGACCCAGCCGACGGTCGAGTAGCCGGTGTTGAGATCTCGCTGGATGCTCGGCACGGCGACGTTGACGATGGTCACGTCCAGCAGGTCCATGAAGGCGGCGATCAGAACGACGATCAGGGTGAGCCACCGCTGAGCGCCGGTAACCTCCCCAGCCTCCGTGGCCTGCGTCTGCGCGGCGGGTGTGCTCATCTTGCCTCACCGCGCCAGAGCGGGCTGTCGACGAAGTGGTTGTCGAACCGATCCTGGTTCTCGAGGATCTCCGTCGGGCTCGCCTCGCCCCTGATGACGCGGTCGACGAGGCGGAAGTAGTCGAAGCGCTCGGCCGTCGGCTTGATGATCAACATGTCGACGCCCGTGTCGTCCGGCGTACGGAAGGCGTGCGGGGTGTTCGGCGGGACCAGAATGAGGTCGCCTTTCCCTGCCACGAGGATCCGCTCGCCCGCGAGCACCCGCAGTCCCCCGTCGATGATGAAGAAGATCTCCGCCGAGCCCGCGTGGTAGTGCGGTGGTGGCCCGTCGACTCCGCTGCCCATCGTCGTGTGGATGGCGCTCACCGTCCCGTCGGTGGAGTCGCCGTCCGCCAGCAGCCGGGTCAGGCTCGGCTCGCGACCGACCACCTCGGCCTCGGCCCCGCGTACGAGTAGCGCCTCGTGTGATGTCATGTGCAACTACCTCCTAATAGTCAGGCGCATGACAGTAAGCGAGTTGATAGTACGCAGTCAAACTATCTCACGATGAATAAGATTCGGTGCATGGACGGCGACCGCCGAGACGCGATGGACGTGATCACCGATCAGTGGCGCCTCGGCCCGACCTGGACCTGTCCGCGATGGGGGTCTTCGGGCGGCTCGTCCAGGTGGCGGCGATGCTGGATCCCGCGAGCGAAGCCGTGTTCGCCCGCCACGGACTGCGCCGGGGAGAGTTCGACGTGCTCGCCGCGCTCCGCCGGCCCGGCCCGCCCTACGCACTGATCCCGTCGGAGATGGCGGCCGAGCTGATGATGTCGCGGGCCGGCATGACCAGCCGGGTCGACCGACTGGAGGCCGCCGGGCTGGTCGAGCGCAGCCTCGATCCCGACGACCGGCGGAGCTTCCGCATCACCCTCACCGACAAGGGCCTGCGCGTCGTCGACGCGGCACTCGGCGAACACGCCGTCCGGCTGGCCGAACTGTCGCCCCATCTCACCCATGAACAGAGCCGCGCCCTCGAAGACGCCCTCAGAACCCTCACCCGGAAACTCTCCAGGTGACGACCGGCACGTTCCGAGCGCGCTGCGATGAGCCGGAGGGACCGGTCGGGGTCCGGTGGCGGGGTCGGGTAGGCGCCGCCCCGTGGCGGGACGTGCCGGACTGAATCCCATGGTCGCTGGTCACCAAACGAGATACGCCCCCCACCGCTACCGGAACCTCAAGCCCCAACGTCTACATGCGGACAACGCTTACGACCGAACTGACCTGCGAAAATGGTCACGAGGTAAGCGCATCGGCGTCCGGGTCGCACGCAAGGGCATCGAGTCCAGCGAACTATGTCCTCGCTGTCGTACGCGGCCTTGGAGCCACGATCCGGGTTACCTGCGCCGATCAGCCGAAACATGGGCATGGGCCGCCCGGAGAGGAGCGGCCCATGCAGATCCAATGGACGGGTCAGGTATTCGGGAAGGCCGTCCACTGCTGTTCGCGGTGGCTCAGTCCGCACGTCCACTGGATGACGCTGGCACCCGACACGAAGCTCCCGGCTGCCACGGCAAGGCACAGGTGACTGTTGGCGTTGTACAGGAGCAGGCTGCCGTTGTTGTCCCTAGACCACGATTCGTCGAGCCTGCCGTCACAAGGCTCCTGAACGGCCCGAGCGCCGTTGCTCTTACTGGAACCGGCGATCGCCAGACACTGCCCGCTGATGTAGTTGCGCAGCCGGAACTGCGACTTGTTGGTATCCATGTACGTGAACGACCAGCCCCGGTCGAGGGAACCGTCGCAGATCCTCTGCACCAGCCCAGCCCCGGGGGTGAGGCTGCGGTCGTTCCCCAGGCACTGCGACGAGTTCACGTTCTGCCACGCTTCGTAGGTCGTGGCCGATGCCGTTCCACTCGTCATGAATGTGACGGCGAGTGACGCCGCCCCGACGGCAACCGCTGCCACCTGCGTTCTCCTGCTGCTGAACCCGAGCATGGCACCCCGTGCTACGAGTTGCTCCGCGAACCGTCTGCCCAGCCCGCGATTGGCGCCGGTGACGAAAGCCGTGCTTCCGGCTATCTTCACGATTTCTCCTCGGCTGTCTTCTCTTTTTGGGGCTGTCAAGCTTGGGGATCGGTTCCCGCGGGGCAACTGTGGTAGGCCTCGATAAGCCAGCCGCCGTCACTTCTGGACAGCGTCCATGTGGCCAGCTCCCATCGTTCGGCCGGGGCTTCCGTCTCACCGGAGAAGACGGTCACGCTGCGGGTGACCACGATCGCCGTGTCCGCACGGAGGAAGCGGACGTCCCGCGCCTCATGAATGCGCTTAGAGTCCTTCAGCTGCAGGGCGAACGCCTCCGCCATAGCGGCGAGGACGTGGTCCTTCCCGTGGAGATACACCCCGGGAAGGACCACGGTCGCCCTATCGCCGTAGGAGCTGACGAACGCGTCCGCGTCGCCCTCCGCCCATGCCCGGGACGTCGCGTCGAACACGGCGAGCACCGCACGCTCGTCGGCTTGAATCGCCGAGCCGCTGCCACCCGTGTCTGCTCGTTCGCTCAGATCCGAACTCATCTCATCCCTCTTTCGGAACCGCTGGCCGTCGTTGGCGGCCTTTGCTGAACGACGCAGCGTGCATAGAGATTTGGACAGCTTCGGCTCTCGTTTCGTCTCTCAGCGTGACCGGCTACCGTGGACGGGCACGAAGATCTTCCCGTCCGTGTCGGCGGGCGTCGGGAGTGTCTAATCAACGGCGGATCCGATGATCAAGGAGACGCCAGATGACCGACGCCGTTGAGCACGAGTCGGGGCTTGAGCAGCAACCGAACTGTGATTCTTGTCGGCCGGCCCGGCTGGGCCGCCGCGACGCTCGTCCTGGCCCGCGCCGAGGCCACGCGGGGTTACACCGGCGACGCCGTCGACCTCGCCCACCAGGTCCTCGACACCATTCCCGCCTCCGCCCTTCGCGAGACCAGCCGCACACGGCTCCGCGACCTTGATCAAGACCTGGTGAACGCCGACCTCGCCGATCGCACCGCCCGGGACCTGCGTGAGCGTGTCCGGGCATTGCCGGCTCTGGTGCCCGTGGGCCCGTTGAGCGAGGAGCCGAACGGCCAATAACCCCGCACACGTGCGTCACGTCGTCGCGGCGATGGAAGCCCGAACCGTGAGCGCACCCCATAGGTTCGTCCTCGCTGATTTCGTTTGCGCGGCGATTTCGGTCGCCCTCGCCGCTAGATCGGCAGCGGCATCATTTTCTCCAAGAGCAGCGTGAATCCGCGCGCTGGCGGTCAGTAGTTCGGCAGAGCCATGGAAACTCGTGCTCGGCCAGGCGGCGCGGGCTTCTTCGAGAGCATCCCGCCTGGTCGGGCGGACAGCAGGAGAGGCCGCCGGTCGGCACGCGATGCGGGGCACCATCGCTGGCACAGCTCACCGGCGGCGCCGAGCAGATGGCGTTCGGCACTAACGAGCAGCAGATGCGGGCGCGCGTTGCTCGATCAACGCGCGGGGGGGGCGGCGCAGCCGACCCCATCGGGATGAGGCGGGCGTGGGCGACGGTGAGATCGCGTGTGCCGGGGTGCGAGCGAACCTCTCCGCTTTCCCGCCTGGATCGCTTCATGGCGCTAGCGTCACAGCGCGTGAGCCTTCCTCCAGAGCAGTACTACGCCAGCCTGCCGAAGCACATCGCTGGGGCGGGCGCGATCCTGCACGATCCGGATGGGCGGATCCTGCTGGTCAAGCCCTCCTACCGGGACGACACCTGGGAGCTCCCGGGCGGCGCGATGGAAGGCGAGGAATTCCCGTGGGAGACCGCGCACCGCGAGGTCAAGGAAGAACTCGGCCTCGAACTGCGGCCCGGCGGCCTGCTCGCGGTCGACTGGGTGCCGCCCCAGCCCGACGGACGGCCAGCGCTGGCGAACTTCTTGTTCGACGGCGGCACCATCACCACCGACCAGGCCGAGCAGACGCTGCACCTGGCGCCTGGGGAACTGACCGCCTGGCATCTGGCGAGCCCTGCCGAGTGGGCCGACCTGCTCGCCGTGCACATGGCCCGGCGCGTCCGCGCCTGCGCCACCGCGCTGACCACCGGCAGAACCGCCTACCTGCAGCACGGCCGGCCTCTCACCCACGGCGGCGACTGACGCCTTTGCCGTCCGCCCTCGCCGGCACCCGCTGGCCGCCCACCCCGAGACCGAACTCCAGATGACGTGCGATCCGGAAAAGTTCGGCGCAACTCGCTTCGGATGGGAATCGCCCGACAATCCGGTGATGCAGGAACTGGCGATGCGTCACCTCAGCCAACTGCCGGAAGACGTCCATGTCGAGTTGCTGTTGGGAGGCGAAGCACTGGAGGGCCTGGACCTTCGCCTTGAGGAGTTCCTGGGTGCCCATGAAGAACATGGTGGGCTCGAACCCGATGCTGTAGGGCGAGCGGAAGTAGCGCAGGTTCGTGGCTTCTCGCAGGGCGACTGTCGTGACTTCCTGCGCTGTGATGCTGTGGTCTAGGTGCTGGTCGGCGGGGTAGTGGGTGTAGACGATGTCGGGACGGGGCTGGTGGAAGACGGAGAACAGGTCGGCGTTGATGGCCCCGCGGTGCTCCACGAAGCGGGCGTCGGGGATGGGAGAGAAGGTGTACTGGTCCACGCCCAGCAGCGCACCGGCGGCCAGGCATTCGTCTTGGCGTACCTGGGTGCCATCTGGGCCCGGTGCGCCGGTGGTCAGGCAGTGCACTCGGACCTGGGCACCGTTCAGCACGTACCACCGGATCCGCATGCCCATCGCGATCTCAGCGTCGTCGGGGTGGGCCACCACGACCAGGACGGTGTTCATCTCACTCCTTCCAGGTCCTTCACCACCAAGGCACCGCGCGGGCCCAGCCGTCCAAGCCGCGCCAGTGGAACGGTTGCTGCCGGGCGGTGCGGCCATTGGAGGTAATGCGTGCCGCCGTTCAGGTGGGTCTGTCCCGTCGGTACCCGCACGATTTGGGCAACCGGCGCTGGTAGCCGGGAGGTGGTTGGGCGCGCTGCTCGCCTGCAGGGGCGAAGGGGCGCTGGGGCGAGCGCGGATGGTCGACGGCCATGCCCACCGGTCATCCGCCGGCACGCGATAGGTCGCGGAGGACGTTGTGGCCGCGATCGATGAGAGCCGGTTCGGCTTTGATCAGGCCGGTGTGCAGGTAAGAGACGGCGAGCCTTGCTGTGAGCAGGAGCAGTGCCCGCTGTTCAACGCTGGACAGATCACGTCCGTAGCCGGTGAGGAACGCGGTCTTCAGGTCCGGGCGCGCCGCGCAGCCATACCAGGTCTTCGATGGCGTGACCGTGAGTTGCCGCCTCGAAGTCGATCAGGCCGTGGGTGGCCCGCTCGGCGTCCCATAGCCAGTTGCGGGGCGAGTAGTCGCCGTGGCGGAAGACGAGGGGGAGGCCTTCGGTCAGCTCTGGTAGGTCACGCGATACCTCTTCGACCAGGGCGCGCTGGGCGTCGGGTAGGTGCTCGGCGGTGCGCTCCAAGCAGGCTGTGGCTTCCTCGGCCTGCTCGATGATCGAGGCCATGATCGAATCGCGGGTGTGTCCGGGGACCGGTTCGGGGTGATCGTGCCAGCGCCGTAGCAGCTGACCGGCTTGCTTGTGCACCTGGTCTTCCGTCTCGGGCGGCAGGGATAGACCCTTGACGACACGGCCAGGGAGCGGCGTGGTCACGATGGCCTGCATAGTTGCGGGACGGACTGCGGATGTCCCGGCGCGAATGAGCGCTAGGCGGTGCCCGCGAGCCAGTGATCAACTTGTGGAAGCGACACAATGACCGATGGGTCTGGCGGTGCCGTCGCACTGACCGGGGGGCGCATGGCGTCTGAAGTCCTCCGAAGGGATGACACGGTGCTGCGGCCCGCGTCCGATTCATCGCAATTCATGGCTTCCCTCCTGAAACTCTTCGATCAGCAGAATTTCATGGGCGCCCCGAAATACCTCGGGCAGGTGGACGGCAAGGACGTCCTGACCTATATCGAGGGCGAAGTTCCGGCGAAATTCCAGCCCTGGTCGGACGAGCAGGTGCGGGCCGCGGTCCGGCTCCTGCGTGAGATGCACGACGCCACGCGAGGAAGCGACCTTGCCGGCCGCTTCGACGTCATATGCCACCACGACCCTGGGCCAAACAACGCAGTCTTCCAGAACGGCATCCCGATCGCGTTCATCGACTTCGACCAGGCCGCTCCCGGCAGCCGACTCGAGGACGTCGCGTACATGGCCTGGACGTGGTCGATCTCCTCCAAGCAGGTCATGGCCCTGCAAGTCCAGGCAGCGCAGGTACGGCTCATCGCCGACACATACGGCCTGAAAGACGCCGAGCGTCATGCCCTGCTCGACTGCGTCCTCGAGCGCCAGTCCCGCAACGTGCGGTTCTGGGCGGAATTGCTGGCCCAGCCTGAGACCGCCCCCGCCGCGCCGGACGTCCTGGCCGCCCGGATCGCCTGGAGCAGGTGGGAGCACCGCTTCGTCTATGCACACCGTGAGGT
Organism: Actinoallomurus liliacearum; assembly: GCF_039542035.1. NCBI lineage: Bacteria > Bacillati > Actinomycetota > Actinomycetes > Streptosporangiales > Thermomonosporaceae > Actinoallomurus > Actinoallomurus liliacearum. The sequence goes on from NZ_BAABHJ010000001.1 coordinate 152,017, forward strand.
CTTCGACCGGGCGCTAGCCTGATTTTCGAGCTCAGCGGCTGGCCTGCGAGATAGAGCTCGCCGGTGCACGGAAGGTTATCGGCCGGACGACGCAGGGCATGGTGCCGGGGAGAGACCAGGCGCTCGTCCCCGAGGAGAAGTGGGCGGGGCTGGAGGACCACCGGCCGGTTGAACGCCGGCCCTACGCCGCGTGGACGGCGGTCCTCAAAGATCAAAATCTATGTTCTGTGGGTGTCGGCTTGGCGCGATGTGGGGCATGGGACAGGGTGGGCAGGTGCCGACTTCTGGGACGACAGTGCAGCCCGAGATTCTCGACCTGTTGAGCGATCGGGTGCTCGACGGGGGGCCGGTGGTCGGTGAACGGCCGCTGTCCGGGGGGTTCAGCACGGACAACGTGTTGCTGCGCACGGCGGGCGGCGAGGCGTATGTGCTGCGCCGCTACCAGCGGCGGAACACCTGTGCGGTGGAGGCGGCCGTCATGCGCCGGGTGTCGCCGCACGTGCCGGTGCCTGAGGTGGTGCTGGCCGATGAAGACGGCTCCTTGGTGGGCGAGCCGCTGCTGATAACGCGGTTCGTTCCGGGCGTGTCGGGAGCGGCGGTGTTCGCTGGCGCCGCCCTCGAAGATGGCCCACCACTGGCTGAGAGCATCGCCACGGTGCTGGCGGCGATCGGCTCGGTGACCTTCCCGGCAGCGGGCTTCTTCTCCGGCCCGGAGCTACGGACGGACGCGCCGCGTCCTAAGTTCTGCGAGGACCTGCCGGCTTTCGTCGAGGACTGCTTGGCTCAGGCACCGCCGGATCTTGGCCTTTCGCGGGAGGACCGCGCGGCGTTGGTGGGCCTGGCCCGGGAGTGGGCGCCGCTGGTCGCCCAGGTACGGGCCGACCCGGCATTGGGGCCCCGGCTGGTCCATTCGGACTTTAACCCCAAGAATCTCTTGCTGCGACCGTCAGGGGACGGCTGGCGGGTGTCGGCGGTACTGGACTGGGAGTACGCGTTCGCTGACTGCGCCTTGTTCGACGTGGGCAACCTCCTGCGGTTCGGCGATGAGCTCCCGCCGGGGTTCATCGAGCGGTTCCCGTCGGCCTATCGAGAGGCCGGTGGCGTTCTGCCGAGCCAGTGGCGGCAGGCCAGCCGGGCGCTGGATCTGTTCGCGATCGCAGATCTGCTCACGCGCCCGGCCGATCACCCACTCGCGGTCAAGGCCGCTCATCTGGCGCACTCGATCGTCGCTGCTGGCCGCTGACCCGCCGGCGTTGCCGCGCGTCGCCGTGCGAGGGGTCATCCGCCGTGGCCCGGCCATGGTGACCAGGACGGTGCGGGGCGCGGTGTTGAGCTGGCGGCCGCGACCCGACCTCGCGCCGGATCATCGCGCTTCCGCGGGCGGTCGGGCAGCGCTGCGGCTGCTGGCCGTCGGCTCGGCGGCGAGTGCGCGAACACTGGGGACCGTCAGCGGCAGGAGCGCAGGCCCGGCGATGAGGGCGGCACAGGCCACCAGGACGGTGCGGGACCCGAGCGTGTCGGCGGCGATGCCGGCGGCGGCATAGACGAGCGGGGTGGGCAGGACGGTCGCGAACTCTTGGTAGGCGGCCACGCGGCCAAGGTGGTCGATCGGGACGTGCTGTTGCACCGCGGTCACCCGTGCGACCTGGGCGGGTCCAAACGCGATGCCGGCCACAAGCGTTCCCGCAACGATGACCGGCAACGGCAGGCCGGCGCTCATCGCGGCGACACCAGACGCGGTGGCTGCGGTTCCCAGGCTCATGACGATCCCGGGCCTGCGGCTTGGCCATCGGGCGGCGAGGATACTGCCGATCGAGGTGGCGGCGGCGAGCGTGCCGGTGATGGTCCCCCAGCTCAGCGCGCCGTGCAGATGCTCACGCGCGTACAGCGGGCCGATCAGCATCGCGGCCGCGAACGCCCCGCTGGTCACGCAGTCGGCCAGCGTCGTAGTCCACAGCCACGTCCGGCCGGTGATGGCGCGAACCCCGCTGACGAGGTCCCCCAGACGCGTCCCGCAGTCTCCCCGGCCATCGCGTCCCCCTGCGGTGCGTACGGCCCGAAGGCGCGTGAACAGCACGGCGGCGGCGACGTAGGTGAGACAGTCCCACACAATCCCCCACCCGGCGCCGACAGTGACGATGAGCGCGCCACCGGCCACCGGGCCGAAAGCGGCGGTCCCATGCTTCGTGGCCTGGGTCAGCGCATTCGCGCGGCCCAGTTGCTCCCCCGACAGCAGCTGGGCGAGCAGGCGCCGCCCGACCGGGCCGAACAGCGCCGCCCCCGCAGCACCTCCGCCGGCCACGACCGCCAGCGACCACACCGTCGCCCAGCCGGAAAGGATCAAGCCGGCCTCGGCCAGCTGGAAGACGGCGAGGATGAGCTGGGAGGCGATCAGCACCGGCTTGGGAGCCATCCGATCGGCGATCACCCCGGCGACCGGCAAGAGCACGATGTAGACGCTGAACTCGGTCCCCAGCACGACAGCGATACCCGTGCCCCCGCCGCCCAGGTGCAAGATCGCGAAGGCCAGGGCGATCGGTGCGACCGCTCCCCCGGCCGAGGAGACCACCTGGGCTGCGAACAGGACCCGGAACTGCCGATCGCCCAGCGGCGCGGCCATCACGCCGAGGCGCCCGCGCAAACGCCGCATCCTCACCGCACCGGTGCATCGCCGGGGCGCCCCTGCGACGCACCCGCTGGCGTCTCGGCCGACTCGACGGTGCCGCCAGCGTCGCGTCGACGCGGCGAACCGGCCTGCTCGGGACCGGACGAACCGGGCGGGTGCAGTCTCAGCCGGCGAACGTCGCGGCTCAACAACGGAGCCAAGTTCGCGGCGGCGAGCAGGACCCCACACCCCGCCAAGGTGGCGCGTACACCGATCGCACCGGTGACAGGCGCGACCAGCAGGTACCCGACCGGCGCCAGGGAAATCTCGGCGATCCCGGCGTAGGCCGCAACGCGCCCCTGCTGGCCGGCGGGAACGTGCTGCTGAATCGCGGTCTGCCAGGCGATCGAGGCGATACTGAGCCCACCGGCGCCCACCGCGACCGAAGCCATCACCACCGGCAACGGCGCGCCGGCCGCCATGAAGGGGTCGGGGAGCGCGAGCGCGGCGCAGCCCAGGCAGTTGGTCCATCCGGCGCACCGCGGCCGCCACAGCAGCGCGACAAGAGCGCCGAGCGCCATGCCGCAGCCCAGGCTCGAGGCGATCAGCCCCCACGCCCAGGCCCCGCCCAGATGCGCTTTCACCCACGGCGGGCCCAGAATCCCATATCCGACGTGCCAGCCGGGAACCATGACCGCCGCACCGAGCAAGCCAGCCCAGATCCATGGCCGGGATCGGACCGCCGCCCAGCCCTCGACCAGGTCCGCACGCAGACTGAAAGGCTGGCGAACGACGCGCGGAACGCGAATCGTAGCGATCAGCGCAGCGGAGCCGAAGAACGAGACCGCATTGAGGCCGACGCCGTAGGCCGGTCCGGCGGTCGCGACGATCGTGCCGCCGACCGCCGGCCCGATCGCGCGAATGAGATGCCGAGACAGCTGGACGAGCGCGTTGGCCTCCTGGAGCCGCTCGGCCTGTGCGATGGCCGCGATCAGTCCGACCCGGGCGGGGTCGGAGAACGACGCGGCCGCCGAATTGGCCGCAGCGAGGACCGCCAGGTTCCACACGGCAGCACGGCCGGTGGCGATCAGGATGGTCTCGGCGACGGTGATCAGGCCGATCACCACCTCCACGACCGCGATGAGCAACGCCCGAGGCAGCCGGTCGGCCACGACCCCGCCCAACGGGCTCGTCACGATGCCGGCGACCATGTTCGCCAGCAGCACCATCGCGATGCCCGGCGCACCGGCCCCCGTACCCAGCACCACGAACGCCAGGGCACCGACCTCCATCGTCGTCCCCGCGGCATCGACCTGGCTGGCGATGAAGTACCGGCGGAAACGCCGGTCGCTGCGCAGCGGTCCAGTGATCCGCGCCAGATGGTCTGCCGCCCGGCCGGACGCGGTGCGCCGCTGGACCTGACCGCGCCCGCTCATGCCGCCGGCGCGCCGATCGTCACCGAGCCGGGGCCCGAGCCCCGCCCTGGGCTCCTGCAGCCGCGGCCGAAGGGCCGAAACGCTAACGGCCGGGGCGTCCACTCGAGCCTCATGATCCGCCTTCCGAGAGACCGTGTCGGCGGTGGAGCCTACGCGTCCGCACGCGTGATCACGCGGTCCGACACCTGCCCGCCCGCGATCGGCTGTCCCCAGGATCGACGACCCGGACCGTACAGCCTTCTTCCATCGACAGCCCACCGAGCCTGGACTTGCTGAGCCAAGACCCTTGGCAGTCTGTGAGGCGCATTGAGCGGCCCTGCCTGACCTGCAGCTAATGGCCCACTGACAGGGCGCACCTAATGTCACATTCTCTATCGGCTCGTCCAGCTTTACGAAGCTCAGGGAATGATCACATGTTTCTGTCTCGCCGCCAATGCAAAAGGATATTCGACAGCGATATCAGACCCCTCTTGGACGTAGTACCGACGGCAGGGCAGCCGACAGCGCATTTCGTAATAGGCGCTCCAGGCTCGGGGAAGACCACGGCATCACGCCAGCTATCGGGCGTACGCTATGAACAAGATGACCTCTTCCGCCACCATCCAGGCTTCGAGGGCGCCGCGATGGCCGACGACCTCAGCGCATTTTCCGATCAGCAGATCTTGAGTGCCGTAGCGCGCTGGGACAGGTGGGCACTGAGTCATATAGTGAGACAGCGGGCAAACTTTGTGATGCCACTGAATCTCACTTATCCAACAGACGCCGAAGACCTATTTAGGACTTTCAAACGACGCGGGTACAAAGTTGACGTGACGGCCGTGGTCGTCCATAGCGTGCGAAGCCGTCTCGCAACGCTGACGCGTTATGCGGCCGATCGGCAGTGTTTCGGGTACGGCACGTGGGTCCAGCCAGAGTTTCACGACCTAGTACACAAGAACATGGACAGGGTCCTCGAAATCGCCACAAATAGAGCAGATACCGTTCACGAACGGAATTCGCGACATCGAAACACGTGAAGCAGGCCCACGCCTTCAGTCAAAAGAGCGAGGACACCACAATCCGTCCCTGAAGTACGGGAGCCCAGGAGTGACAGCGTCGGGCCTCGCTAGCGACTTCAATAAGGAAGGTTGCCGCCCGCACGACGGGCGGCAACCTTCCTACTTCCCGACCCCCTACCGCTTGAAGGTGCGACGGGCCTCCTTCGCGGCGTCCTTGGCCTGCTCACCAACCTGCTTGGCGCCACCCTTCCTACGGTCCCTGCGACCCTCGGACTCCAGGTACGGATCGCCGGCGCCTCGGCCCGCAGCCTCCTTGCCTCGCCCTTTCGCCTTCTCGAGCTTATTCTTGAGCTTGTCTAGGAAACCCATAACGGCCACTCCCTTCCTCTGATGCCGATGCTCCACACACCTCGCCCAAGACCGATCCGCACAAGCCGATGGCGGTGGAAGCCGTCGGCGGCCGCTCAACCAACCGCCAGACCCTGAGCGCCGGGTCTGCTCCTTGCCTCACCGCAGCCGTCTAGAGCCTGTCCTCAAAGTGGGTCCGGGTGATCTGGTTTGATCTTGCCTCGTGGTGCGCAGGCATGAGCTGACCGATGAGCAGTGGCAGGCGATCGAGCCGTTGCTGCCCCCGTCCGGGGCGAACGGCCGTCCCCGGGTGGATGACCGCCGAGTGATCAACGGGATGTTGTTCAAGGCCAAGACCGGGGTGGCCTGGCGGGATCTGCCCGAGCGGTACGGGCCGTGGAAGACGGTCTATAACCGGTTCTGGCGCTGGTCCCGTAACGGCACGCTGACCATGCTGGTCTCCCGGGTGCGGGTGATCGCCGAGGCGATCGATGAGCTGGACCGGGAGGTGTCGGTGGACTCCAGCATTGTGCGTGCTCATCAGCACGCCGCCGGAGCCCGGCGCCGGCCGGCCGGCCACACAGGGGGCCCGTCCCCGCGCCGGGCACACAGAACCAGTTGATCATGCTATCGGCCGATCCCGGGGCGGGCCCGACCACCAAGATCCACCTGGCCTGTGACGGGCATGGCCGGCCGCTGTCGGTCGTGCTGACCGGCGGAAACATCAACGACTGCACCATGTTCGAGCAGGTGATGGCCGGGATCTGTATCCCCCGGTCATCCCCGCACCCGCCCGGGACGACCCTGGCGGCGCCCGGTCCGGGTGATCGCCGACAAGGGTTACAGCTCCCGCGCGATCCGCGCCTGGCTGCGCCGGCGTGGCATCGCCGCGACCATCCCCGAACGACGTGACCAGCGGGCCGGCCGCCTGCGCCGCGGCTCGGCGGGCGGCCGGCCACCCGCCTTCGACGCCCAGATCTACCGGCGGCGCAACGTGGTCGAACGCTGCTTCGCCCGTCTCAAGCAATACCGCGCCATCGCCACCCGCTACGACAAGACCGCCCTGTCCTACCAGGGCATGCTCGACCTGGCCACCCTGCTCATGTGGCTTTGAGGACAGGCTCTAGCGGGAATTCCCGGCCGTATATGACCACGGCCCCGGCTGCGCGGGTAGCCGTCTCGGCCGGGATTTTCGGGGCTGGTCATGGGTCGCGCTCTCCGGTCTTGGCCGATCCGCTCACGCCGCTCGGTCCCGCCGCGCAGGTTCAGTTGGTTTGGGGTGTCTGGGTGTTGTTGAGGCGTTGGGCTTCGGCGAGTTGGTCTTCGAGGATGATGATGCGGCAGGCGGCGTCCAGGGGCATGCCCTCGTCAATAAGTTGGCGGGCGCGGGCGGCCAGGCGGAGTTGGTAGCGGGAGTAGCGGCGGTGCCCGCCGGGCGAGCGCTGCGGGGCGATCAGTTTCGCCTCGTCCAGGCTGCGCAGGAAACCGGGGGTGGTGCCGAGCATCTCCGCGGCACGGCCCATGGTGTAGGCGGGGTAGTCCTCATCGTCGAGTTTGTCGGCCATGTGCTGCTGGGCTGGGTCCATTGAGCCTCCACATCATGAGGGGCCCCGGCGCCATGCGCCGGGGCCCCAGGGTTTTGGGTAACACCACCTACCGACGATGACGTCGGCTTGTCGTTTCCGCACCGGCCACCTGAAGCGGCGAAGGGTGCGGGGATCGCGTAAGCGTGACCGAAGACCACCTCTCGTTCTGATGGGACTGCGGTACCCGCGCGGCCAGACACAACCAGCGGCGGGCGATCCGACGGCGTATGCCCCTCCCCTTCTCCTCTGATCTTCCTCATACCTTTCCTGCCGGCCTAGGACCTTCTAAGACCCACGAGCCCGGTCTCAGCGCGTCCGACGGCCGCTTGCCACCGTCCGGAGCCACTTACCATTCCTTAGCCCCGGCGCACCTGACGTCGTGCTCACCATGTTCACGGGTAGTTCGCTGTCTCCCGTGCCTCTTTGATGTTCTCTCGTCTCGCGACATCGGGAACACTACCCACCCCGACAGCGAATGTCTACTCCGGCCACATAAGATTTTCTCTGGTTCTCCGTCACCGCGCCTCCCCCACCGGTGAGGCGCCCCAGCCCACGGTGTCCTCGCCCCGACGTCTGGCCAGTTCTAGGGGGCAGCCAAGGTAAGCCGAAAAGGGGCAACGCCCTGGTCAGAGGGGCGCCCAGCGGGGATAGGTCATGGCCATACCGTCGTCGCGGATCAGGAGCAGACCAGGATCAGTGGTCGACGGTCAGGTGACGCAGGGCACTCTGCTTGTCGGGGTCCCCGTAGCAATCGCCGAAAATCCAACGAAGCTATAAGTGACCTGCCGAGACGCTGGGGAGATCAGAGGTCTTCGACGTAGCTGGCGGCGATGTCGTCGGGTGGGTTGGTGTAGAGGCGGAGGTAGCGGTCGTTGGCGTGGCCGAGTCGGCGTTCGAGTTCGGCGCGGTTGTGGCCTGATGTTTCCGAGAGCCGGTAGCCGAAGGTGTGACGCAGGCCCTAGCATTCCCCCGAGGACCACGATCCCGCGCCAACGCGACTCGCCTCCCGCCATGGCCACCATCCTGACGGTCGTGGGCGCCGGACGGACCGCATGAGTGCAAACCGTGACCGAAGAACAGAGATCGCCGGCCTGCTCAGCAGACCTCGGCGAACACCTCCTCACCCAGCCCGAGCGAGCGGACGGTGGTCAGCTTGCCGATCTCCACCAGCAGCGTGTCCAACCCCAACGGTCCCGGATCGGACTTCAGCTCCGCCAGCAGCCGGGGTTTGCCCAGCAGGTCCTCGAGGCGGCCGCCCGCTCCAGCTGCCCGTCGGTTGGTGGTTCGACGTGCTCGCTGCGGCACCGCTGCCGCACTGCTTCGGCCAGCCGGCCCCGGTCGATCTCTACCGGGCAGACCTCATCGGCCAGCCATTGCGCCCAGCGTTCCTCATCGGCCTCGCTCGGCGGCGGCGTCCCGTACGCCTTGCGGATCTGTGCCCGGTGATATTTGATCGTCCGGCCGCGCCAGGAGTACTTGGCGAACAACGCCGTGTCCACTTTCACTTGCGACGCGACGTACTCCACCGCAGCCGTGGGAACTTCTTCCGCGTACGCGGGGAACCGGTCCTCGATCTCATAGAACTTCAAGATCAAGCTGAAGCCCAGCCGAGTCGCCCCGGTCTTGTTCCCCACCAACTCCCAGTCGGCCTCGACCAACGTCCACGCCTCGATCAGCTCGTCCGGATCCCACTGTTTACGCACCGGGCACGCTTCTCCCCGCGACCGTGAATCCCCGACGAACGCGAATCACGATCGTGCGGGGGCCGCGGCGGGCGCCGCCCCGGCGCTGCTGACCGACCGGCCCAAGTCCGGCAGGCCCGGCCTCACCGCCGCAGCCTGCCGGGCATGGTCGCCCGGACCCGGGTGCGCTCACCTGCTCAGGCGCTGGCGGATCGCGCGGCGCTCACCTTGTTCACGGGTGAGGGCCTGCCGATGGACCTCGGGATCGCGGTGAACTTCGATGGCCGCGCGCACGATCGCAGCCAAGATGTCCGGGGGCAGGGCCTCGGCCTGGGTGGTGGCGGTGCCGGAGAACGAGCGCCGATCGGTCGTCTTGGGGGGAGCCGTCGGCAGGTTGTAGGTCACGACCTGCTCGGGCGGTGACCGCGACGCGCTCGAACTCAACCTCGGCGCCCCCAGCGGCCGCGAACGCGATGACGTCCTCGGCCAGGGACGTGAAGAGGTGCTCACCGCTCGGGTCAGGGTCCCCGGCGTTTCTCTGGGGCATCACGAGTGTGCGGTCAGAGTTTCGGCACGTCAGAAGCGGCCACCTGCGTCGGCTGGGTGGCGCCAGAACTTATCGATCGCGCCCTCAGCACCGCCCGACACGCGTCACCCTTTGCTGCGAGTCGCGTACACACCGTTATCATTCCTCGTGCTGCCGTACGCAGCACCAACGGAGGGGACGACCGCGGGACCAGCGACGACGGGACGTTCACTCTTGTGTGTTCAGGGACCGCGTTGAAGGCCGCTCACCACGATCACCGCATCGGATGCGCCCCCGCGAAGCCCACCAACGACAAGAGACGATCATGAACCTACTTATCGCTGCCCGAGACGTCCTACCGGCTGCGTTCGCCGCCGCCCTGGCGATCACCATGTCGCCGGCGTCGGCCGAGCCAAGGCCCAACCTGGATCTGATCAACAAGATGGACGGCAGCCGTCTGGCCCTCAGCAGTAACAGCACCGCCGAGGGCGCCACCGCCATCACCCTGCGCGACCCGGCCTGGAAATACTCGACCGAACAGTGGGACGCGGAGGAGACCCCGACCCCCGACGAGCCGGGCGGGTGGACCGCGGTCTACAAGAACCGGGCCGCCAACAAGTGTTTGCAACCCGCATCCGCCAGCCCCGGGCGCGGCACTCAGGTCATCGTCCAGACCTGCAACGGCTCCGACCTTCAAAAGTGGTTGCTCGAGCCCGAGAAAGTCAACGACGCGTACACCGGCTGGTGGATGTGGCGGCCCAAGGTCAACCGTAACGTCGCCCTCAGCCTGGCGCGCTACAACGACGGCAGCTGGGACACCCTTTACCTCGACACCGCCTACCCCAGCAACGACCGGCTCTGGAGCAGCGACGCCAACGACAGCTCCTGGAGTTCGTGACCGCACCGCGGGTCCAGCCGTCATACCAGTCGGAGAGAACGAAGAGCTTCAGCCCAGGCCCGGCCCCTGAGGAGGGAGTACCGGCAAGCCGGAGACCGTGACCATGCTGGGCGCTGGATGGGACAGACCCACCTCGCCTGGTTCCCCGAATCCCCGGATGCGGCCTCCAGTGCCCCGCGCTCCTCCGATACACCGGGCCCCGGAAAGGACGGGTCACGCGCAGGGCCGAAGCGGCGGGCATGCGCGCCAGTCGCACGGTGCCCGTGTTCGTCAATCGCGGCGGGAGCACCACGACCCGCCTATTTACCTTGGACAGGGACCGACCGGGTGGCCGGTGGGCGGCTGCCCACCGGTCATCCCCGGCCGGGCCGGCCGACGATGCCCACCGGTGGCCGTCTAATCGACGGTGTTCCGGCGGGTTCGCCGTCCAGGCTCGGAGATCAGTGGTTTCGGGTGGCTCGGGACAGCCGCAGCGTGCTGCCGCCGCCTGCCGGGGTGTCGGCCCCGACGGGGGTGCTGGCGGTGGGTCGGTCGGATTGGCAGCGTTGTTTCTCTGCGGGGGTGAGCGGGCCGGTGCGCTGGTAGAAGCGGTCGGTGAGATCGGGGGCGGGGTAGTCCAGGACGGTGTGCAGGCGCCATTGGGTGTGTGGGTCGTCGGGATCCGGTGAGGTGGTGAACCAGCCTTCGGTGCGTCGGCGGCCGGCCTGGGTCTCGATCCAGGCGACTTCGGCGGGCTTGACGATCTCGCTGATGTTGTGGGTGATGTCGGTCGTCCAGCGCGGGCTCGTGCGTGTTCCGGCGGTGAACTGTCTGGCCATGTTGGTAGTGGTGGATCCGGTGCCGGGGAGTCCGGCGAGGGCGGGCAGGTCGCCGTAGGAGCGTCCGGTGAAGGGGACCGGGCGGGTGCGGGTGAGGGTGTTGCGGGTGCAGTTGATGTAGACGTCGCCGTTCAGTTGTGCGGGTTCGAAGTAGGCGTAGGAGTAGGCGGCTTCGGGGGTGAAGGTGCACGCGCCCGGTGCGCCGGCGCACTGGGCCACCGCGTCGGCGACGCTCCGGCGGTCGTTGCCCCGGAATGCCTCCGAGGTCGGCAGCGCGGTTTTGGGAATGGTCTTGTCCACCGGCGGTGGAATCTGCGTGGCCTGGACTTTGGCGATCAGTGGGCCGCACCATCCGGTGGCGTTGGCGGAGGCGGGCACCTGGGAGGTGAAGGTGAGCAGGGGCTCGGTCTCCCCGGCGGTGAAGGTGTAGGTCTGCCCGATGCGCCAGACGCCTTTGCCGAGTGTGTTGGCCTTCTTGTCCGGGTCCGGGGCGGTGGTCCGCTCACTGACCGGGCCGCCAGCGCCTTGAACGGTGTAGGCCTGGCCTTGGGCGACGGCTGCCGGGGCGCATTTGGTGGCGATGCCGGGGCTGTCGTCGAAGGTGACGGTGACCTTGGCGCCGGGGCGCACGCCGCGGAGCCGCTGCTTGAACGCCGACTCCCGTGCCGGGAGGCGCAGCATGACGGCGGGTTTGTGGTCCGGGTGGCCGGAGACGGTTCCCGGATAGCGCCCGACGCCGCCCACGGTGCCGGCTCCATCGGTCGAGCCGACCGACCAGCCCTTGACCGCCGTGAAGTCCGGGCCGTCGCCGACGATGGCGGGCTGGGTGAAGTCGCCGTTGATGACGGCGACCGGGGTACTGGCGGGCGGGTCGGCGTATGCGAGCGAGGCGGGAAGGCCCAGGCCCAGGCCGGCGGTGGTGGCGGCGGTCCCCACGGCCCAGACGCGCAGGTGCGGTGTCTTCACAATGATCTCCAGGAGATGATGCCGGAAGGGCGGTCAGTAACGCTCGGGGGTCAGCACCGTCCGGTGCGTCAGCCGTGCGCCCGCCGGAAGTGCGGAAATTCTGACCAAGCCGCTCATACGGGCGCTGCTGTTGTTGATGGTGTCGTCCACGGCCGTCCTGCCCCGGGTGCGCAGCCGGTCGCATGCATTACCGGGCGCGGTGAAGGTGTCGGCGATGAACGTGCTGGTGTTCACCGTCGAAGGACCGTCGACGACGATGTTGCGGACCTGCAGGCCACCGACGTTGAGCGTGCCGGCGATCCGCCGCATCGCCGAACTCGCCCCGAAGACGAGAGCGTCACCGGGCTGCACCATGGTGGTGGAGGTGGTGGCCTCGGTGACCTCTGTCGTCCAGGTGTGCTGGTAGGTGAGCTTGAAAGCGCCTTCGAACGCGCCCTTGACACCGAGCGCGCCCGCCAGCTTGCCGCCGCCGTTGGCTCCCGCTTTGGCGCCGACAGTGGCCGAGGGTCCCTGTTGCTTGTTCGGCGTGGTGAAGTCCCCGCTGCCTTCGGCGTGCACCGTGGCGGTGACCTCGCCGGAGGCGTTGATCTGCCCCTCGACCGCGAGCTTGCCGGTGATCTCCCCGCCGAGGTTGTCGGTGCTGCCGGTCTTCAACGTGACCTGGCGCGTCACCGTGATCGGATCCTTGGTGCAGTTGATCATCGCGTTGCCCAGCGACCTCACGGCGCTGTAGTACTCACCGGACAAAGCGGTGTCGATGTGGAAGTGGCAGCCGTCGGGATGGGCGGCGCACTGCTCGATCGCCGGCCGAGTCGACGGCAGCGGCTTGTCGCCCTCGAAGGCCTGCGCGACCGGCAGACCCGGTCGAGGCGCGGCGTAGGCGCCAACCGGCCCGAGCGCGACCAGCGCCGCGGTCACGGGCAGTGACATCCGCCGGAGGCGGGGCACAGTGATGGTCATGAGTGCATCGCCTCGCACAGGCTCGTCAGCTCAGCCGAATCGGAAGACCCCTTGAGCCCGGGTGGCAGGTCCGCGGCGAACTCCTGGCATGCCCGGTCCATGACCGGGCCCGCGTTGTCCTCAGGAACCGGGTGCATCCCGGCCAGCCCCTCCCGGGCCTGGTTCATGTCCCGGCGCTGCTCGGCGCCGCCGCCGGTCAGCTCGTCCATGCATTGCTTGGATCCCGGCGGACATTTCTCCGCCTTCTGCTTCGCTGCGGCGATGTCCTCCTTCGCCTTCGCGGTGTCCTCTTTAGCGGCCGTACGGTCGGACTCCACGCCCTCGCGTTCCTTCGCCGACGCACCACACGGGTGCGGTTCGCCATTCGGGCACGGCGTCGGCGTGGGCGTCGGTGGGGGTGGCGGCGCGACGGCGGCAGGAGCTGCGCTCGCCGCCGCCGTGAACACCGATTGATGGGAGCAGACGCCGGCGATCAGCAGCGCCGACGCGCATGTGGCCAACAGGCCGGTCAGACGAATATTGGGCATGTCCTACTTCCAGGGTGTGTGGGCGAGTCGCGGCGATGGGCGAATACGCGGTCCATCGCGGCGACCCGACGTGCCGGACTGAGCGGCGTCACCTTCCAGGCCGGGCAGGAGTGTGGAACTCACATCGGCCGAGGTTCGGGCCGCCCGGCGTCCTTACCGGACGCGGTCCCCGAGGCCTGAGGCGCCGGCGGTCGAGGACCGCTCAGCGCGGACCGGCCTTGAGATGGCCGGTGGGCGGCCGCCCACCGGCCATCTGGTCAGGCTCCGTCAAGCGTGAGCTGCAACGCCATCGTGGCGCCGTTGCGGTTGATGACCACAGGCACCGTCTGACCGGCGCGCTTGCCCGCCAGGATCTCGTGGAAAGCGCTCACGGTCGGGGTCGGCTGCCCGTTCAGCGTGGTGATGACGTCGTTCGGCAAGATCCCGGACATCTCAGCCTTGCTACCGGGCTCGACGTAGTTGACCTTGACACCCCCGCCGCCCGAAGCATTGGCGACGTATCCGCCGAAGATCGCCTGGGCGCCGCCTGCGGTGATGTTGACCCGCAACGGCAAGGTCACTCCTTCGAAGGTCAGAGTGCCCGTGAAGGCGCCACCGGCCAGCGGCGCGTCGCTGTTGGCGGCGACATGCACCGCCCACGGCCGGGTCCAGGTCCAGTTAGTACCGTCCAGCTTGACGGTGGCGGACTTGCCGTCCGGGGTGATGTCGACGGGGCAGATCATCGGGCTCGGACAGTGCGGGTCCACGCCGGTGATCCGGGTGTACTGCGGAGCCTCGATCCTGGCCTCATCCGGGTGCGACCGCGTCTGGTAGTCCGGCGGGTACTCCACCGTCTTGGCCGGCCCCGGAGCATCCAGGTCCGGGACGTTCGTCTGCGGGGACGGCGCCTGAACCGGCGTGGCCGCCGCCGTGGGCGTCGCTGCGGTCGCGGACCCCATACCGGCCCCGGCCAGCCCTGCTCCCATAGCCAGCACCACACATGCCCTCGTACTCGTGCGCATCGTGTTCCTTCCCCGCCCCATCGTCTACCCGAGTGATCGCCTCATGACGGAGGGTAATCGATCATGGAAAGGCCGCCAGGCTGACCCGCCGGACCACTTCATGCACAGCCGGATGACGCCTGCGACAGCCAGAGCTTCCCCACGAGTGACAGCGGTCATCTGCGGACCGCTTGAGCGCGTGGGACGACCGCACCCGCCGAATGACCGAGAGCAGTGATGCGCCGGACTACCTTGCGAGCACAGGAAAAGCCACTGCGACGCCTGGACGTCTGCGACAGCTTGACAGTTCAGCGCCGGCCGCCACCACACCCAAGGCCATCGCCGACCTGGAGCGCACCGCCAGGGAAGCGAATGACGCTGTCCTGCGCCGAGCCAGCGGCGCGGCCGCCGACTTCGTCGCAATCCTATGGTTCTACCTCGCCGACGAAGAAGCCCACGGTATCGATCCTGATCAGGTGGACCTCGACGCCTTCATCGACGAACTGCTCGCCGCGGCGCAGACACCTGAGCACGTGCCAACGTTCTCGGCGGTCGCCCACACCGTGCAACGCCAGTACATGCGAACCGATCCGACCGCCCGGCGCCGCTGGCCCCGCACCGGCACCAGCATCGGGTCAGCACAGATCATCGACGCTCGCGCCCGGCAGCTCGCCACGCTGATCAGTCAACAAGACACCCCAGAAGTCGACCCTCTCAACCGAGCCGGCCCCGCGCTCGAGCTCCTCGCCAGAACGGCGCGATCAATGCCCTGCTCGCGCTGCCCGAAAACACCGCTCAATGGAGCTTCCGGACCACGCCTCAAGGAGCAAGCTTCGAGGTCTCCGTACCCGCCGTCCTCGCCGACTGGCTAAACGGCCACTCCTACGCACAACTCGCTGAGGCCCACCTCACCCAGATCACCAACGCCGCCCGACGCATCGAGGCAATGGTGGACGCCGTCACCCGCCGCTTCGAACACTTCCTGTCCTGGACCGTAGGCGCACTGGTCGAACTCGTGAACCTCTACCTCGCCGACGCCGAAAGCGACCACCGGCTCTGCCCCGAACTAGGCCCCTACATCCGCTACGGCGTCAGTGACCCCAGCGCCCTGTCACTGATGATGCAGGGCCTGCGATCCTGGCGCCTCGCCCACGAGATCGCCCAGCAGATCCCCGAAGACGATCAGCCAGGCGGCACCGACCCCCGCGAGTGGCTGGCGACGATGACCATCTCCGAATGGCGACAGCGCTTCACCGCCTCAACCTCGGAAATACTCGATCTGCTCGGCCTCACCCGTACACGCCACCGCAGCCTCCTACGCAATCTCCTCGAGAACACCACCACCCGCATCGACATCAACCTTGAGAACAGCGTCCCAGACACCAACGCCGATCCACTTTCCCTTGCACCTGTCCCCGGCTCCCCCGAGCCCGCACCCATCGGCATCTTCTCAGGAACACGACTCATCGGCACGGTACGATCGGCCGACCACGCCGACGTCTCAACGATCCTGGACACCGGCCTGGAACTCGACTTCGATCTCATTGGAGCGTCACTTGCCATCTCCGCACCGGATCAATGATCTTCCGCCCAACCCTAGACGGCTCCACATCAGATAACACGCTGATGAAGGTCGACGGGCGCCCGTCACGCGCCTTGCAGCACTCACTCTGCCACCTCATTAAGGAAGGCCGCCTCAATGCGATCAATATCCTTAATCCTGTACACGATACGATTGGAGATGCGCATAAACGGGATTCGACCTTTGCGACGAAGTTCGTACAAGGAGTCGCGATGACAGCCAAATCGCTCCGCGAGACGTTCTTCAGTGAGATATAGGCTCGGATCCGGTTCAGGAGGTCTCCGAGGATACTTGGACGCCATGGCTCCACACCCATTCAAGTGATCAGAGCGAAGACCCAGTAGTAGAAGTATGCTACTGAGAAGAATCAGACGCGGGTCAGCAAGGTGTCAGTCTTATCGACAGTCGCCACATTGACGGGCAACAACCACAGCGGATCCTTGACTCGTCCCTAAGAGGTCGCAGCAGAAAGATCCGGACGAGTCTGCGCCAGGTCGCACCGACGGGACCTTGCCGATCAGCCCGGGTGGCATCGTTACAGGTGCTGCCGGTCCCCAACACCGCGAGCGGGATCCCGTGCCGTTGATCAGGACACGAGGTTTCGAATCCGTTCGCGCGCGGTCGATCGGGCATGGCCCACCTCTGGCCGCCCTTGAGCACCCGCAGGTGCAAGCCGTCGATCACCGCCCGGGAACCTGTCCAGTCGGCCGGCCTCCGCTAGCCAAATTGATCACGCCGTGGTGGATGCGTCGCGGCACCCGAAGAGGGCGGGCGGCCTGGCGGACGCGATATTTGACTTGCCAACCGCCGGATACCCGGTAGTTGTTATGGGATGCAGAACAGAACCGACCTGCCGCGCGCTTTCGACCAGCGCAGCCTGCTCATGACGCTCCTCGACTACACCCGCGCCACCACCGCCTATAAATGCGAAGGGCTCTCCGATGCGGACGCCCGCGCGACACCGTTGCCGACTTCGCCGATGATGTCGGTATCGGGCCTGGTCAGCCATCTGCGTTGGGTGGAGTGGTCCTGGATCGAGGAGCGTCTCCTCGGCGAGACGGCCGATCACCCCTGGATCGACCCGGACGACCCGGACCGGGAGTTCCACTACGAGCTCGACCGGCCGCTGGCCGACATACTGGCCGACTATCAGGCCCAGTCCGCCCGCTACAACGAGATCATCGCTGGCATGGATCTCGACACCAAGACCATCTGGAAGGCCCGCGAGACCGGCGAGCCGGTCACTCTGGGCTGGGTAATCATGCACCTCATCGAGGAGAACGCCCGACACAACGGGCATATCGACATCATCCGCGAGCTCGTCGATGGTCAGGTAGGCGACTGAACCCGACTAATCGTGGTTACGGTTAATGGTCGTAGGCGGTCAGGGACCGGCTGACGGGCTGCCCGGTCTGGAAGTTGTGCCAGATCGCGGCGGCCAGGGCCAAGACGCGTTGGGCGACGCGCACGGCGACGCCTTCCATGTCCTACCGCCGTGTTCCAGGTCAAGCTGCCCTTTGAGGGTGTCGTTGATCGACTCGATGAGCTGACGGACCTTCCTGGGCATCGGCTCACCTGCCCGCAGGATCTCGGTTTTGCGGGACGGGCGGAGCAGAGTGATGCCGTGTTCCGGACCGTAACGACTGCTCGAACTCCTTTCCGGCGAAGCCCTTGTCGGTGATCAGTAGCAGGCCCGGCCGGTCGGCGACCAGGTCGGCGTCGACCTCCAGCATCGCCGCCAAGACCTCCCGCTCGCCCAGCTTCGGATCGGCCAGGCCCCACAGGATCGGCATTCCCGCCGGGGTACACACCAGATACAGGCGCAGCTCCCAGAAGAACCGCGAGTGCGGACAAACCGATCTTGGACACCCTCTTCGCATACCCACAGACACTCGCCGACAGCGTGATCAATTAGGAATCACTCGTCTAGGCCAGCCCCGCAGGCGGCGCCAGCACGTCACCCCAGCGCCGAACCGTAGTGCTTGGGGCAGGAACTCACGCCGAATCCCGGTATGCAGCGCGAACAAGATCCCTCACCACTTTGCGGTCAGGCCGTCGGACGGCGGCGGTGTTCCGCCGGCCTACGACTCCGCGATGCGCGGTTGCAGGCCCGGGGGCGACACTCGGCTTGATCCAACCGACCCGCACGCGCCCAGCGGTAACGACGAGAGCCTGGATCTCTCCCGTGGGCCCAGGAGGCGAGATGGACCTCAACCTCGCTCTGCACGGAGCGTTACGTTCATCCTGTAACCGCTACGGGTTTGACCCCCGAACCAGCCCGAACTGGACCAACTCGCCTCGGATGATCCTTACTCATCCGTACCCCCTCAGACCCACGATGGTAGGCTATCGGTGCTGGTCAGGAGGCCAAAGTCGGGCGACCTTGGGAAACGATCGGTCTTCCCAGGGTTGGATCCAGGCCAAGGCGGGAATCTTGTGACGGTATCCAGCGTTCACGTCTAGGAGAACGCACGCCGTCTGGGAGGCACGTCACGATGGCCGAGCGCGCACTTCGCGGCACCCGACTCGGAGCCACGAGCTACGAGAACGATCGAAACACCGACCTGGCCCCGCGGCAGGAGGTCATGTACGACTGCCCGAAGGGCCACCGGTTCACCGTCATCTTGGCCGCGGAGGCCGAGGTGCCGATGACCTGGGAGTGCCGGAGCTGCGGCGCGACCGCCCTGATGGTCAATGGCGAGATGCCCCAGTCCAAGAAGGGTAAACCGCCCCGCACGCACTGGGACATGCTCATGGAGCGCCGCACGATCGAAGATCTGGAGGAGGTCCTGGCCGAGCGATTGGCCGTGCTGCGCGCACAGCGCAGAAGGACCGCATAACAGAACACCGAACGCATACGGGCCGTGCCGTCAGCCCCTCGACGGCACGGCCCGTGCGTTGTTCTTCAGCGCCGGTCCGTCTCCTGGTCCTCCTCGATGACCTCTCCGCGCACCACGCGATGCCCTGGCTCCGGCTCCGGCTCGCCCGGCCCGGGGCCGTACACGCCGCCCAGGTCGCCCAGGTCGCCGAACCGCAGGGTCGCGCGGCGTCGTGCCGTGGACACCCGCCGCGCGACGTAGCGCGACAGGAGGAGGCGTACCAGCGGCCGGGTGAACGGCAGCACGAACAGGAATCCGAAGAGATCCGTCACGAAGCCGGGCGTCAGCAGCAGCACCCCGCCGACCAGGACCAGCCCGGCGTCGGCCAGTTCCCGGTCGGGCATCCCACCGCCGCCGAACGTCTCCTTCAGCGCGCGCCACGCTCGCCGGCCCTCGTACCGGATGATCCAGGCGCCCAGGATGCTCTCGGCCAGCAGCAGCGCCACCGTGGGCCAGCCGCCGATCAGCTCGCCGACCTGGATGATGACGTAGATCTCCAGCACGGGCAGCAGCAGGAACGCGAGGAAGAGTGCCACAGGGAGCATGTCTCCATTGTGGCCTGCCGCCGGGAGTGTTCACGTACGGCGCGTACGGCGCCGCTCCCCCGCCGCCCGTCCCGTCCGGCCGCCGGTCGTGGACCCTCCATCTCTTTGACGTAAGGGGCTGTGGTGGCAGTTGGCGGTGATTTGAACACCGTGAACGGCATGGCGCACCGACCCTCGGGTACCGGTCCATATCGAGGAAAATGCGCAGGTCAACGGGGGGTTAACGATGATAAGGCTGATGCGCCGCGCCGGTATCACGTCCGACATGATGTACATCGCGGGCTTCGGATCGGTCCTGGCGTCGTTCGCCAGCTGGGCGATTTCGATGCGTGCGGAGGAGCACGCCGGAATAGACCGGGCGGACCGCTGGGGGATCTTCGTCGGTGAGTGGGCGCCGACCTTCTTCGCACTCGGCGTCGCGTTGCGGATGGAGGAGGAGTACGGCGAGGAGATGGAGCACGAGGGAGCCGAGCGGATGAAGCGCCGGGCCCGTGAGGCGATGCCGGTCAGCTGAGACCCCTGGTACGCCCCGGGGAAGAGCACCCGGAGCCCCGGTTGGCCGAGCTGCCACGGCTCATCCGACCCATGGCGGCACTGCTGAGGCGGTCGCTGCCGCCGGATCAGGACGCATACGGGTGGGAGCTGAAGTGGGACGGCGTCCGGGCCATCGCCTACGTCGAGGGTGGGAGCCTGCGGCTGATGTCCCGCAACGACAAGGACATCACCCGCTCCTACCCGGAACTGGCCGCCCTGGCCCGGATGCTGCCCCGCCCCGCCATCCTCGACGGTGAGATCGTCACGCTGCGCGACGGCCGCCCCAGCTTCGCGACCCTGCAGCGCCGAATGCACGTTCAGCATCCCGGTACGCGGCTGGTCGCCTCCGTGCCGGTCCAGTACTACCTGTTCGATCTCCTGCACCTGGGCGATGAGTCGCTGCTGGCCCGCCCGTACACCGAGCGGCGGGACCGCCTCGACGGACTCGGCGTCGACCGGGCGCCGGTGCGCGTCCCGCCCTGGTGGCGCGGCGACGGCGAGACCGTCTTCTCGGTGGGCCAGGCCCAGGGCCTGGAGGGCGTCATCGGCAAGCCGCTGCGATCCCGCTACCACCCGGGGCGGCGCGGCCCCTGGATCAAGGTGAAGAACGTCCGCCATCAGGAGGTCGTCGTCGCCGGCTGGATGCCCGGGGCGGGCCGCCGCGCCGACATGATCGGGTCCTTGGTTCTCGGCGTCCACGACGACGGGCGGCTGCGGTACGCCGGCAACGTGGGTACGGGCTTCACCGAGGCGGAACTGCGGGACCTCGCCGTGCGGCTGGCGCCGCTGGCACGGGACGAGGACCCCTTCGACCCGCCGGTGCCCCGCGACGTCGCGCGCCGCGCACGGTGGGTCCGGCCCGAGCTGGTGGGTGAGGTGGCGTTCGGCGAGTGGACTCCGGACGGGATCCTGCGGCACCCCAGCTGGCGGGGGCTCCGCACCGACAAGCGGCCCGAGGACGTCCACCGCGAGGACCCGGGGTGACGAGTTCGGCGATGCGCGACGAACCGCCGGCGTCGCACCGTTCTTCCGGCGTGTCCATTTGCGGGATCATGGTGACGGCAGCAGAGTTGCCCCGGCGTCCCGTCCGGTCGCGATCCGGTTCCCCGCCGGACGTCCGACCGGACCCGCGGATCGCCGGTCGTCACTGATCCCTCATGCTTTGGAGTCTCGTCGTGCGCAAGCGTGTGCTCGTTCTCGTCGCCGTGGCCGGGCTCGGCCTGGCGGGCTGCGGTGGCAGCGGTGGCAGCGGATCCGCGCATCAGGACAAATCCGCCTCGTCCGCGCCCGCGAGCGGCGCGGCGGCGGGCGAGCCGCTGCCCAGCGCGTCCCCCAAGGGCGACGCCGACGCCCCCACGTGCACCACGGTCACCTACCGGGCCACCGGTACGGGCGTCGAGGTCACCGCGAAGGTCGGCAAGACCCCCATCACCCTGAACTTCGAGGCCGACGACGCCGACGACAACCCCGTGACCGGCGACCCGGCCACCTCCAGCGTCACCTACGCCTTCAAGGGCGGTGACATGCAGCACACACTGCTGATCAAGGGCGTGAAGTCGCCGCACCACGTGACCGTCATCAGCCTGGGCACCGACCAGAACGTCTCCTGCCGCGCCTACGCCGGCTAGTGCCCCGCGCCCGCGTCGTCAGCCGGTGATCGGACGGTGGTGGACGTACTCCACCACCGTCCCGTCGGGGTGCCGGACGGTGAAGCCCGCGCCGACGGGCACCTCGTGGAGCGGCGCGACCACTTCGGCTCCGGCGTCCCGCAGCCGTTCGTAGTAGGGCTCGACATGATCGACGAGGAGCGTCCCGGTCGTAGCGCGGAACGGGCTCAGGGACTCCTCACTCCCCTCGATGATCAAGAACGCGCCGACGGCGGCGAGCACGAGGTTCATTTCGGGATAGGGCATCCGCATATCGGCGTCCGTGCCCTGCAGCTCCTCGTAGAAGCCGATGGCCTCCTCCAGTTCGCCCGGTTCGACGAAGACCCGGATGAGAACACGGGGCTCCTTCCGGTGGGACGAGTCGGGGTCACGGCGCCAGATCCGTTGTTCTGTCATGGCGGTCAGCCTGACGCGTGCTCCGCGCTGGTGGCAGTACACGGAATGTCCTGTTAGCAGGAGTCATAGGCTGGCCGGCATGTCCACTGATCCGATCCGCCGCGAACTCGGTGGGTTCCTCCGTGCGGTCCGTGAACACACCGCGCCCGCGGATGTCGGACTGAGCCCGGGCGCGCGGCGCCGTACGCCGGGCCTGCGCCGGGAGGAGGTGGCGACGTTGTCCGGCGTGAGCATCGCCTGGTACACCTGGCTCGAACAGGGGCGCGTCACGGTGTCACGGCAGGTGCTCGATTCGGTGTGCAGGGTCCTGCGCATGGACGCCAGGGCCCGCCGTCACGCCCTGGAACTGGCCGGGTTCCATGGCGAGACGGCGCCATCGGCGGGCCTGGACGACCTACGGCGGCTCATCGACGCCTGGCCCACCACCCCGGCCTTGCTCCTTGACCAACGTCTCGACATCACCGGCTGGAACTCCGCGTATCGCGACGTGGTTCTCGATCCGTCATCGGTCGCATCGGAGCGGCGTAACCTTCTGCTCGTGCTCGTCGGTGAACTCCGGGACGCGATCGCGGACTGGCCGCGTCTCGTCCGTGGCATGTACGGTCAGTTCCGCTCGGGCACCGACCGGCTGCCGGATGATCCTCGTGTAGGCGACATCCGCCGGTTGCTGGCCGCCGAACGCCCCGACCTCGCGCACTGGTGGCAGTGCCGGTCGGTGTCGGACTTCGCGCCGACCACCCTGAAGATACGCGGCGTCTCGATGACGCTTTCGCTGCTACGGCCGGTCGCGTCCGCAGACGCCTTCGTCCTCACGCACACCCCTGCGGACGGATCGGCGCAGACTCGCCTCGTCGCCGGCGCTGACAGCACGTCGCGGTCGGCGATGTAGCAGAGGACGTTCACTTGGTCGGGCCGCCGAGGCTCAGTCGCGCGCCGGGGCCCGTACCTGGTCGGCGATGTGGTCGGCGATGGCCAACGCGGACGTCGCGGCGGGCGAGGGCGCGTTGCGGACACTCACGACCGGGCCGAGGTGGTGGATGGCGAAGTCGTCCACGAGGCTCCCGTCACGGTCGACGGCCTGCGCGCGCACTCCGGCCGGGGCCGGCAGCACGTCCCCGGCCGTCAACTCCGGCACGTACGCGCGGGCCTCGGCGATGAACCGCCGTCTGGACACTGATGTCAGCGCCTCCCGAACGCCGGCGCGCCAGTGGGCACGCGCGAGGCGCCGGAACCCTCCCCACCTGAGGATGTCGCGCAGGTCGGCGAGGTCCACGTCACGGCGCCGGTAGCCCTCCCGTGCCGTGGCGAGGACCGCGTTCGGGCCGATGTCGACGGTGCCGTCCACCCGTGGGGTGAAGTGCACGCCCAGGAACGGATACGCCGGGTCGGGCACGGGATACACCAGGCCCTTGACCAGTTCCCTGCGGTGCGGGGCGAGCCGGTGGTACTCGCCGCGGAACGGGACGATCGCGGGCGCCGGCTCGTCCCCGGCGAGCGCCGCGACGCGGTCGGACTGCAGGCCCGCGCAGATCACGAGCCGGTCGACGGTGGTGACGCCCGCGGCGGTGTGCACGACGACCCGCGCGCCCGTACGCTCCAGCGCGGTCACCTCATGGCCGAGGAGCACCTGGGCCCCGGCCGCTCGCGCGTCGTCGGCCAGGGCTCGGGCGATCAGCCGGTAGTCGACGATGGCGGTCGTCGGTGAGTGCAGCGCGGCGAACCCCCGTACGTGCGGTTCCAACTCCACGAGCTCGGCCGGACCAAGGCGGCGCAGTCCCGGCACGCCGGCCGCCCGCGCCCGGTCCTCGATGTCGCGGAGTCGCCCCGCCTCGTCCGCCGACCGCGCGACGATCACCTTGCCGATCTCCTCGTACGGCAGGTCGTGCTCGGCGCAGAACTCCTTGATCCTGCGCGCGCCGTCCCGGCACAGGCGGCTCTTCAACGAACCGGGCGG
The DNA here is from genome assembly GCF_039542035.1 of Actinoallomurus liliacearum. Lineage (NCBI taxonomy): Bacteria > Bacillati > Actinomycetota > Actinomycetes > Streptosporangiales > Thermomonosporaceae > Actinoallomurus > Actinoallomurus liliacearum. The sequence continues at coordinate 175,904 of NZ_BAABHJ010000001.1, forward strand.
GTAGTAGACCCCGGCGTGGACGACCCCGGAGTTGTGTCCCGTCTGATGCAGCGCGACCTCGGCCTCCTTTTCGAAGACCGTGACCTCGTAGTCCCACCGGGCGAGCCGACGAGCCACCGAGAGGCCGACGATTCCGGCACCGATCACACCGACGCTGAGAGTCATGAGAGACACCGTCTCAATCCTGGCACCGAATGGCGACACTCCTCGCAGCCTTGCGTATACGACTGCACACCGTGCGTGACATCGTGGGCGGATGCCCTCCCGGGACATCCCGTCCGTACGCCTGCGCCGCATCGGCTCGGCACTACGCAAGGCCCGCGAGGACGGCGGGCTGACCATCGACACCGCCTGCCGCCGCTACGGCCGCTCCAAGAGCTGGGTCAGCACCCTGGAGAACGGCCTCCACTCCATCGACCCCCAGGAACTCGCCGACCTCCTGAACTTCTACGAGGTCCCCGAAGGTCCCCTCCGCGACTCCCTCCTCCACCTCGCCACCCACAAGCCCGGCAAGAACTGGGAACGCGCCTACGAGGGCCGCATCTCCGCCGCTGCCCTCGACCTCGCCAGCCTCGAAGAGGACGCCCGCGCGTGATCGGCGGCTGGCGTAGGCGCGGCGAGCGCGCGGCAGCGGCTGGACGGGGAGGACCTCAAGGCTCGGGCAAGGCCTTCCCTCCTACCGACAGTCCCGGCATCCCGCCCGGTGCGCGGACGCTTCTCCGAGCATTCGGCGCGCCGCCCAGGCGGCCCTACGGTCCCTGGCCGGCCGCGTGGACCCGCCGTGCGCCGGGCCCTGCCCCGCTCCGAGCCGCCCGCCTCGCGGACGGCTGCTTCGCGGACGGCTGCCCGTCCGGTCGGCCGCTCCGTGCCGCCGACGGGCGCCGGTGTGGTCAGTGTCGCTCGCGTCCGGTGAGACGGCCCAGCCAGTAGGCGACGCCCCACCCGGCGATCCGCCGGAACGCCTCGACCATGATCGCGCGGCTCATCTTGCTGGCGCCGTGGGTGCGCTCGACGAACCGGATCGGGACCTCGGCGACCCGCAGGCCGGCCCGTACGGTCCGCAGCGTCAGGTCGACCTGGAAGCAGTAGCCCTGCGACGCGACATCGTCGATGTCGATCTTCTGCAGGGTCGTCGCGCGGTAGGCGCGGTACCCGCCGGTCGAGTCGCGCACCGGGATGCCCAGCATGAGCCGCGCGTAGATGTTGGCGCCCCGCGACAGGATCTCGCGGTTGATCGGCCAGTTCTCCACTTTGCCGCCGCGCACCCACCGCGAGCCGATGACCAGGTCCGCCTCGCCGAGCGCACTGAGCAGCCGGCCCAGCTCCTCGGGCTGATGGGATCCGTCGGCGTCCATTTCGACGAGGACGTCGAAGCCGTGGTCCATCCCCCAGTGGAAGCCCGCGATGTACGCGGCGCCGAGCCCCTCCTTGCCGGCGCGGTGCAGCACGTGCACCCGCTCGTCGTCGGCGGCCAGCCCGTCGGCGATCTTCCCGGTGCCGTCGGGGCTGTTGTCGTCGGCGACCAGGATGTCGGCCTCGGGCACGGCCGTGCGCACCCGGGCGACGATGCTCTCGATGTTCTCCCGCTCGTTGTACGTCGGGATGATCACGAGCACCCGCCCGATGTCGTCCGTGTTCTGCACCGGTCAGGCCCCCCTGCTCGTCTTCCGTGTCCTCCAGGCGGCGGCCACCGCGGCCGCGAGTCCCAGCAGCGCCAGCACCCACTCGGGAGCGGCACCCAGGTGATCAGTAAGGGTACGCGAGGTACGCAGCGGCACGCGGTGGACCTGGATGTCCGGGGTGAATTCCTTTGACTGCGTGAGAACCCGCCCGTCCGGCGCGATGATGCCGCTGATCCCGCTCGTGGAGGCGACGAGGACACTGCGCCCGTGCTCGACCGCGCGCATCCGCGACATCGCGAACTGCTGCGGGGGAAGGCTCGTGCGCCCGAAGGTCGCGTTGTTGGTCTGCACGACGAGCAGCGGGGCGTCGGCCACATCCCGCACGATCCCGTCGTAGGCGACTTCAAAACAGATGACGTCTCCGATTTTCACCGGACCGAGCTGAAGGGATCCACGTGAACGGCCCTTGACGAACTCGCCAACCCGGTCGAAACGCGTGATGAGCTTCAGCAGCAGGCCGCGGAAGATCGGGATGTACTCGCCGAACGGCAGCGGATGGCGCTTGACGTAGTACGCGCCGGGGCCCTTGGCGGGATCCCACACGATCCCGCGGTTCTCCACGTGCTCGCCGTCGCCCGCGTCGATCACGGCGCCGACCAGCACCGGAACACCGATGTCCTTGACCGCCGCGTCGATCACCTCGCGGGCCTGCTCGTCGGCGTAGGGGTCCAGGTCGCTGGAGTTCTCCGGCCAGATCACCAGGTCGGGCTTGGCCACCTGGCCGGCGCGGACCTGCGCGGCCAGCCGGTGGGTCTCCCGGGCGTGGTTGTTCAGGACGGCCTGCCGCTGGCCGAGAAAGTCCAGGCCGGCGCGCGGCACGTTGCCCTGGATGACCGCGACGGTGATCGAGCGACCGCCGGTCGGACGGGGCACGAGCACCCCGACCACCCCGAGCACGAGCACGCCGGCCAGCGCCAGGGCCGCCCAGCGGACCGGACGCCGCGTCACCGCGCCCGGTGCGCGACCCGCGGCGTCGGGCTCGGTGACCCCCTCGGGGGTCTCCTCAGCGGTCGGGTCCGTGTCGGGGCCCGGATCCGGGACCGCGTCGGCGTTCCGCCGACGCCACAGGAGCAGGACCGCCGCGGCGAGCAGCCCGCCGCTGAGCGCGGTCACGAAGCCGACCAGGGGCGCGCCGCCGATGGAGGCGTAGCCGGTGAAGGGCGAGGCGGTCTGGCTGAACGCCAGCCGGGCCCAGGGAAAGCCGCCGAAGGGCACCCGGCCGCGAATGAGCTCCTCGGCGATCCACGCCGCGGCCGTCCACACGGGCCAGCCCGGCAGGCGGGTCACCAGGACGAGGCCGATGCCCAGCACCGCGAAGTAGAGCGCCTCGAAGATGCTCAGCGCGATCCACGCGTCCATACCGACGGGCCGCAGGCCCTCGAAGGTCGGGAAGCAGAAGGCCAGACCGAACAGCATGCCGAGGCCGGCGCCACGGCCCCAGGTCCGGCCGCGCAGTAGCAGCGTGAGCAGCGCGGTCGCCACCGGCGCCAACGGCCACCAGCCGATCGGCGGGAACGCCGCGGCCAGCAGCAGGCCGGCCACCACCACACCCGCCGGACGCGGCAGCCAGGCCGGAACCCGCGACGCCCGGTCACCCTTGGCGACGTCAGGCGTCTTCTGGGCGAGCATCTCCTGCGCCACCAGCACTCCTCATCCGATCCGACCGTCGACGGAACGCTACCCGCCGGTGGGGACCGGACGAATACGGGCAGGCCGCTTTGCACGGATGATCCCACTTCCAGCGCCAAGTCGCACGGACCGAGAGGGGCGAGACGCCGGGTCGCGTCCGGGCAGGAGACGGGGGCCTGAGCGGCCCCTGCGAGAGCGGCGACGCGACCGGATCCGGGCAGGGCCCGGAAACGGAAGAGGACCCGGGCGCTCCCTTCGTACCGGACCCGTCTCGTCGGCGGCGAGCGCGTAGTCCGTTGTCTGATGGGTGCCCAGGCCCTTACCGAGTTCCACCCCCCGCCGGCCGGGGTGCTCCGGCCTCGGGCGGGCGCTTCATCGTGCGTCTGGCATGGACGGATGGGCGCCTGAGCCGGCGCGTGCTCGCAACCCCCGTCGCGACGCAAGATTCGCGGCGCCCCGGTCGGCCGACCGGTCAGTCCTGCGGTGGACGTTCAGGCAACCTATCGAGATCCGTAGCGATGTCAAGGCGGCCACGACCTGCGGATTGCCACATCACCGCAGGTCAGCGCGCCAATGACACCCCCCGGAAATCCCTGTGATCATCGTCGTTCATCGCGTGTCGATCCGCCCGTCAGGTATCGGCGTGCGGTAGGACGACGGTTCCGGTCGCGGTGACGGCGACGATGGGCTCATCCAGCACCTCGGCGGCCGACGGCCCCTTGTCCGGGCGCGCCCGGCAGACCACCCGCGCCTCGAACGCCAGCGTACGGCTGCGGCGCCCGGCCCGGACGACCGTCGCGGTCGCCTCCAGGACGTCGCCGGCGTGCACGGGAGCACGGAACTGCACGTCGTCGTAGGAGGCGAACAGGCCCTCGTCGCCGCCGTCGCGGATGCACACCTCGGTGGCGACGTCGCCGAACATCCCGAGGACGTACGCGCCGTCGACGAGGTTCCCGCCATAATGGGCGTGCGCGTACGGGACGTAGCGGCGGTGCGTGACGCTCAGCCCGACGCGCGGGTCGTCGCTCTCGGGTCGAGTGGTCATCGTTCGCCCTCCGCGGGGTTCTCGGGGGTCCAGCTGGGCAGCAGGGCGTGCACGAGGTAGCTGGCGACCTCGCGAGGAGTGGTGCCCTTGCCGAAGATGCGGTCGACGCCGAGTTCCTGCTCGGTGACCGTGTCGAAGCGGGGGCCGCCCGCGATGAGCAGCGGCCGTCCCATGCCCGGCCCGACCGCGGTCGGGTAGGCGGCGTGGAAGGCCGCGGCCATCTGCTTGGTGTTGTGAATGTGGGCGTTCTTCTGGGTGACGACCTGGGAGACGAGGACGGCGTCGGCGTTCTCGGCCTTGGCCCGCTCGACCAGCTCCTCGACGGTGACCTGGGCGCCCATGTTGATCACCTGGATCTCGCGGTGGTACTCCAGGCCCTTCTCCCCCGCGAAGCCCTTGACGTTGAGGATCGCGTCGATGCCGACCGTGTGCGCGTCGGTGCCGATGCAGGCGCCGACGACGACCATGCGGCGGCTCAGGACGGTGCGGATCGCCAGGTCGATCTCCTTGCCCGACAGCAGGGGGTACTCCCGGCCCTCCGGGACCTCGATGCCGGCGTAGTCGATGAGGTGGTTCACCTTGCCGTACACGATGAAGAACGTGAAGTTCGGCCCCATCGCCTTGGAATGCACGACGCTGGCCGGCTCCAGGCCCATCTTGCCGGCCAGCTGCAGCGCGGCCAGCTCGGCGCGTTTTCCGGCCGGCACGGGCAGACTGAAGGACAGCTGCACCATCGCGTCGCCGGTCGTGTCGCCGTACGGCCGGATGATCGAGGGCAGGTCCTGGGGCGCGGTCCGGTCGGTGGTGGCGGAGTCCTGCGGTCTCATTCGGCGCTCCCTGCGGGCGTGGGCACGGCGGTGGCGTGCGGGTCCTCCGACTCGAGGATCTCGGTGACGGGGTTGAAGTAGCCGTCGGCGCGCTCGACGACGCCGTCCAGCCCCTTGCCGCCGTCGGCGGGCCGCCGGGTCACGCCGAACGTCCCGTCGGCGATCGCCTTCAGGAGCGTGTCGTCGCAGATCCGCTCGAGCAGGTCGACGGACTCCGACAGCACCTGCCGGGCCCGGTGGACGATGAACCCGTCCGGGCGCGGGACGAAGTCCTCGGCGAGGGCGCCACAGGCGTCGCGGACGTACCGGACGTTCTCCAGGGCGAGGTCGCGGTCGGACAGCCACGGGGTGTGGATGCCCTCGGTCATCATCCCGATCAGGATGATCGACTGGCCGGTCATCACGCCGGCGAGGTTGAAGAAGGCGTCCAGGAGGTAACCGGCGAAGATGTTGCCGGTCATGTGCTTGGTCGGCGGCATGTACTTCAGCGGCGCGTCCGGGAACAGCTCCCGTACGAGCTGGGCGTGGGCGAGCTCGAGCCGGAAGGACTGGGGGATCGCCGGGTTGATCTCGAACGCGTGGCCGAGGCCGAGCTGCCAGTCCGCCAGGCCCGCCTCCTTGCCGAACCGCTCGTTCAGCAACTGGCTGACGATGACGGTGTGGGCGGCGTCGACGGCGTCGGCGGTGGTGAGGTAGTTGTCCTCGCCGGTGTTGATCACGATGCCGGCGCGGGCGTGGATCTGCCGGGAGAACCGCTGGTCGATGAAGGTCCGCCGCGGGTTGATGTCGCGGAAGATGATGCCGTACATGCAGTCGTTCAGCATCATGTCGAGGCGTTCCAGGCCGGCCAGCGTGGCGATCTCGGGCATGCACAGCCCCGACGCGTAGTTGGTGAGCCGCACGTACCGGCCGAGCTCGTGCGAGACGTCGTCGAGCGCCGCCCGCATCAGCCGGAAGTTCTCCTGGGTGGCGTACGTCCCGGCGTAGCCCTCGCGGGTGGCGCCCTCGGGCACGTAGTCCAGCAGCGACTGACCGGTCGAGCGGATCACCGCGACGACGTCGGCGCCCTCGCGCGCGGCGGCCTGCGCCTGGGGGATGTCCTCGTAGATGTCGCCGGTGGCGACGATCAGGTAGATCCAGGGCTGGCGGGGGTCGCCGGTCAGGCGCAGCATCGCGTCGCGTTCGGCTCGGCGCGCGTCGATGCGGCCGATGCCCTGCCGGGCCGCGCGGCGGGCCAGCTCGGCCGCCGCGTCGGCGTCGCCGCCGGTCGGCAGGCGGAACGTCACCGCGCCCAGGGACGCCGCCCGGGCCAGGTCGCCCAGGTCGGCGTACGGCTCCCGCAGGAGCGCGTCGAAGACCGGCAGCGCGATCCCGTGCTCCAGGCCCACCTGGTCGCGTACGGCGTCGACGAGGTGGTTCACCCATGGCAGGCCGTCGGAGTCGGCGCCGGTCAGGCCGGCCAGCCGCAGCTGCGCCCGCTCGACCGAGACGGTCGTGTGGGTGCGGGCCATCTCGATCACCGGCTGGGCGGCGCGCTCGGCGAGCAGCCGTGCCTTGCGGACCACCGAAGAGTCCAGATCCAGTTTCGTCATTCCGTCTCCACCCGGTCCTGGAAGAGTTTGCGCAGGCTCGGCTCGGTACGAAGGAGGTCCAGGGCCAGCTCCGCGTGACCCGGGACGTACCCGTTTCCGATCAGCATGGTCACGTCGGCGGCCAGTCCCTCGGCGCCGAGGGCCGCCGCCGAGAACGACGTGGCCATCGAGAAGAAGATCACGGTGCCGCCCGTGGCGGTGGCCAGGATCGCGCCGTGCTCGCAGCCGGGCACGTCCACGCACACCACCGTGACGTCGGCGCCGGTCCCGCCGACGGCCTCGGCCAGCGCGATCGGGTCGCGGGCGTCGGCGAGTACCACCTCGTCGGCGAGACCGGCGGCGCGCAGCCGCGCGGCCTCGGCCTCGTTCGGCACCACGCCGACGGTCCGCTTGGCGCCGGCGCGGCGGGCGGCGGCCAGCGACAGCGAGCCGCTCTTGCCCGCGCCGCCCAGCACCGCCACCACCGGGGAGGCGTACGAGGCGACGACGCGGGACGTGAGAGCGGGCGCGCCGCACACGTCGAGCACGGCCAGCGACAGCTCCGGCGGCAGGTCGGCGGGCAGCTCGGCCGCGATCGAGCGGGCGAACAAGATCGCGTGCCCGTCGGTGGGCACCTGCTCGCTCCGCCCGTCCCAGCGGGTGAGGCCGTCGGTGATCCGCAGCGGGGTCAGGGTGAGGGAGACCAGGGTGGCCACGCGCATCCCGGGCCGCAGGCCGAGCGGGGACCGGGGGCCGACCTCCTCGACGACGCCGATCAGCATGCCGCCCGAGCCGGTCACCGGGTTGTGCATCTTCCCGCGCGTCTCGATGATCTCGACGACCTCGGCGCGGATCCGGTCCGGATCTCCGCCATGCCGGGTGTGCAGCTGCCGGTACGAGGCGGCGTCCAGATTGAGCCGCTCGACCCGGATCCGTACCTCGTCGTCACGGACGCGCGGATCGGTGTCGAGGCGGTCGGCCGCCTGTGGCAGCACTCCCGGCGGCTCGGCGACGCGGTGTAGACCGACCGGAGAACTTCTCATCCCTCACCTCGCTGGCGCAAAATCTTACGGTTAGTCTTGGCTCTAGCAGAATATTTCTCGTATCGTCAGGCTAATGCAAGAGTTCATCCTGGAGGACGCCGTGACCGCTGTCGCCGAGGAGTCCGTGCCGGTGCCCGCGCACCCGCAGCCGTACGCCTATCGCCACCGCGAACTCGTCGAGCCCGACTGGCGGCGGTTCCCCGGCTGGCGTGACGTCACGGCCGCGGAGTGGGAGTCGGCGCAGTGGCAGCGGGCGCACTGCGTGAAGAACGTCCGCCAGCTCCGCCAGGTGATGGGCGACCTGCTGAGCGATGACTTCTACGCCGACCTCGAGCGCGACCAGCGCGAGCGGGCGACCATGTCGATGCTGGTCCCGCCGCAGATGCTGAACACGATGGACGTGAGCTCGACGGCGGCGTTCTACGCCGACCCGGTGCGCCGCTACATGCTTCCCGTCTTCAGCGACCGGCGCACCGACTGGCCGTCCCACCCGGTCGCCAGCCGCGACTCGCTGCATGAGGCGGAGATGTGGGCGGTGGAGGGCCTGACGCACCGCTACCCCACCAAGGTCCTCGCCGAGCTGCTGCCCACCTGTCCGCAGTACTGCGGCCACTGCACCCGCATGGACCTGGTCGGCAACTCCACCCCGCAGATCGACAAGCACAAGTTCACGCTGAAGCAGCCGGACCGGGTCCAGACCATGCTGGACTACATGCGCCGCACCCCGCAGGTGCGCGACGTGGTCGTCTCCGGCGGTGACGTGGCGAACATGCCGTGGGCACGGCTCGAGTCGTTCGTCGACCAGCTCCTGGACATCGACAACATCCGCGACATCCGGCTGGCCACCAAGGCGCTGATGGGCCTGCCGCAGCACTGGCTGCAGGACGACGTACGCGCCGGCGTGGAGCGCCTGGCGACCAAGGCACGCTCGCGCGGCGCGCAGCTGGCCATCCACACGCACGTCAACGCCGCCCAGTCGATGACCCCGCTGGTCGCCAAGGCGGCGCGGGCGATGCTGGACGCCGGCGTCCGGGACGTCCGCAACCAGGGCGTGCTGCTGCGCGGCGTCAACACCACCGTCGAACAGCTCCTCGACCTGTGCTTCGCGCTGCAGGACAACGGCGTGCTGCCCTACTACTTCTACCTGTGCGACATGATCCCCTTCAGCGAGCACTGGCGGCTGTCGCTGGGCGAGGCGCAGCGGCTCCAGCACGGGATCATGGGCTACCTGCCCGGATTCGCCACGCCGCGGATCGTCTGCGACGTCCCGTACGTCGGCAAGCGCTGGGTGCACCAGGTCGCCGAGTACGACACCGAGCGCGGCATCTCCTACTGGACGAAGAACTACCGGACAGCTCTGGAGAGTGACGACCCGGACGCGCTGAACCGCCGCTACGAGTACTACGACCCGATCCACACCCTGCCCGAGGAGGGACAGGCCTGGTGGCGCGAGCACGCCGCCGAGGTGCCCGGCAGGGCCGCCGACCTGGCCGCCGCCAGCCGCAACGCCTCCGAGGCCCTGCTCTCCGAATGACGCCGCGCGCCGGCGGGCGCACGACTGGGATCATGAGGTGTGAGCGAACGGTTCCGCGACACCGGCGAACGCCTCTGGATGCTGGCGCGGGAGATCCTGGTCGTGTGCCCCCGCTGCGGCGGCCGGGCCGTCGTGGTCGTCCACCCCGACCACCGGGACTGCGACCACGGCCCGCATGACAAGGTCATGGCCCCGCACCGGCTGAGCTGCCCCGGCTGCGGGCACACCGACGCGTGGACGCCACGCCGGGCGCGCAAGGGGGACGGCGACCTGTTCTTCGCCGGCGGTCCCCCGCTGGCCGTGCCCCGCATGACCGGGCCGGAGGACCCGTTCTTCGGGCTGCCGCTGTGGCTGCGTCACCGGTGCCGCGGACGGATCCTGTGGGCCTACAACGCCGCCCACCTGGACCTGCTGGAGGGCTACGTGAGCGCGCGGCTGCGCGAACGCCACCCGTACACCGGCTCGGGCAGCCTCGTCGAGCACCTCCCCGCGTGGATCAAGGCGGCCGGCAACCGCGACGAGGTCCTCGCCGCCATCCGCGCCCTCCGCACCCGGCTCTGACCTGTCACACCCGGGACAGGTGACGGCCGAGGAACACGACCTGGTCCGGCAGCATCCGGCGGCGGAACGCGGCGTCGTGGCAGCCGGGATGGATCCCGCCCGTGACATCGGCCCGGTGGGCGGCGCGGAGCCGGGCCAGCAGATCCCTTGTCGGCGGCGCGAACGCGTCGTCGCGTCCGCAGGTCAGCGACGCCGGAACGCCACCGAGCGTACGGCCCAGCGCCGTCACGTCCGCTTCCGACAGCGCGGGCGAGGCCGCCGCGACGGCGGCGACACGTCCGGGCCCCACTGCGGACGCCAGCAGGAGAGCGCCCCGGCCGCCGATCGACCAGCCGAGCAGGCCGATCCGGGTCGTCGACAATCCGTGGTCGCGTAGGAAGGGCAGCAGATTCCGGGTGATGACGGGCGACGGCCGCCACTCGGCGTCCGCCCAGTCATCGATCGCGGCGACGGCGAACGGAGGGGCGCCCCGCCGCACGGCGTCGGCGAGGTGGTACTGGACACCGTACGTGTCGAAGGGGGTGCGGGCGTCGCCGTCCGAGCCGTGCAGCATCACGACGACCGGCAGTCCCTTCGTGACGGCGGCGGGATAGCCGAGCACGACGCGCGCGGTGCCGCCGGCCGGTGAGCGGAACTCCGCCTGCTCGACCGCGCCGGGCGCGACCTTGGGCAGCGGCGGCATCTCCCCGCACTTTCCCAGGTACGGCGCCAGGCGGTAGCGCCCGGGCAGCACGTCCGCCTCGACGAGGCCGTACGCCGCGCCCGCGCCGGCGAGGGCGGCGACTCCGCCGAGCCCGGCGATGAGGACGCTGCGGCGGGAGACGATCGGCATGAGGCGCGAGCCTAACCGACGACACCGCACGGTCGCCGCCGATTCCGGACTACGTGCTAACGTCGGATTCGGCTGCCCGATGATGCCGTTTCTCGGGCCGGTCCCGGACGAGCACGTCGTACCCGGCATGACAAGACGACGTTGACATGGCCGTCTTACCTGCGGAGACATCGTCGTGACGTGGATCGTCCTCATCATCTCGGGCCTCATGGAGACCGTCTGGGCCGCCGCCCTGTCGACTTCTCACGGTTTCTCGCGCCTCTGGCCCAGCGTGCTGTTCGTGGTCGCGCTGCTCTTGAGCATGCTCGGCCTGGCCTATGCCCTGCGCACCGTCCCGGTCGGCACCGGGTACGCGATCTGGGTCGGCATCGGGGCCGCCTGCACGGCCTTGTACGGCATGACCGTCCTCGGCGAGCCGGCCACCACGGCCCGTCTCGTCTGCCTGGCACTGATCATCGCCGGCGTCGTGGGACTGAAGTTCCTGCACTGACCCGGGTCCGTCGGGCGTACGGGGATCCAAGGGGAAGAAAAGGCCCTAATGTCGCATAGGTGAGTTTTCCTGTCGGCGCGAGCGCCACCATCGAGGAACTGGACGCCGATCCGCATCCGCTCCTGGCCCGGCTGCGCGCGGCCGAGCCGGTGTCCTGGATCCCCGCCCTCGGCGGATGGCTCGTCACCCGCCACGATCTGGCGCTGCGCGTCCTGCGCGACACCCGGTACACCGTCGACGACCCGCGTTTCTCGACGGCCCAGGTCGTCGGGACCAGCATGCTCTCCCTGGACGGGGCCGAGCACACCCGGCACCGCGACGCGTTCGCGCGCCGGTTCCGCCCGGCCGAGACCCGCGCCCGGTTCACCGAGTTCGTCCGTGCCGAGGTCGACCGGCTGGTCGGCGCCGTCGCGCCGCGCGGGCACGCCGAGGTCCGCGCCGACCTGGCGGGGCCCCTCGCCGTCGCCGTGGTCACCGAGGCGCTCGGCCTGCGGGACGTCACGCCGGCCACGATCCGCTCGTGGTACGACGCGTTCGTCGAGGCGGTCTCGGCCATCACGGCGGGCCGCCCGGCGAACGCCGGGGACGCTTACGACCGGCTGCGGGCCAAGGTCGAAGCGGCCCTCGACGAGCGCGCGGCGGACGACACCCTGCTGGCGGCCGCCGCGCGTCACCTGACCACCGACGAGGTGGTGGCGAACGCGGCGGTCCTGATGTTCGGCGGCATCGACACCACCGAGGGCATGATCACCAACGCCGTCCTGCACCTGCTGGAGCGGCCGGACCGGCTCACAGCGGTACGCGCCGAGCCGGACCTGCTCGCGCCGGCCGTGGAGGAGTCGGTCCGCCTGGAGCCCGCCGCCTCGGTGGTGGACCGGTACGCCACCGAGGACGTCGCGCTCGGCGGCGCCCGGATCGCCAAGGGCGACCTGGTCCGGGTCTCCATCACGGCCGCCAACCGCGATCCGGCCGTCTTCGCCGACCCGGACCGCTACGACCCCCGGCGGGCGAACGCCGACCGTCACCTGTCGTTCGCGCACGGCCCGCACTTCTGTTTCGGCGCCCACCTGGCCCGGCTGGAGACCATCACGATGCTGCGAGCCCTGATTCGTCTGCCGGAGCTGCGGCTCGCCGGCCCGGCCACGCCCCGAGGTCTGGTCTTCCGGAAGCCGCCCGCGTTGGAGGTCGCCTGGACGCCTGTCGCCGGAAGAGGTCTGTGACGACCGACCGCCTTTACAATGTAGATCAAATATTGCGGGTCGCGACGCGCTTCGCTGGACAACGGACTTTTCGGACCTGATACTTGCCAGTCATGGAGGGGCTTCCGGTACGCGCGTCGGACGAGGACCGCGACCGTGTCCTTCGCGTGCTCCGTGACCGCGCCGCCGAGGGACGGCTGTCGCACGAGACGTTCGAGCGCCGCGTCGACTCCGCGCTGCGCGCTCGCACCCAGGCGGAGCTGTCCCTCCTCGTCGACGACCTGCCGGCGGGCAACCGCGTCCTGCGTGGCCTGACCGGCGCGGTCGCCTCGCTGTCGGCGATGACCGCCCGCATCGAGGCGGCCTGGCGGGCGCCGCGGCTCCCCCGGTTCACCCTGCCCGGCCTCGACCGGGCGCGCCTGGTCATCGGGCGCGCGCCGACCTGCGAGTTCGTCGTCACCGACCTGTCCGTCTCCCGGATGCACGCCGAGCTGCGCCGGACCGGCAACACCTGGCTGCTGTCGGACCTGGGCTCGATGAACGGCACCCGGGTCAACGGCTACCGCATCGCCGGCCCGACGCGCGTACGCCCGGGCGACGAGATCGCCTTCGGCCGGCAGCGGTTCATCCTCACCGTCGACTGACCGGCGCCCCGCTCCGGACGGGCGTCATTCCCGCGACCGCGCCGCCGCGGGCACCGTACGGCGGCTCCGGCCGACAGGCGGCGCTTCCACGCCGCCATAGCGCGACCCGTCCGGGCCGCGCTTCTTTCTTTTCCGCGCCCCTCCCCCACGGCGCATAACGACTCGATCGCATCGTCTTGACGCGCCGCCCGCACGGTCGTAGGTTCCGCAGAACGCGTTAGGAAAGTTTCCTAACCACGTGTATCGGAGACGCCGTGACCACCTCGACGCCCGGAACACCGAGCCTGCTGCGGGCCATCAACGACCGCGCCGCGCTGGAGGCGCTGCTGGCCCGCGGCCCGCTGACCCGGCCCGAGATCGGGGCGATCACCGGCTTGTCCAAGCCCACCGCCTCACAACTCCTCACCCGGCTGCGTGAGGCCGGCCTGGTCGTCCTCGACGGGATCCGCGAGGGCGGTCCCGGGCGCACGGCGGAGGTGTACCGCATCAACCCGGAGGCCGGGTACGTCGCGGCGCTCGACGTCCGGCGCGCCCGCGTCCGCGCCGCCGTCGCCGACCTGACCGGCACGGTCACCGGGACCTTCGAGCTGGCCACGCCGGGACAGGCCGCGGGCGACGCGGTGGACCGGGCCCGCTCCGCCGTCGAGGGCGCCGCCGCCGACGCCGGCCTGCGCCCCGACCGGATCGACCGGGTGGTCATCGGCCTGCCCGGCGCCCTCGACCCGCGCACCGACCGGCTCGGGTACGCCTCGCACCTGCCCGGCTGGCACGTCCCCGACCTGCTCAGCCGGCTGCGGGACGGCCTCGGCCGGCCCGTCGCCGTCGAGAACGACGTCAACCTGGTCGCGATGGCCGAGCTCGCCCACGGGCAGGCCGCCGGCTCACGCGACTTCGTCCTCCTGTGGGTCAGCGCGGGCATCGGCATGGCGATCGTCCTCGGTGGCTCCCTGGTGCGCGGCGCGACCGGCGGCGCCGGCGAGGTCGGCTACATGCCGGTCGCCGCCGCGCCCATCATCCGGGGCCCGGGCCGCGCCAACACCGGCGGCCTGCAGGCCGTCGCGGGCGCGCCGGCCGTGCTCAAGCTGCTGCGCGCCCACGGCCTCCGGGGCGGGGACGCCGGGCAGATCGTCGGCCGGGCCCGTACGGCGCTGGAGGCCAGCGACGAGCGGGCCGCCGCCGGGCTCGGCGAGCTCGCGGCCCGGCTGGCGACCGGCCTGGCTGCGATCGTCAGCGTCCTGGACCCCGAACTGATCGTCCTCGCCGGCGACATCCCCATCGCCGGCGGGGAACCGCTGCGCCGTCTCATCGAACGCGAGCTGTACACGATGACCATCCCCCGTCCCCCGCTGCGGCTCAGCTCGGTCGGCGGCGACCCCGTCCTGGCCGGCGCGCTGCACCTCGCCCTCGGCGAGACCCGCGAACACATCTTCTCCAACACCGTCCGCTGAGTCCCTCCCGACCGTTCCCCCGGCCGATGCCCGAAGGAGAACAGGAGTGTCCCCACGCCCCCGGCGGCTCGTAACCGCCCTCATCGCCGCTCTCGCCGTCACCACCGCCTGTACCGCGGGCGGCGGCAAATCCCCCACCGACGCCGGGCCCAAGGCCGAGGCGCGCCAGACCATCGAGGTCTGGCACGGCTGGAGCGCCCCGCACGAGGTCAAGGCGTTCGACGACGCCATCGCCGGCTTCCGCCGCCTGCACCCCAACATCACCGTCAAGCTGGTGAAGGGACAGGACGACACCAAGATCCTCAACGCGGTGCGCAGCGGCAACCCGCCCGACGTGGTCTCCTCGTTCTCCACCAACAACGTCGGCCAGTTCTGCTCCAGCGGCGCGCTGCAGGACCTGACGCCCTTCCTGCGGAAGGACGACGTCGACCTGGACATGTTCCCGAAGGCGGTGCAGTCCTACACCCAGTACAAGGGCGTCCGCTGCACGCTGCCGCTGCTGGCCGACGACTACGCCCTCTACACGAACAAGGCGCTGATGAAGGGCCAGCAGCCGCCGAAGACGATCAGCCAGCTCACCGCGCTGGCCAAGAAGCTGACGGTCCGCAACCCGGACGGCACCATCAAGATCGCCGGTTTCCTGCCGTCGATCACCTACTACGAGCACGTGCCCGAGCACATCGCCCCGAGCTTCGGAGTCACCTGGCTGAACGCGCAGGGACGGGCGAACTTCGCCGCCGACCCGGGCTTCGCCACGTACTTGAAGTGGGAGAAGAGCCTGATCGACTGGTACGGCTACGACAACGTCAAGAAGTTCGTCCACAGCATGGGCCAGGAGTTCGAGGCGTCCAACCCCTTCGAGAAGGGCAAGGTCGCCATGGCCGTCGACGGCGAGTGGCGCGTGAAGTTCCTCCAGGAGGAGGCGCCGAAGGTGCAGTACGACACGACGCCCGTACCGGTGAACGACGACCGGCAGAACGCCTTTGGCGGGGGCTTCATCACCGGCACCGTCATCGGGATCCCGCGCGGCGCCCGGCACCCGCAGGCGTCCTGGGAGTTCGTGAAGTACCTGACCACGAACACGGACGCGCTGGTGACCTTCGCCAACGGCCTCGGCAACGTCCCCAGCACGATCCCGGCGCTGGCCTCGCCGAAGCTGAGCCTGCCGACGCAGTTCCGCACCTTCCTCGACGTCTTCAAGGACCCCAACAGCACGACGATCCCCTCGACCGTCAACGGCGGGGACTTCATCGTGAAGTTCCAGAGCTTCGTGCGGGACGAGTGGGAGCCCGGCAAGGTCCCCGACCTCCAACAGGGCCTGACGCAACTGGACACACAGGTCGACAACGCGCTGAAGCTGGCCGGAGGCTGAGGTGGCGCTGGCCGCGCTGAATCACTCCCGTGGCCGTCACCGGCTCCGGGTGCTGGCCTTCATGTCGCCGTGGCTGATCGGGTTCGCGTTCTTCTTCGCGTACCCGCTCGCCGCGACGGTCTACTTCTCCTTCTACCGCTACAACCTGTTCCAGCTGCGGCCGGTCGGGCTGACGAACTACCGGTTCCTGTTCAAGGACCCGTACGCCTGGAAGGCGATCAAGAACACGCTGTGGCTGGTCGTGGTGATGGTGCCGCTGCGGGTGCTGTTCGGCCTCGGCCTCGCCCAGTTGCTGACGAGGGTCAGGCGTGGCGGGAACCTCCTGCGCTCGATCTTCTACCTGCCGTTCCTGATCCCCCCGGTCGCCGCGACCGTGGCGTTCGTCTTCGTCGTCAACCCCGGCACCGGGCCGGTCAACGGCATCGCGGCCAAGGTCGGCATCCACCTGCCGGACTGGTTCAACGACCCGGCCTGGACCAAGCCTGGCCTGACCCTGCTGGCGCTGTGGGGCATCGGCGACGTCATGATCATCCTGCTGGCGGCGCTGCTCGACGTGCCGAAGACGCTGTACGAGGCGGCGGCGATCGACGGGGCGAACGCCTGGCAGCAGTTCCGCCGGATCACCCTGCCGACCATCTCCCCCGTCCTGATGTTCTCGGTCGTGACCGGGGTGATCCAGACGCTGCAGTACTTCACGCAGGCGATGGTCGCGGCCAACGCCTCACAGGGCAACGCCGACCAGGCGGGCACCACCACGGCGCCCGGCTACCCCGACGGCGCGTCGCTGACGTTCCCGCAGGACCTCTACAACGAGGGCTTCCAGCAGTTCAACATGGGCTACGCCTGCGTGCTCGCCCTCATGCTGTTCGCCGTCGCGATGGTCTTCACCCTGATCCTGCTCCGCCGCTTCCATGCCTTCGCCGACGACGACTGAGAGGAGGCGACGTTGACCGGCACGACGACCCTCGCGGCCCGGCCCTCCGCCGTCGGCGCGCCGCGGCGCCCGGCCGCCGCCGGCGGGCGCGGGCGGCGGTTCCTGTACTGGACCGCCACCCACGCGATCGCGATCGCGTTGGCGATCATGTTCCTGGCGCCGCTGGTGTTCATGTTCCTCACCGCGGTGATGAGCGCGAACCAGGCGCTCACCGGCGCCCTGTGGCCGAGCTCGTGGCACTGGGAGAACTTCGGCAGGGCGCTGACCACCGACCACGGCGTGATGGTGCGCTGGCTCGTCAACACGCTGATCTACGCGGTCCTGGCCACCGTGTTCATGCTGATCTCCAGCATCCCCGTCGCGTACGCGCTGGCACGGTTCCGCTTCCGCGGCCGGAAGACGGCGTTCGTCCTGGTCATCACGACGATGATGCTGCCGCCGCAGGTCACGATCGTGCCGATGTACATCGTCTGGGCGCGGTTCCACCTGACCGGCACGCTGTGGCCGCTGATCATCCCGATGCTGTTCGGCGACGCGTTCTCGATCTTCCTGCTGCGGCAGTTCCTCATGACGATCCCGCGTGAGTACGCCGACGCCGCCCGCGTCGACGGCTGCGGCGAGATCGCCGCGATGCTGCGGGTGGTGCTGCCGATGGCCCGGCCGGCGATCGCCGCGGTGGCGCTGTTCCAGTTCTTCTACGCCTGGAACGACTACTTCGGCCCGCTCATCTACACCAAGCCGGAGACGTGGACGCTCGCGGTCGGCCTGTCGACCTTCCGCGCCGCCCACCACGTCGAGTGGAACCTCACGATGGCCGCGACCCTCCTGACCGTGCTGCCGGTCATCATCGTGTTCTTCCTGGCCCAGCGGGTTTTCATCCAGGGCGTGACCTTGACGGGGGTGAAAGGGTGAAGATCTGTGTGGTCGGCGGCGGCTCGACGTACACGCCGGAGCTCGTGGACGGCATCGCGCGGCTGCGCGCGACCCTGCCGGTCTCGGAGCTGGCGCTGGTCGACCCCGACCGGCGCCGCCTGGACCTGGTGGGCGGCCTGGCGCGGCGCATCTTCGCCCGGCAGGGCCACCCCGGCGTGATCCGTACGACGTCCGAACTGGACGAGGGCGTCGACGGCGCGGCGGCCGTGCTGCTGCAACTGCGCGTCGGCGGACAGGCGGCCCGCCACGTCGACGAGACGCTGCCGCTGGACTGCGGCTGCGTCGGTCAGGAGACGACCGGCGCGGGCGGGCTGGCCAAGGCCCTGCGGACCGTGCCGGTCGTGCTGAGGATCGCCGAGCGGGTGGCGGCGCTGGCGCCGGACGCCTGGATCGTCGACTTCACCAACCCGGTCGGCATCGTCACCCGCGCGCTGCTGGACGCCGGGCACCGCGCGGTCGGCCTGTGCAACGTCGCGATCGGCTTCCAGCGCCGCTTCGCCGCCGTGCTCGGTGTGCCGCCGGACCGTGTACGGCTCGGTCACGTCGGCCTGAACCATCTGACGTGGGAACGCGCGGTGCACGTCGACGGGCAGGACGTGCTGCCGCGGCTGCTCGCCGACCACGCCGGGGACATCGCCGCCGACCTCGGGCTGCCCGCCGCCCTCATCCGCCGCCTCGGCGTGGTCCCGTCGTACTACCTGCGCTACTTCTACGAGCACGACGCGGTCGTGGCCGAGCAGTTGCACGCCCCGTCGCGGGCGGAGCAGGTCACGGCGATCGAGGAGGGACTGCTGGAGATGTACGCCGACCCGGCGCTGGACGAGAAGCCGGCGCTGCTGGAGGAGCGCGGCGGCGCGTACTACTCCGAGGCAGCCGTCGACCTGGTCGCGTCCCTGGCCGGGAACCGCGGCGACGTGCAGGTCGTCAACGTCCGCAACGGCGGCCGGCTGCCGTTCCTGCCGGAGGAGGCGGTGATCGAGGTCCCGGCGCGGATCGGCTCGGCCGGGCCGGATCCGCTGCCGGTGGATCCGGTCGAGCCGCTGTACGCCGGGCTGATCGCGCACGTCTCCGCGTACGAGGAGCTGGCCCTGGAGGCGGCGCTGAAGGGCGGTGTCGACCGGGTCGCGGACGCGCTGCTCGCCCATCCCCTCATCGGCCAGGCGAGCACCGCCGACGAGCTCGCCCGTCGCCTGGTCGCCGCGAACGCCGCCCACCTGCCCTGGGCGGTGACCGCGTGATCCTCGCGATCGACGGCGGCAACAGCAAGACCGACGTCGCCGTGCTGACCGGCCGGGGCGAGGTCCTGGCCACCGCG
The DNA here is from genome assembly GCF_039542035.1 of Actinoallomurus liliacearum. Classification (NCBI taxonomy): domain Bacteria; kingdom Bacillati; phylum Actinomycetota; class Actinomycetes; order Streptosporangiales; family Thermomonosporaceae; genus Actinoallomurus; species Actinoallomurus liliacearum. Next base: position 194,963 of record NZ_BAABHJ010000001.1, read on the forward strand.
CGGGGCGGCGGCTTCCGCCCGGTCGCCGACGGCGTGGGGCGGGCGGTGGACACGGTCGTCGACGCGGTGACACGCGCGCTGTCGTCGGCCGGGGCGGTCTCGCCCGTGGACCACGTCTCGGCCTACCTGGCCAACGTGGACCTGCCGGTGGAGGAAGAGCGGTTCCACCGGCTGTTCGCCGAGCGCGGGTGGGGCCGCGGCGTGCGGGTCGGCAACGACACGTTCGCGCTGCTGCGGGCCGGCACGACCGAACGCTGGGGCGTCGCGGTGGTGTGCGGGGCGGGCATCAACTGCGTCGGCGTCGCCCCCGACGGGCGGGTGGCGCGGTTCCCCTCGATCGGCAGGGTGACCGGCGACTGGGGTGGCGGGCACCACCTCGGCGAGGAGGCGCTGTGGCACGGCGTCCGCGCCGAGGACGGCCGCGGCCCGCGTACCGCCCTGTCGGCCGCCGTCGCCGCCCACTTCGGCCGCGACAGCGCGAGCGAGGTGGGGCTGGCGATCCATTTCGGGGAGGTTCACGAGGGACGGCTGGGCGAGCTGTCCCCGGTGCTGTTCGCCGTCGCGGCCGACGGCGACCCGGTCGCCCGCGGCCTGGTCGACCGTCAGGCCGAGGAGGTCGTCGCGCTCGCCGCCGTCGCGCTGCGCCGCCTGGACCTGCTCGACACCCCTGTGGAGGTCGTGCTCGGCGGCGGCGTCCTGGCCGCCCGGCACCCGCGGCTGATGACCGCGATCGAGGCCGGGCTCGCGGACATCGCCCCGCGGGCCGAACTCATGGTCGTCGAGGCTCCTCCGCTGCTGGGCGCGGCCCTTCTCGGCCTCGACGCCACCGGCGCCCCTCCCGAGGCCCACGACCGCCTCCGCGCCGGCTTCGGGAAAGAGGCCGCCGCGCCCGGATGAGGGTGACGAGGACCGCCGGGCGTGCCGCGGAGACCGAGGCCTGTCCGCTGTGCGCGGCCGGTGAGGCGCTCGAAGACCTGGACGGTCAGAACGGCCTGCGGAGTAACTCCTTGTCGAAGTGATCACTCGCTATATCAGCATACAAGCCGATAAGTCCGATTCTGGGCTCTACGTCTTTATTGCCACCTTACTCGAGGCTTGTCTTGTCCGGAATGACGCAGGGAATGGTATAAGTCGCGGTACAGACCAGAGAACCGGGAAAGTGCCGCCTGCACCTGTTTCGTGCGGTTCCAACAAGAAGGAGAACGACGTGCTGAAGAAAACATGCGCCACCGGCCTCCTGGCACTCGCCGCGGCCGCGGGCGCTCTGCTCACGAGTTCACCCGCGTCCGCGCAGACCCCGACGTGGGGCGGCGGCTGGGGTGGCGGCTGGGGCGGGGGTGGCTGCTGCGGGAACAGCAACTGGAACAGCAACCGGATCTTCAACCACACCAGCGTCAACGTCAACAACCGCAACAACAACGTCGCCATCGCCACAAACGGCCGGGGGCGCGACGGCGGGTTCTTCGGGGGCGACGGCCTGCTCGACGGGGGATTCGGGTTCGATGACGACTAGCCCTCGCTCCCGCCGATCCTGAGCCGTCGCGAGGCCGATCGGTCGTCACCCAGGCCGGACAAAGAGCTCATCTCAGCGGCTTATCACCGGCCGGCACCTGCCCGCACCGGAAAAAGCGGGCAGGGCCACCGCTGGGAATATCCGGACACTTACCGATACGTCCGATTTCATGAACTGCGTCTTTGTTGCCAAGTTACCCAGCACTTGTCTTGTCCGGAATCTGCCGGGGAATGTTACAAATCACGGCGCGGACCTGAAAATCAGGAAAGCGCCAGCGTGACGGCTATCGTTCGGTTCCGACATAGGAGGAGACTGACGTGCTGAAGAAGACATGCGCTACCGGCGTTCTGGCGCTTGCCGCCGCTGCGGGCGCTCTGGTGACGAGCTCACCCGCGTCCGCGCAGGTCCCCACGTGGGGTGGCGGCGGCTGGGGCGGCGGCTGCTGCAGCCACTCCTCGCACCATTTCCGGTTCCACTCGCGCCACCGGAACACCAACTTCAACAACAACGAGGTCTTCAACCACATCCCGATCCGCATCCGTAACCGGAACAACAACATCGCCATCGCCAGGAACAACCAGGCGCAGTCCGAGCGGCAGCGTGAGTTCCAGCGCGACGGCAGGTTCGACGGGTTCGGCGGCCTCGGGCTTGGGGGCTTCGGGGGGGATGACGACTAGTCCCCGCTCCCGCTGACCGCGGGCACTCGGGAGGCCCGAATCGGCCGTCACCCATAGGCCGGCGCGGCGAACTCGTCACAGCACGTATTTCGGTCGGTGCCCTGTCCGCCCTCACGAAGGGCGGGCAGGGCCGCGGGGCGCCGGCGTGGTCAGATGATCTGGCGGCGCAGCACCACCGCGAACGTGCAGGCGGCGGGCAGCAGGGGCAGCCACACCGTGATCAACCGATAACCCAGGACGGCTCCGACCGCCACCGCGGACGACGCACCGGTGGCGGTCAGTCCCGCGATCAGCGCCACGTCGAGCCCGCCGATCGCCCCTGGCGACGGGAGGACGGCGGTCAGCGCGGACACGCCGACATAGAGCACCAAGACGGTCCCGATCGTGAGCGAGACCCCGAGGCTGCGCAGTATCGCGAACAGGACGAGCGCGTGGAACAGCGGCAGGCTCGCCGAGCCCAGCCAGAGCGCCGCCGCCCGGCCAGGATGCCGCAGCACCGCGGTCAGCTGTCCCATTTCCCGTACCATCCGCGCGACCGCCGACGCGGCCTCACGGGCACGCAGGGCCCCCCATCTCCGCGGCCGGCGGAAGGCCAGCGCCGACAGGATCAGCACGCCGAGAACTCCGGCCGGCACGAGAACACCGAGACCGCCGTGCGCCAGCGGCCCGGTCATCGCCCGGCCACTCGGCGGCCGCCCCGGCGGGCGCGCCCGGTCGAGCACGGACGGGGCGAGCACCAGGGCGCCCGCCAGCAGCGCGAGGTGGGTGACACCGGTGGCCAGGGAGTTCAGGCCGACCGCGCCGACGGCGGCGCCCCGTGACACCCCATAGCGCTGCATGAAACGCACGTTGACCGCCATCGCCCCCGACCCGGCGGGCAGCAGGTGGTTGACGAACGACGCCGCGAACTGCACCGCGAACACCCGCCCCACCGGAGGACGCACCGGCATCACCCCGAACAGCGACACCGTGCCGGCGATCCACATCGCCACGGTGGCGAGCACGGCCAGCGCGAGCCACTCCCCGTCCGCGTCGGCCAGACTGTCCCCGCCGGCGCCGACGGCCGCGCGGTGCGTGACACCGAGGACGACGACGGCCACGGCGACGCCGGCCCCCAGCAGCAGCCGCACCATCGACGACGGGACGATCGCGGCACGGGCGGCCCGTTCCGGGTACCCGGCCGCCGCGTCGGCGACGCTCGCGGCCTCTGCCGTCCGCCCGGAGTGCTCCACGCCGGCCTCACCTCCGCCCGAGCCTCATCGCCTGATCCGACGGAACGGCGGCGCCCGATCGGCTACTACTCCGATAGTAGCCGATCACGGCGACTCGGCGGCGCGACCGCCCTTCCGCTCACTCCGACGTACGAGGGACCGTCGTGTCGCACTCAACCCCGGCCAGGTGACGAACGAGTAGCCAAGGCCACTTATCCCGACAAACCACGCGTTACCGGTGTACGTCGTCTGAAGGGCTGATCTCCGGGCAGGACCTCACTCCGGGTCGTAGGCGAGATTCGGGCGGAGCCAGCGCTCGACGTCGCCGAGAGGGACGCCGCGGCGACGGGCGTAGTCCCCGGCCTGGTCGCGGCCGATCCGGCCCACGGTGAAGTACCGGGACGCCGGGTGCGCGAACAGCAGGCCGCTGACGCTCGCCGCCGGGGTCATGGCGAACGACTCGGTCAGGTCCATGCCGATCCGCTCCGAGCCGAGCAGGTCGAACAGCGTGCGCTTCTCGCTGTGGTCCGGGCTCGCCGGGTAGCCGAGCGCCGGGCGGATGCCGCGGAAGCGTTCGGCGTGCAGGTCCTCGATGGCGGGGTCGGCGTCCGGTTCGTACCACTCGCGCCGCGCCTTCAGGTGCAGGTACTCGGCGAACGCCTCGGCGAGACGGTCCGCGAGGGCCTTCACCATGATGGCCCGGTAGTCGTCACCGGCCGCCTCGTACGTCGCGGCGAGGTCGTCGGCGCCGTGGATCGCGACCGCGAAACCGCCGAGGTGGTCGCCGGACGGGGCGAGGTAGTCCGCCAGACTGCGGTTGGGGCGTCCCTCCGGCTTCACCGTCTGCTGGCGCAGCATCGGGAACCGTACGCCGTCGTCGAGCACGATGTCGTCGCCCTCGGAGTGGGCGGGCCAGAAGCCGTACAGTCCCTGGGCGCGCAGCGACCCGTCCGCGATGATCTGGTCGAGCAGCGTGTTGGCGTCGTCGAACAGCTCGCGCGCCACCGGCTGCTCCAGGATCGCCGGGTACTTGCCCTTGAGCTCCCAGGCGAGGAAGAGGAACTGCCAGTCGATCATCGCGCGGAGGTCCGTCAGGTCCGGTTCGACGGACCGTACGCCGGTGAAGGCCGGGACGGGCAGGTCGTCGTACGAGACGCGCTCGGGGTTGGCGCGGGCCCGCTCGAGGGTGAGCAGGGGACTGCGCTGCCGGGTCTCGTGCTGGACGCGCAGCCGGTCCTGCTCGGCGCGGTTGCTCGCGTCCAGGGCCTCCGCCCGGTCGGGGTCGAGCAGGTCCGAGACGACGCCGACGACGCGGGAGGCGTCGAGCACGTGGACCGTGGTGGCGTCGTACGCGGGGGCGATCCGGACCGCGGTGTGCTGACGTGAGGTGGTGGCGCCGCCGATCAGCAGCGGGATCTTCAGCCCGCGGCGGTCCATCTCCGCGGCGACGGCGACCATCTCGTCCAGCGAGGGGGTGATCAGGCCGGACAGCCCGACGGCGTCGGCGTTCTCGGCGACGGCGGTGTCGAGGATGGTGGCGGCGGGGACCATGACGCCGAGGTCGATGACCTCGTAGTTGTTGCAGCCGAGGACGACGCCGACGATGTTCTTGCCGATGTCGTGCACGTCGCCCTTGACGGTCGCGAGCACGACCTTGCCGTTGCCCCGCTCCGCCTCGAGGCGGCCCTCCAGCCGGGCCTGTTCCTTCTCGGCCTCCATGAACGGCTCGAGGTAGGCGACCGCGCGCTTCATCACCCGGGCGCTCTTGACGACCTGCGGCAGGAACATCTTGCCGGCGCCGAACAGGTCACCGACGATCTTCATGCCGTCCATCAGCGAGCCCTCGATCACGTCGAGCGGCCGCGCGGCCCGCTGCCGGGCCTCCTCGGTGTCCTCCTCGACGAAGTCGACGATGCCGTGCACGAGGGCGTGCGCCAGGCGATCCTCGACGGGGGCGTCCCGCCAGGACAGGTCCACCGTGCGGCGGGTGCCCTTCCCGCTGACCGTCTCGGCGAAGGAGACGAGCCGGTCGGTGGCGTCGGGACGCCGGTCGAACAGCACGTCCTCGACGAGTTCGAGCAGGTCGGCGGGGATGTCCTGGTAGACCGCGAGCTGACCGGCGTTGACGATGCCCATGTCCAGCCCGGCGCGTACGGCGTGGAACAGGAACGCCGAGTGCATCGCCTCCCGTACGACATCGTTGCCGCGGAAGGAGAACGACAGGTTGGAGATGCCTCCGCTGGTACGGGCGCCGGGGCAGCGCTCCTTGATGAGCGGCAGCGCGTCGATGAACGCCTTGGCGTAGCCGTTGTGCTCGGCGATGCCGGTGGCGACGGCCAGGACGTTCGGGTCGAAGACGATGTCCTCGGCCGCGAACCCCGCCTCCCGCGTCAGCAGGTCGTAGGCGCGGCCGCAGATCTCGACCTTGCGCTCGGTCGTGTCGGCCTGGCCCTGCTCGTCGAAGGCCATGACGACGACGCCGGCGCCGTAGTCGCGGATGCGGCGGGCCTGCTCCAGGAAGGGCTCCTCGCCCTCCTTGAGGCTGATGGAGTTGACGACGGCCTTGCCCTGCACGCACTTGAGCCCGGCCTCCAGCACGCTCCACCGCGAGCTGTCGACCATGATCGGGATGCGGGCGGCCTCCGGTTCGGTCGCGACGAGGTTCAGGAACGTCGTCATGGCCCGCTCGCTGTCGAGCAGGTCGGCGTCCATGTTGACGTCGAGGAGGTTCGCGCCGCCGCGTACCTGCTCCAGCGCCACGTCGACGGCTGCCTGGTGGTCGTCGGCCTCGATCAGCCGCCGGAACCGCGCCGAGCCGGTCACGTTGGTGCGCTCACCGATCATGACGAAGCCGGTGTCCGGGCCGATCTCGAACGGCTCCAGGCCGCTGAAGCGGGTGCGCTTCGCCGGGGCGGGCACCCCGCGCGGCGGCAGGCCGGAGACGGCGGCGGCGATCCGCTCGATGTGCTCGGGCGTGGTGCCGCAGCAGCCGCCGACGACGTTGACGGAGCCGGCGCCGGCGAACTCGCCGAGCAGGTGCGCGGTCTCCTCGGGCGTCTGGTCGTAGCCGCCGAACGCGTTGGGCAGCCCCGCGTTGGGGTGGCACGCGGTGTACGTGCCGGCCAGGCGCGCCAGATCGGTGACGTGCGGGCGCATCTCCGCGGCGCCGAGCGAGCAGTTCACGCCGACGACGAGCGGGTCGGCGTGCTCAATGGAGTTCCAGAACGCCTCGACGGTCTGGCCCGACAGCGTACGGCCGCTCAGGTCGACGATCGTGACGGAGATCCACAGCGGCAGGTACGGGGCGACCTCGCGGGCGGCCGTGATCGCGGCCTTGGCGTTGAGCGTGTCGAAGATCGTCTCGATCAGCAGCAGGTCGACGCCGCCGTCGGCGAGGGCCTGGATCTGCTCCGCGTACGCATCGCGGACCTCGTCGAAGGACACGGCCCGGTAGGCGGGGTCCTCCACCCGCGGGGACAGCGAGAGCGTCACGTTGAGCGGGCCGATCGAACCGGCGACGAACCGCCCGCCCGCCTCGTCGGCGGCCTGGCGGGCCAGTTGCGCGCCGCGCAGGTTCATCTCCCGCACGTGGGCCTGCAGCCCGTAGTCCGCCTGGCCGATGCTCGTGGCGGTGAACGTGTTGGTGGTCGTGATGTCGGCGCCCGCCGCGAGGTAGCGCCGGTGCACGTCGAGAACGAGGTCCGGGCGGGTCAGGTTCAGCAGGTCGGGGTCGCCGGTGACGTCACGGGGATGGTCGCCGAACCGGTCGCCCCGGTAGTCCGCCGGGGTGAGGCGCGCGCCCTGGAGCATGGTGCCCCAGGCGCCGTCCAGCACCGCGATACGCCGGTCCAGGAGGTCACGCAGGGCCTGCGTCGCGTCTCGCCGGCCCGTCCGGCCGTCGTCGGTAGCGGATCTGTCCACTGGACCACCTCCCGTTGTCGGGAGGCGCCCTTGCGGTACATCGATGGCGGCCGAGCGTGGCGGGCGTACGCCCGTTGCAGCGCCTCTCGGCCTGTGAGATCGAGAGTACCAAGATCTGGCACCGCGATGGGCGGGCCCCACGGCCGAAAGCGGCCGCCGGCCGGCCGCGGCGTCGCTAGGGCGTCTCGGTGGAGAGCCTGCGCGCCTGGTCACGGCCCACTTCGGCGGCCGCCTCGAGGTAGTCGGCGATGATCTGGAGTTGCTCGTCGGTGTAGCGCTCGAGCACCGCGCCGAACGCCTTGCCCGGCGTCTCCCAGGCCGCCGCGACGCGGGCGGCCGCGTCGGGGGCGAGCGCCACGAGCGCCTTCCTGCGGTCGTCCGGGTCCGGCCGCCGCTGGACGAAGCCGGCCTTTTCCAGGCGGTCGACCAGCCGCGACGCGGATCCGGAGGCCAGGCCGGTGAGCTCGGCGATCCGGCCGGTCGTCACCGCCCCGGGCTCCAGGTCGAGCAGCGCGATGCACTGCACGTCGGTCGGATGCAGGCCGAGCCGGTCGGCCATCGCCTGGTTGAACAGCGTGTAGGCGGCGTAGTGCCGCTGACTCTCCCCCACGACGCGCTCGAGCAACTCCGCCCGGTTTGACATCCGGCGCCTCCATGCCGCAACTTTATCTTCGTCACGCAGATACTTCGGCACACACAATCTTCGCCACGAAGTATGTGCGTCACGTCCGCATACTAGTGGCCCTCCGAGAGGAATCACGAAGATGACCGTTCTCATCACCGGAAGCCGCGGCGCCGTCGCCCGCAACCTCATCGGCCTGCTGCGCGAGCGCGGCCACGCCCTCCGCGCGGCCTCCAGCCGGCCGGCGGACCCGGACACCGTCCGGTGCGACCTGACCGACCCGTCCACCTTCGCCACCGCTCTCAAGGGCGTGACCTCGGTGTTCCTTTACGCCGAGCCGTCCCGGATCGACGCGTTCATCGAGGAGGCCGCCGGCGCCGGAGTCGAACACGTCGTGCTGCTGTCCTCCTCGGCGGTCCTCGCCCCCGACGCCGCCGACAGCCCGGTGGCCAGAACGCACCTGGACGTGGAGCGGGCCCTGGACGCGTCCTCCATACCGGCGACGTCGCTCCGCCCCGGATCGTTCGCGAGCAACGCCCTGGCGTGGAGCCGGCTCCTGCCGGGCCGGCCCATCAGCCTGCCCTTCCCCGGCGCCCACAGCGACCCGATCCACGAGGCCGACGTCGCCGAGGCCGCCCTCGCGGTCCTCACCGACCCCGGCCCGGGCGGACGCCCGTACACCCTGACCGGCCCGGAGTCGCTCACGTTCGCCGAGCAGATCGACATCCTGAGCCGGGTGACGGGCCGTCCCTTCTCCGTCAGGCACGTCACCCGGGAGGAGTGGAAGTCGGAGATGGCCGACCACGTCCCGGCCGCCTTCGCCGACTCCCTGCTGGACTGGTGGGAGGCGCATGACGGCTCGCCGGTCGAGCTGACCGCCAGCGTGCGGGAGCTGACCGGTCGTCCCGCGCGCACGTTCGCCACATGGGCGCGGGACCACGCCGGCGACTTCCGCGCCTGACGCCGTTCCGCACGGGCCGCTCGGGCGGCGGACCGTGCCGGACGCAGAAGCCGATCGTGCGGCCGGCCTGGCCGAAGCCGGTCACCCGCGGATCCGAAGCGGATGATCCACCGTAATTCACGCGACGATCACCCGATATTAGGACCGATCCGTGAGAATCCCGCCCCGGCGCCGTATCCCGAGCCGCCCTTCGCCTGACCCATGAGGACGCCATGTGCCGTGATGAACACTGTCAGCACAGCTCTGTTCCTTCGACGCCCGAGACGGGTGGCACGGAGCCGAACGCAGAGGGAGTCGACCGCCGCAGGTTGCTGATGGCGGCCGCCACCGGGGTCGCCCTCACGCTCGCCCCGATCTCCTTCACCCGCGCCCGGGCCGACGCCGCCGTGACGGGTGCCGGCACGACCGGCGACGGCCAAGAGACCCGGGTCGTCACGGGACGCCTCGAGACCGGCGCGGCGGACTTCGTCTACATCCCGGTGCGGGTCCCGGCGGGCGTACAGCGGATCGCGGTCGAGTACTCCTACGACAGGCCGGCGGTCCCCGCCGGCACTCCGGGGAACTCCTGCGACGTCGGAATCTTCGACGAGCGGGGCATCGAGCTCGACGGCAAGGGCTTTCGCGGCTGGTCCGGTGGCTTCCGCACCTCTTTCGAGATCAGCAACGGCGAGGCCACGCCGGGCTACCTGCCCGGGCCGATCAAGCCCGGCACCTGGCATGTCGTCCTGGGGCCGTACCAGGTGGCGCCGCAGGGCATGAACTACACGGTGCAGATCACGCTCACGTACGGCCCGTCCGGACCCGCCTTCACGCCGGACCATCCGCCGAAACGGGCCAAGGGGCGTGGCCGCGCGTGGTACCGCGGTGACGGGCACCTGCACACGGTGCACTCCGACGGCCGGAGGACGCCGGCCGAGGTGGCGGCCGGCGCCCGGGCGGCGGGGCTGGACTTCATGGTGTCCACCGACCACAACACCTCGTCGTCCCACGGAGTGTGGGGACAGTACGCCGGTGAGGATCTGCTGATCATCACCGGCGAGGAGATCACCACCCGGAACGGCCACTGGCTGGCCCTCGGGCTGCCGGCCGGAGAGTGGATCGACTGGAGGTACCGCTCCCGCGACGACGTCTTCGGCCGCTTCGCCCGGAAGGTGCGGGGCGCGGGCGGTCTGGTGGTGCCCGCCCATCCGTACTGCCCCTATGTGGCCTGCCAATGGAAGTTCGGCTACGACGACGCCGATCTCGTCGAGGTGTGGAACGGTCCGTGGACCTACGATGACGAGTCCGCCGTCGACACCTGGGACGCCATGCTCGGCGAGGCGGTGCGCAAGGGCAGGCGCTGGATCCCGGCCATGGGCAACAGCGACGCCCACAGCGAGCCCCAGGTCATCGGGCTTCCGCACAACGTCGTGTACGCCGACGACCTCACCACCGAGGCCGTCATGGGCGGTCTGCGGGCGGGCCGGTCCTGGATCGCCGAATCACGGACGGTCCAACTGGCCTTCACCGCCGGCGGCGACGGCCGGCGCGCCGACATCGGCGGGACGCTGACCGCCCCCGCCGACGCCCCGATCGACGTCCGGTTGGACGTCCAGGGCGTTCCTGGCGGCACGGTCCGGTTCGTCACCGACGAGGGCCAGATGCATCAGGAGTCGCTGCCCGCCTCCGGCTCGGGGAGCGTCGTCTGGCGGACCACCACGTCGCTCGCCGCGTACGTGCGCGCGGAGGTGCGCCATCCGATGGCCGACGGCAGCCCCGGCAAGGGCAACACGATGGGCCCGAACCTGATGTGGGGCCCGATGGCGGCCCTGACCAATCCGATCTTCCTGCGGCGTTCCGGGTCCTGACGCGGCCGCGCGGCCGGTCCGACGGCAGGTCCAGGGCCGGCCGCAGGGCACCCCTCGCCCGCGGCCGGTCGCAGGAGCGTCCCTCGCCCGCGACCGGCCACATCGGCGCCCCTCGTGAGGCGCCAGGCGGCGTCTCAGAAGTTGATCATGTGGCCGGCCAGGCCGTGGATCGCCTCCTTGACCGCCTCGCCCAGCGTCGGGTGGGCGTGGACGTTCCGGGCGACCTCGTGGACGGTCAGGTCCCACTGCTGGGCGAGGGTCAGCTCGGGCAGCAGCTCGGTGACGTCCGGGCCGATGAGGTGCGCGCCGAGCAGCTCGCCGTATTTCTTGTCGCTGAGGATCTTCACGAAGCCGGTCGGGTCGCCCAGGCCGTGCGACTTGCCGTTCGCGGTGAAGGGGAACTTGGCGACCTGGACGTCGAAGCCCTTCTCCTTCGCCTGCGCCTCGGTCCACCCGAAGCTGGCGATCTGCGGCTGGCAGTAGGTGGCGCGCGGGATCATCACGTAGTCGAGCTCCATCGTCTCGGCGTCCGCGATGGTCTCGGCGGCGACGATGCCCATCGACTCGGCGGCGTGCGCGAGCATCAGCTTGGCGGTCACGTCGCCGATGGCGAAGATGTGCGGGACGCTCGTGCGGCACCGGCCGTCGACGTCGACCGCGCCGCGCTCGGTCAGCCGGACGCCGGTCTTCTCCAGGCCGTAGCCCTCGACGTTCGGCTGGAAGCCGATCGCCTGCAGCACCTTGTCGGCCTCGATGACCTGCTGCTGCCCGTCCTTGGAGACGGTGACGCGGACCTTGTCGCCCGACTCGTCGATGCCCTCGACACGGGTGGAGGTCAGCACGTCGATGCCGAGCTTGCGGTAGCGCCGGGCCAGCTCCTTGGAGACCTCCTCGTCCTCCAGCGGCACCATCCGGTCGAGGAACTCCACGATCGTGACCTTGACGCCGTAGTTGCTCAGCACGTAGGCGAACTCGACGCCGATCGCTCCGGCGCCCGCGATCACGATGCTCTCGGGCAGCTCCTCGCTGAGGATCTGCTCCTCGTACGTCACGACCCGCTCGCTCAGCGACGTGCCCGGCAGCAGCCGCGCGCTCGCGCCGGTCGCGAGGATGCAGTGGTCGAACGTCACCGTCTCACCGTTCACCTGGATGGTGTTCGGGTCGGTGAACGTGCCCCGGCCGTTGAACTCGGTGATGCCGTTCTTCTTCATCAGGTAGTGGACGCCCTTGACGCGGCCGTCCGCGACCGTCCGGCTGCGGCGGAACGCCTCGCCGTAGTCGAAGCGCACCTCGCCGTCGACCTGGATGCCGAACGTCTTCGCCTCGCGGGTGAAGATGTGCGCCAGCTCGGCGTTGCGCAGCAGGGCCTTGGAGGGGATGCAGCCGACGTTCAGGCAGACGCCGCCCCAGTACTTCTCCTCGATGACCGCCGTCTTGAGTCCAAGCTGGGCGGACCGGATCGCGGCGACGTACCCGCCCGGGCCCGCGCCGACGACGACGACGTCGAAATGAGTGCTCATGAGCAGTAACGATATTGCCCTGCGCAGGCAGGGCCGACACGGTCCCGGCCCGGCCGGGGCCCTGCTCGCGCCGGGTCGGCGTTCGCCGTCCGGCATCCTCGTCCGGGGCGGCCCGGTGCGGTCTGACCGCACCCGGTCATCCCTTCGGCTTGTAGGGGTATGACCGGATGCTCACACTGTCAGGCAACCGGCGTCGGCGCTCCTGTCAGGAGCGTTCGGTTCGCCGGCTCCGGTCGTCGCCGGTCCCGACCGGCCCGCTCCGCTCGGGGCCGGAACCGCTGTGGAGGTCGGTGTGAGACTTCAGGGCTCTGCGTTCGCTCGCGTCGGCCGGTGCGGCATGGCGGCCGGCCTGGTCGCGGGTCTCCTGCTCGCAGGTCCGGCCGCGCACGCGGCCCCGCGCGCCCGGCAGGAGCCCGTCACGGCCGAACGCCTCGCCACGCAGGTGACCGGCGGCGACCCGGTCTACGGCGGGGCGTACCGCTGCACGGTGGGCGTGAACGTGGTCGGCGGCGGCTCCTACTACTTCGTCACCGCCGGGCACTGCGGGAACGCGGTCTCCAGCTGGACCACCTCCACGGGGGAGGTCGTCGGCACCACCGCCGGCAGCAGCTTCCCCGGCAACGACTACGCGATCGTCCGGTACGGCAGCGGCGTCTCCCATCCGGGCACGGTCGGCGCCCAGGACGTCGTGTCGGTCGGCACTCCGTATGTCGGCGAGGCCGTCTGCATGAGAGGCGGCGCCTCAGGGATTCGCTGCGGCCGGGTGGTCGCGCTCAACGCCACGATCAACTATTCCGAGGGCACCGTGTACGGCCTGATCCGGACGAGCATCTGCGCCACGGCCGGCGACACCGGTGCCCCGTTGTACGACGGCGACAAGGTGCTGGGCATCCTGTCGGGCTTCAGCGGCGACTGTGCCGCTGGCGGCGTGTCGTACTTCGAGCCGATCACCAGGCCGCTCAGCGCCTACGGCGTGGCGGTGTACTGACCCGTGCCCAGCGCTCAGGCGGCGCGGTAGACGACGAACGACACCGCGATGTACTGGGCGACGTACGCGGCGATCGTGAAGGCGTGGAACACCTCGTGGAAGCCGAACCAGCGCGGTGAGGGATCCGGCCGCCGCAGCCCGTACACCAGGCCGCCCAGGCTGTAGAGCAGACCGCCCACGCACACCAGGATGAGCGCGGCCGGACCGGCACCGTCCAGCAACTGCGGCATGAAGCCCGCCGCCACCCAGCCGAGGCCGACGTAGAGCGCGGTGTACAGCCAGCGCGGCGCGCGCACCCACACGATGCGGAACAGCACGCCCGCCGCGGCGCCCGACCAGATCACCGACAACACCACGGTGCGCGCAGTGCCGTGCAGGGCCAGCAGCGCGAACGGCGTGTAGGTGCCGGCGATGATCAGGTAGATGTTGGCGTGGTCGAACCGGCGCAGCACCGCCTCGCCGCGCGCGGACCAGTGGCCCCGGTGGTACAGCGCCGAGACGCCGAACAGCAGCGCCGACGTCACGGCGTACACCGCGGCGGCCAGCCGCGCCGACAGGGTCGGGCCCAGCGCGACCAGGATGATCCCGCTGATGAGCGCGGCCGGAAAGGTGCCGGCGTGCAGCCAGCCGCGCAGGCGCGGCTTCACCGACTGTGCGAACTCCCCCGCCCGTGCCGCCGGTCCCACCATGCGCCCTCCTTCATCCGTGCGCGATCCGTACCGGACTCAGTATTCCGAACGACGCGCCAGCCGTCTCCCTCCCCCCAGGCGTGAGGTGAAGTCGGTCTCCACCTCCTGGACGTCCTCGACGGTCACCGCCACCTCCTCGAGGGTCGGCCGGTCCCGCAGCCGGTCGGCGGCCCTGCGCAACGCCCGCTCGCCGACGAGGCGGCTCAGCTCCAGGCCGAAGCAGTCCAGCTTGTCGGCGTCGGTGAGGTCGTCGCGCGCCCGCAGGTCGGCGGCGAGTTCGCCGAGGCGCTGCGCCTCGGCCAGGTCGTACCGCCGCAGGGCGTGGCTGCACAGCTCGGCCAGGGCGGCGTGGTCGCGGGCGAAGAACAGCCCGTTCAGGTCGTTGCCGGCCAGCCGGCTGAGCGCCCGTTTGCGGTCCATGGCCGCGTCGACGATCTTCAGCAGACCGGAGAGCAGGAGGATCGGGCCGATGCTGATGCCCTTGTCCTGGGCGATCATGAAGGAGGAGCGGAAGACCGCGGCCGAGCCGATCGCGGCGGCCATCACCTGGGCGACGTCGGCGCCGATGGGCGGGGCGCCTTCGGGCAGCGCGAAGCGCCAGCCCATCGACTCGGCCAGGATGAGGGCCAGCGTCGAGGCGGACGCGTTGACGATGACGTACAGCAGGCCGGACGGGCAGAACACCGCCACCGCGGGCTTGTCCTGGTAGCGCCCCACCAGCTCCGCGACGCCGATGACCGCGCCGAACAGGGCGGCGAAGAGCATCCGCGTGACCACTAGGCCCCCCTCGCGCGTACCGGTTCCAGGCCGCCGGTGAGCAGGCGGCCCGCCCGAGCGGCCTCCAGGAAGACCAGGAGCCACTCCCCCGGCCCGGTCGCCGTGCCGTGCCAGCGGCGCGGCGGCGCGTCCCTCGCCTGGAGGAACACGAGCAGCCAATCCCCTGTGCCCGAGGCCGTGCCCCGGCGCATTCGCGTAGACATGGCGAGTACTCTCGCGAGCCCGCCACGCGAAGGCGACGACCCCATGGCCACGAGTTGACGAACTCCCTGCCCACGGCGTCCACGAGGCAGAGTTGTGGCGAGTCCGTGGCATCACGGCGGATTCTTCGCGGAGCGAGGCTCTGGCAGAGCCGCCGCCGGCGCCCTTTACAAAGTAAGTCGGCACCGGCGGCCACGGCTCACAGGCGGGGCGGGCGGCCCTCGTAGGGGGTGCTCAGCACGACCGTGGTCCGGGTCGAGACGTTGGCGGCGGCCCGGATCTGCTGGAGGAGCTCCTCCAGCGCGAAGGGCGACGCCACCCGCACCTTCAAGATGTAGCTCTCCTCACCGGCGACCGAGTGGCATGCCTCGATCTCCTGCAGGTGGGCGAGCTTCTCCGGTGCGTCGTCCGGGGCCGCCGGGTCTATCGGCTTGATCGAGATGAACGCGGTGAGCGGCAGGCCGACCGCCTCGTGGTCGAGCACCGCCGCGTAACCCCTGATCACGCCACGCTTCTGCAGCCGCCGCACCCGTTGGTGCACCGCGGACACGGACAGGCCCGTCTCGCGCGCCAGGTCCGTGAAGCTCATACGGCCGTCCTCGGCGAGCAGGCCCACGATCTGCCGGTCGATGTCCTCCACGCCTCAGAACCTATCGCGATGGACGGTTTCACGGCGGAACGACCTGAGGAGGCCGCTCCGCCCGGCGTCTCGCCGATCACGCCGTCACCTCACGACATCGCCTTCCGGCGTCACCGCGGATCGGCGAGGTGCCGCCCGATCACCATGCGCTGGATCTGGTTGGTCCCCTCCACGATCTGCAGGACCTTCGCCTCGCGCATGAACCGCTCGGCGGGGAAGTCGCTGACGTAGCCGTAGCCGCCGAGCACCTGCACCGCGTCGGTCGCCACCCGCATCGCGGTGTCGGTGGCGAACAGCTTGGCCATCGCCGCCTGCGTGCCGTACGGCCGGCCGGCGTCGCGGCGGCGGGCCGCGGTCAGGTAGAGCGCCCGGGCCGCCGCCACGCCGGTGGCCATGTCGGCGAGCATGAACCGCATCCCCTGGAAGTCGGCGACGCGCTGCCCGAACTGACGGCGTTCGCGCGCGTAGGCGACCGCCGTGTCCAGCGCCGCCTGGGCGACGCCGACGGCACAGGCGGCGATGCCGAGCCGTCCGCCGTCCAGCGCCGACATCGCGATCGGGAAGCCCTGGCCCTCCGCGCCGATCCGGGCGTCGTCGGGGATACGGGCGTCGTCGAAGTGGATCTGGGCGGTCGGCGACGAGCGCAGGCCCATCTTCTTCTCCGGCGGGGCGGCGCGGACGCCCGCGGTGTCGCCGGGTACGTGGAAGCACGAGATGCCGCGGCTCTTGTCGGCCGCCGTACGGGCGAAGAGGGTGTAGAAGTCGGCGTGCCCGCCGTGCGTGATCCACGCCTTGGTGCCGTTGACGGTGTACGCGCCGCCGTCGTGGTACGCCTTGGTGGTCAGCCCCGCCGCGTCGGACCCCGCGTGGGGTTCGGACAGGCAGTACGCGCCCAGCAGCTCACCGCCGATCAGGTCCGGCAGCAGCCGCTCCCGCTGTTCGGTCGCGCCGTAACCCGCGACCGGGAAGCACGCCAGCGTGTGCACACTGACTCCGAGGCCGACCGCGAGCCAGCCCGTGGCCAGTTCCTCCACGACCTGCAGGTAGACCTCGTACGGCTGACCACCGCCGCCGAACTCCTCCGGATACGGCAGCCCGAGCAGCCCCGCCCGGCCGAGCGTACGGAAGACCTCGCGGGGGAACCGGCCGGCCTCCTCGTCTGCGGCGGCCCGCGGGGCGAGCTCCGCGGCGACCAGGTCACGGGTCAGCTCGAGCAGGTCGTACGCCTCCGGGGTCGGCAGTTCACGATCAGCGCCCATCGTCCACTCGCCTCCGGCCTCGAGCCCCTCCACGCTGAGGGGCACCTTCCGAAATAGTAGGACGTCCAACTATCTGGGCGCTATCACCCGGAGGAGACGTACGGGGCGCCTCGGGCGCCCTCGCCCGGGCGGAGCCGGGCACCCGCCCGAGAGCCCCAGACCATCCCGTACCGCGCTCCCGGGACGGCCTGAGGACCCTCTACGGCGGACCGGTCAGGCGTCGACCACGATCAGGTCGCGGGTGACGTGGTTGACGCTCTCGTGGCCGTCGGCGGTGCACACGACGATGTCCTCGATGCGCGCCCCGTGCGGCCCCGGATAGATCCCCGGCTCGATGGAGAAGGCCATCCCCGGCTCGAGCGGCTCGGTGTTGCCCGCCACGATGTAGGGCTCCTCGTGCGTCTCCAGGCCGATGCCGTGGCCGGTGCGGTGGATGAAGTACTCGCCGTACCCGGCGGCCGCGATGACCTCGCGCGCCGCCGCGTCCACCGCCTCGGGCGTGACGCCGGGACGGACGGCGGCGCGGGCGGCCTCCTGTGCCTCCTTCAGCACCGCGTAGTAGGTGTGGAAGTCGGCCGGCGCCTCCCCCACGGCGTACACGCGGGTCTCGTCCGAGCAGTATCCGTTCGGCATCGTGCCGCCGATGTCGACGACGACGGGCTCACCGGCCTGGATCACCCGGTCGGACAGCTCGTGGTGCGGGCTCGCGCCGTTGGGCCCGGAGCCGACGATGACGAAGTCCACCGTCGCGTGCCCCTCGGCCAGGATCGCCTCGGCGATGTCGCGGCCCACCTCACGCTCGGTACGGCCCGCCTTCAGCAGGGCCGGGACGATGCCGTGCACCCGGTCGATCGCCGCCCCCGCCTCGCGCAGCGCCTCGATCTCGGCCGCGCTCTTGCGCTTGCGCAGCTCCCCCAGGACCTGGCCGGCCGCGACCTGCTCCACGCCCGGCATCGCCGCGCGGAAGCGCAGGGCCATGACCGCCCACATCCGGTCCGCGACGCCGACGCGGCCGACGTCGCGCGGGAGCCGCCCGGCCGCCAGCGCGTACGGGTCCTCGGTCTCGTCCCAGGGCACCAGCTCCACGCCGAGCTCACCGGCCGTGGAGGCCTGCGCGGCGGCCAGCTCCAGCCGGGGGACGACCAGGAAGGGATCGTCCGCCGCGGGCACGACAAGGCACGTGAGCCGCTCCAGCGGGATGGCGTCGTAGCCCGTGACGTAGCGCAGGTCGGGCCCTGGCGTCAGCAGGAGCGCGCCGAGTCCGGAGTCGGCGGTCGCCTCGCGCACCCGGGCGAGGCGGTCGGGCTCGAATAGGGCTGTCGGGCTGGTCACACCGTTCCCTCTCCTCGTGAAATCTACGTGTCGGCCGCAATCTACTCCCCGCGCGACCAGGCCCGTCGCCGCCGGGCGGCGAGGCGTGCCCCGGTGGTGCCGTACGGCGGACGTCCGGCCTCCCCCACCCGTATCGCCGCGCCGCCGATCCCGTGGTCACGGCGGCCGGGGCGCGGGGGCCGTACGCCCCCTCTCATGACGAGTATCCGACGGGGGTTCCGGCCGCGCGCGACGGGCCCCGGGGACGGCGCCGGCGATGCACAAGAGGCGCACAAGCCCGAAGGATGATGCTCGCTGTGTGCGATAACCCCATCACGGACAGCGAAAATCGCTACGATGGCGTGCACGCTCAGAGCGTGCACAAGGCGAGCGCGACACCCCGCTGGCCTCGTGTGTCACACACATATCAATCGACGACGACCTTCTCAGCGAAGCAGATCCACCATCGCCCCCGAAGACGATCACAATCGAAAGTGGTCTCCATGGGATTCCCTCACACCACGGGCGACAGGCCCCCAGAGCAGCAGGCGGACACGTCGGAGACGACGATCGAGCAGCTCCGCGCCGAGCTCGAGCAGCTGCGCGACAGGCTCCGGACCACCGCCGCGATCGAGCAGGCCAAGGGCGCGCTGGCCGAGCGCCTGCGCTGCGGCGTCGACGCCGCCTACACGCATCTCCTCCAGTTGGCGCGGGACAGCGGCATCTCCCCGTTGGACGCGGCCGCATTACTGTTCACCACGGAGGCGCGCGACGGCGAGTCGCCCCCGGCGCCCCGCTCTCCCGCCGACGACGCCGGTCAGGCCGCCTCTCCCGCGGCCGACGCCGGTCAGGACGCGCCGCCGGCCGCGGGCCCGCGACCGTCGACGGCCGTTCCGGCGGGCCGATCGCCCGCCGACCCCCGGGTGTGCCCCCGGCCCGCCCCCGACGACCTGCTCGAGCAGTTCGAGCACGCCCAGCGCCTCGGCAATCTCGGCTGCGGGACGTGGGAGCCGGCGACCGGCGCGAGCCACTGGTCCGAGCAGGTTTATGTGATCTTCGGACGTGATCCCGAGGAAGGGCCGCTGCCGCTCGACCGGCTCGCGGCGGTCGTCGTCCCCGAGGACGTCCCGTTGACCGCCCACCTGGTCAGCACGCTGGTCGACGGCCGGGAGCCCGTCGACAGTGAGATCCACATCCGGCGCGACGGGGAGACCCGAGAGCTCCGGCTGATCGGCGAGCCCGTGGTCGACGCGGCGGGCCGGCCCATGGCCGTCCGCTGCGTCTATCAGGACGTCACGGGCTGGCGGCGCGGTGAGCGTGCGCTGACGGCGTCACGCCGGCAACTGGAGCAGCTACGGGTGGACGAGGAACGCCGTCAGGCCATCGACATGCAGCGCTCGATCCTGCCCCTGCCCGAGCGCGTCATCGGCAAGCCGGGCCTGCGGGCGGCGATCCGTTACCTTCCGGCCGGGATCCTGTCCCGGGTCGGCGGCGACTGGTACGAGACGAGCGCGATCGACGGGGAAGGGGTCTTCCTGGCGATCGGCGACGTCTCCGGGCACGGGCGCACCGCCGCCGCGGCGATGGCCCGGCTCCGCAACGGCCTGAGCGGGCTCGCGTTCACCGGCGCGCCGCCCGACCGCCTGCTGTCCTGGCTGAACCGCCTGACCCTGCACTGGCCGACGTCGCTGACCGCGACGGCGCTGGCCGGCCGGTTCGACCCGGAGACCCGCACGCTGACGTGGGCGCAGGGCGGGCACTTCCCGCCGGTGCTGATCCGCGACGGCAAGGCCACGACGCTCGACCCGCCCGACGGGATGCTGCTCGGCGCGGTCGACGACGCGGAGTTCGGCGTCGCGACGACGTCTCTGGAGTCGGGGGACCTGCTGCTGCTCTATACCGACGGGCTGATCGAACGACGGGACCGCGACCTGCAGGTCGGTCAGGACCTGCTGCTGCGGGTGGCCGAGACGGCGGGCAGCAACGACCCCGAGACCGTCCTGGACCGCGTCCTGTCGGCGTTCGGCGCGCCGAACCCCAACGACGACACCTGCGTCGTGGCCATCCAGATCGTCTGACCGGCGGGCGGGGTCTCCGGTACGGGTTACCGGCGGGCCGGAAGCTGAGAGGATGACGGCGTGGGTGGACTCATGCTGCTCGATACGCCGTCGCTGTACTTCCGCGCCTTCTTCGGGGTGCCCGAGACGGTGACCGCGTCCGATGGCACGCCGGTCAACGCCGTGCGCGGCCTCCTCGACATGATCGCGCGCCTGGTCCGGGACCGCTCGCCGCACGCCCTCGTCGCCTGCATGGACGCGGACTGGCGGCCCGCGTTCCGGGTCGAGGCGCTGCCGTCCTACAAGGCGCACCGGGTCGCGGCGGACGGCGGCGACCAGACGCCGGACGCGCTCGCGACCCAGGTCCCGGTGATCGAGGAGGTCCTCGACGCGTTCGGGATCGCCCGGATCGGCGCCGCCGGCTACGAGGCGGACGACGTGATCGGCACGCTCGCGACCACGCAGGACGGCGAGGTCGACATCGTGACCGGCGACCGGGACCTGTTCCAGCTCGTCCGCGACGACAAGCCCGTACGAGTGCTGTACACCGCGCGCGGGATCAAGGCCCTGCAGGTCGTCGACGAGGCGGAGGTGACGGCGAAGTACGGCGTGCCCGGCCGGGCGTACGCCGACTTCGCCACGCTGCGCGGCGACCCGAGCGACGGGCTGCCCGGTGTGCCTGGTGTCGGGGACAAGACCGCGGCCGCGCTGATCACCCGGTTCGGCTCCCTGGAGGGCGTCGAGGAGGCCCTCGACGCGGGCGAGACGGCGGGTTTCCCCCCGGGCAGCCGCCTGAAGCTGGAGAAGGCACGGGACTACCTCGCGGCCGCGCGGACGGTCGTCCGGGTCGCCACGCGCATCCCGCTGCCGGCATTCGAGGCGGATGTACCGCGTAAGCCCCGCGATCCCGAGCGGCTGGTCGCGTTGACCGACCGCTGGAGCCTCGACGGGCCGGTCAACCGGCTCCTCGCCGCTCTCGCGGGCGAGTGACCGCGGTCGAAGGGCGAGTGACCGCCTCCCGGGGCGAATGACCACGGACGGGGGTCACCGACCACCACCGTGACCACCGCTGGAGGGGTGAGCGACCCGCTGTGACGGTCCCGGCAGGTGACCGCTGGGTGACTGTTTGCATTTCTTGCGTCATTTGGCGCACTACGGCGGCATATTCGGCGTTCTCATTTCAGTGACAGGGTCGGTGAAAGTTGCGGCCCGCGCACGAGGAAGGCTGCCCATGACGTTCACTGTCAGCCGCCGGACGCCGGTTTCGCCCGGGGACGATGAGGTCGCGTTCGCGACCGTGACGGAGATGTTCGCCATGACGCAGCGCTCGAATCACGCCACGGCCTTCGCCGGCTGGGTCGTCACGATGAGCGCCATGGGCGTGGTGCTGCAGTGGGGCACGATCCAGTCGCTCGCCGGCTCGGCTCGGGGCGTGGTGCTGCTGGCCGCCCTCGGCCCCGTCGCCGCCGCGCTCGGCTACGTCGTGGTGCTCCTCACCCGCGCCCACAACGTCACCGCCGGCGCGCAGGAGGACTTCCACCGGTTCATCGCGATGACCCCGCCGGACGAGCCGGAGTTCGCGGCCCCGGCGTTCCGGCGGCTGCGGCTGCTCACCGCGGCCGCCCGTCACCGCGCGATCCTCACTCGCACCGCCCTGACCTGGTCCTACGTTGCCGGCGCGGCGTTCCTCGCCTGGAGCGCCGCAGCGGTGGCGCTGGCCGCCGGTCGCTGAGGAGCCCCTTCGACCGGCCGGCGTCCGGGGCCCGGAACTCCGCCCCCTCACCAGTGGTCTCGGGTGCCGGCCTCTAGACAGATTTCCCCTCTATTAGGTCCACTGGAGGTAATGAGGTTCAATAGCGAATCTCTACCGTCATCGCGCAGACGGAGACCGGGTGCAGGAGATCCTCGCGAACAGACACGGGTTTTGGCAGGCGTTGCAGGAGTCCGAACGAGCCGCGTTGCGTGCGGCCGGGCGGACTCGTGAGTATGCGACCGGCACGCTGCTGTGCAGCCAGGGCGCCGACCCCGACCACGTCCTGATCATTCTGGACGGCTGGGTGAAGGTGACGGCGGGCCGGGCGGACGGTCAGGAGGTCATGCTCGCCATCCGGGGCCCCTCGGACACGATCGGCGAGAGCGGCTGGCTGAACGGCCGGCCACGGTCGGCCAACGTCAAGGCGCTGGGCCGGGTCCGTGCGCTCGCCATCCCCGCCGAGCAGTTCGCCTCGTTCCTGAACAGCCACGCGCACGCGGCGCAGGTCCTCGCCCGGGTGATGGTCGGCCGGATGGACGACGCCGACCGCCGGATGACCTCCCAGGTGGGAACGAGCGGCCCGAAACTGCTCGCCCTGCTCCTCCTCGACCTGGCCGAGCGCTACGGCGTACCGGGCGGCGGCACCGTGACGCTGCCGCTTCCGCTCACCCAGCAGGAACTCGCCACCATGATCGGCCGGGCCCGGGAGACCGTCGCGCGGGCGCTCACGGTCTGGCGACGGGAGGGGATCGTGGTCACGCGCCGGATGCGCATCGTCATCCTGCGCCTCGACGCACTGCACGACATCGCCGAGCACGACGAGGACGGCTGATCCATCGCGGGTGAGCCCGCCCCGGATCCGGTGTGTCGTTCGACACATCCGGAGCGGGAGCACCGCGTTACACTTCATGACCCCGATGACCCCCAGCGCCGAGGGGAGCGGCACCGCCACATGACGAGGGATCGACCGTCAGGCGGCGAATCGGGGCGTTCGAAGTTCCTGCGCGAGTCGCTCGACGTCATCACCAACTTCTGGCAGCTGCTCGTCTTCCTGGCTCCCGCCGCCGGAATCTGCGCGGCACTCCTCCTACGGCACCTGCGGCAGATCTCGATCGCGCTGGCCTGGGCGATCGCGGTGGCCAGTTCGCTGTCCGGCCTCGTGGTCCTGGTCGGTAAGAAGGACCAAGTCCTCGAGTGGCTCCTCGCCTGGGTCGAGCACACCCGGGAGCAGCTCGTGAAGCTCAGCCGGGCGCTCCTCGCCTTCGTGCTGACGGCCGCCGCGGTCGCCGGGGCCGGCTGGGCCGTCACCGGAACGATCGGCGCGCTGGGCGGATCCTGCTCCCCTCCCCTGGACCTGCGGGTGCTGACCGCCCCGGAGAACCTCACCGCGCTGCAGCGGGCCGCCGCGGAGTACACCGCCGCTCACTCCGCCCGCTGCCGACCGGTGCGGATCGCCGTCGCGCCCTCCGGCAGCGTCCTCAACGTCGCGTCCGGGTTCCAGAACGGCTGGTACTCCGAGCCGGGCGCCGGCGAGAACGGGCGCGGAGCCCTCCAGCCGGACGTCCTCATCCCGGCCTCGTCCGGCGAGGCGGACCGGCTCCTCGCGGCGCCCCACCCCGGCGTACGGCTGAAGAACGAAGGGTCGATCGGCAGTTCCCCGCTCGCGGTCGGGATCTCCTCGTCCGCGAGCGGCGACCTGGACAACGTGCTGCCCGGTCAGGACCCCCCTCGCCTCGCCGAGCTGCTCGACGCGGCCCACCGCAGCGGCGTCCAGCGGATCTTCCGCGCCAGCCCGGACGTCTCGGAGATCGGCGCGCTCGCCAGCGTCGACCTTTACGCCGGCGGCGCCCTCGGTGATCCCCGGACGACCGAGCGCGCCCTCGGCAACGCCGCTCTGCCACTCAGCGACTCCGCCGCGCTGCTCTGCGCGTTACGGCACCGTCCCGCCTCCGACGAGCGGGTCGCGGTGATCGCCCCGGAACAGGTCCTGGCCGACTACGGCAACGGCCGGGCGCTGGGCACCGCCTGCCCCGCGCCCGGTGGAGGCGGGCCGAAGCTCACGATCCACCAGGTCTCGGACACGCACACCTTCGACTATCCGTTCATCCACGTCTCCTGGGACGGCCAGTCGTCGACACGCCGGAGCCGCCAGGTGGACGACTTCCGCCGGTGGCTCGGGCACGACAGGCTGCAGGGCGAGGCGTTCCGGGACGCCGACGGCCGCCCGGGCATCGCCGACTCCACCGACGGACGTCTCTACCTCGGCGCGGTCCCGCGCATGCCCGTGCGGCCCTACCGGCGCGATCAGATCAACGACACGCTCGCCCGATTCGCCCAGGCCCGGCCGCCGCTGCACATCGCCATGGCCCTCGACGTGTCCGGGTCGATGAGCGGCGGCCGGCCGCAGCCCGGCTCCCGCTTCACCTACGCCGTCCAGGTCGCCCGCGC
Source organism: Actinoallomurus liliacearum (assembly GCF_039542035.1). NCBI lineage: Bacteria > Bacillati > Actinomycetota > Actinomycetes > Streptosporangiales > Thermomonosporaceae > Actinoallomurus > Actinoallomurus liliacearum. The sequence continues at coordinate 219,358 of NZ_BAABHJ010000001.1, forward strand.
CGCGGCGCAGACCGCGATCCACGACGGCAGGGACACCGTCGAACTCGACGTCTTCTCCCGGGTCCAGAAGCAGCCTCCGTTCCGCGCCACGGGGCCACCCGCGGGGCCGGGCACGATCGGCTCCGCGCTGGACGGCCTGACGCTCCAGGGCAGCGACATCCCGCTGTACGACGCGATCGGCGACGCCGCCGCACGTGTCGCGGCGTACCCGGACGCCACCGTGGTCGTCCTCACCGACGGCGGATCCGAGGCGGCCGATCCGCGCGCCCGCGCCGCGGCCCTGCGCAAGGCGCTCAAGACCCGGCCGATCATCGTCCTGACGGGGACCGACACGTGCGAGGGCACCACGGCGATCAAGGCGCTGGGATCGGCGGTGCGCTGTGTGGACGCGGGCAGCCGGGAGCCGAGCGACGTGGTGACCTCGGTCTTCGACCCGACGACGCAGCCCTGAGGAAGGCGAGGCGGATGCGTGCAGGCTACTTCCGGAGGCACCGCACCGCCATGCTGGCCGGTCTGGTGTTCGGCATCGCCGCCGTGCTCGTGCCGCTGGCGCCGTGGAACGACTCCGCCGGCCGTACGCCCTGCCCGGGGCACACGGGCATCGTCGTGGCCGCCGGTACGGACGTCAGCGCCGGAGCCGAGCGCCAGGCGCTGATCAACACGTGGAACTCCCAGCATCAGGACGACCCGGATCTGCAGGCCCGCATCGTCGAGATCTCCAGCGTCGCCGACCTGCAGCGCAGCCAGCTCGCGGCGGTCTCCGAGGCGTACGGCTGCGACTATGACGTGCTCATGCTCGACGCGCCCTGGACCGCGGAGTTCGCCGCCCGGAAGGCGATCGTTCCGTTCCCGCTGCCGCACGGCTGGGACGGCGACTTCCTGCGGGAGCTCAGGCAGTCGGTGACCTGGCATGGCACGGTGTACGCGCTGCCGTTCAACGCCGACGTCGGCCTGCTGTACTACTGGAACGACGCCCGGCGGCAGGCTCCCGTCGGCCTGCCGGACCTGCTGGGTCAGGCCGCCGAGGCGGTGACCGCGCACGGTTTCCCCGCCGGATACGCCCTGCAGCTCGCCGACTATGAGGGCGGCGCGGTGAACGCGCTGGAGCTCATCTGGGGCTTCGGCGGTGACGTGGTCCGCGACGACCGGGTCGTCATCGACGCGTACGCCACCCAGGTGAGATCCGCCCTGGCGGCCGTGCACGCCAACCTGCCGCCCCAGGTCGCGGGCATCGACCGGACCTCGGGCGACGCGACCGAGGAGTACAGCATCCAGGCGTTCGAGGCCCGCCAGGTCGCGTTCATGCGGAACTGGCCGTACGCCTTCCGCACCCTGGCCGCCGACCCGCGGATGCGCGCCGGCGGCCGGCTGCGGTTCGGGGTGTCGCCGCTGCCGGGACCCAGCGTCCTCGGCGGGCAGAACCTCGCCATCTCCGCGTACAGCCGGAAACAGGAGCAGGCCCGCCGCCTCGTCGAGTTCCTGACGGACCAGAAGGCGGAGAGCCAGTTGTTCGACTGTGGGGGGTTCGCGCCGACCCGTGAGTCGGCGTACGAGGCGCCCCGGCCCTGCACGGACTCGCCGCCGGGTGAACAGCCGATCGGTCAGGCCGACCTGACCCAGCTCGCCGTGCAGATCCGCCAGGCCATCGCCAGGGCGCGCCCTCGCCCGATGACCCCGGCGTACCAGGAGTTCAGCGAGGTGTTCCGCCGCTGTTTCCGCGCGGCGGCGTTCCAGCCCGGCGAGGTGGACGTGGACTACGCCGCCTTCGCCCGGCTGCTCCGCGCGGCCTACTCGGGACGGCCGGTCCACACCGACCCGGACCGGCCGTGCGGGTGAGCCGGACGACCTCGCCGGGGGGTCGGCACGGGAGCGGCGCCGCCGTTCCCGGCGGGGACACCGGCGCCGTTCCGCGGGTCCCCACCCGCGCAGGTGTCCGGTCAGCTGACGGAGGAGTAGGCCACCACCCCACGCCGGATCGCGTCCATCGCCCGGCCGGCGACGTCCCGCACGCCGCCGCCCGGCGGGGCGGCGTCCGCGATCTGCCCGAGCATGTCGAGCAGTTGCTTCATCCAGCGCACGAAGTCACCGGCGGTCAGGTCGGTGTCGACCAGCACCGCGTCGAGCTGGGTGCCGCTCGCCCAGCGGTACGCCGCCCAGACGAACCCCAGATCCGGCTCGCGCAGGAACGCCACCCGATGGTCCTTCTCGACCTCCTGCAGGTCGCCCCACAGCCGGATCATCTCGGTGAGCGCCTCGCGCACCGGCCCGGCCGGCACCCGGGGCGCGCGTCCGTCCTCCGGCGCCCGCGACTCGTACACCAGCGCGGACACGGTCGCGGCGAGCTCCGCGGGCCCCAGGTCCTCGAAGATCCCGTCGCGCAGGCCCTCGGCGGCGAGCAGGTCGAGCTCGGTGTAGATCCGCCCGAGCCGGCGCCCCTCGTCGGTGACCCGCTCGCCGTCGAGGTAGCCGAGCTGGTCGAGGACCGCGCAGACCCGGTCGAACGTCCGGGAGATCACCTGGGAGCGGCCCTCCACGCGGCGGCGGAGCGCCGTCGTCTCCTTCTCCAGCCGGAAGTACCGCTCCGCCCAGCGCGCGTGGTCCTCCCGGTCGGCGCAGCCGTGGCACGGGTGCTCGCGCAGGCGCCGCCGCAGGTCGGCGATCCGCGGGTCCTCGCGCGTGGGGTCCGGGCGCTTCTGCGGACGGGGCTTGTCCAGGTCCGCGGTCTTGTTGCGCAGCGTGGAGGCGAGGTCGCGGCGGTGCTGCGCCGACCTGCGGTTGAACCACTGCGGGATCTTGATGCGCTCGACCGGCTCGACGGGGCCGCGGAAGTCCGCCAGGGCCAGCTGCTTGACCTGCCGGTTGATGGTGAGGACGAGCGGGGACGGGTCGTCGGAGCGCTTCGCGCTACCCGGCTCCAGGACCACCGCCGCGCCGGCGAAGCGGCCGTGCGGGACCATGATGACGTCGCCGAACCGCAGCCGCTCCAGCGACCGCGCCGCCTCGGCGCGCCGTGCGCCGGACCGCTCCCGGGCCAGCTCCCGCTCGCGTTCGGTGAGGCGCTGCCGCAGGCCGGCGTACTCCATGAAGTCGCCCTGGTCGCAGGTGGCCGCCTCCAGGTAGCCCGTGAGGGCCTCCTCGTTGCGGCGCAGCTGCTTGGCGAGCCCGACGACCGCGCGGTCCGCCTGGAACTGCGCGAAGGACTCCTCCAGGAGCGTACGGGCGCGTTCGCGGCCGACCTGGCCGACGAGGTTGACGGCCATGTTGTACGACGGGCGGAAGCTGGAGTTGAGCGGGTAGGTGCGGGTGCCCGCCAGCCCGGCCACCGCCGCCGGGTCGACGCCGGGCGCCCACAGGACGACGGCGTGGCCCTCCACGTCGATGCCACGCCGCCCCGCCCGCCCGGTGAGCTGGGTGTACTCGCCGGGGGTCAGGTCGACGTGCATCTCGCCGTTCCACTTCACGAGACGCTCGATCACGACGGTGCGGGCCGGCATGTTGATGCCCAGCGCGAGCGTCTCGGTGGCGAAGACGGCCTTGATCAGCCCTTCGGTGAACAGCTCCTCGACGACCTCTTTGAAGGTGGGGAGCATGCCCGCGTGGTGCGCGGCCAGGCCGCGCTCCAGCCCGGCCAGCCACGTGCCGTACCCGAGGACGTCGAGATCGGCCCGCGGGATGTCGGCGGTGCGTGCCTCGACGTGCGCGCGGATCTCCTCGGTCTCCTCCTTCGAGGTCAGCCGCAGCCCGGAGTACATGCACTGCTCGACCGCGGCGTCGCAGCCGGCCCGGCTGAAGATGAAGGTGATGGCGGGCAGCAGCCCGGCCCGGTCCAGCCGGTCGATCACGTCGGCGCGCGACGGCGGCCGGTAGCGCTCGGGGCGGCGCTCACGCCGCCGCCCGGAGCGGCGGCTCTGGTTGATCCTCGTGCGCCGCAGGTCGTCCAGCGCGAACCGGCGCAGCTCCGGGTTGACCTTCGTGTGCTCGTCGTCGACGAACAGGTCGTACAGCCGGTTGCCGGCGAGCATGTGCTGCCACAGCGGAACCGGCCGCTCCTCGTCGACGATGACCGTGGTCTCGCCGCGGACCTCCTGCAGCCACTCGCCGAACTCCTCGGCGTTGCTGACCGTCGCCGACAGCGCCACGAGCCGCACCGACTCGGGAAGATGAATGATCACCTCTTCCCAGACCGCGCCCCGGAACCGGTCCGCGAGGTAGTGCACCTCGTCCATCACGACGTACGCCAGCCCGGTCAGCGTCGGGGACCCGGCGTACAGCATGTTGCGCAGCACCTCGGTCGTCATGACGACGATCGGCGCCTCGCCGTTGATGGTGTTGTCTCCGGTCAGCAGGCCGACCTTGCCCGCCCCGTAGCGGCGCACGAGGTCGGCGTACTTCTGGTTGGACAGTGCCTTGATCGGCGTCGTGTAGAAGCATTTCCGGCCGCCCGCGAGCGCCAGGTGCACGGCGAACTCGCCGACGACGGTCTTGCCCGACCCGGTGGGCGCGGCGACGAGCACGCCGTGGCCCTCCTCCAGCGCACGGCAGGCGTCGACCTGGAAGAAGTCCAGGTCGAAGTCGTACAGGCTTTGGAACTCGGTCAGCGCGGGCGTGAAGAGCGCCATGCGCTGACGGTGCGCCGCGTAGCGCTCCGCGGGGGTGGTCATGGCTCAAGACTACGGACCGCCGCCGACCGAAACGGCGGTGCGCCGCGGATTCCCGGCCCCGTCGGCCGGGACCTTAGACGCGCTCGCCGTCCGCCGGCTCGTCCTCGGGCAGGTCCAGCGGGGACGCCTCGTCGTCCGAGATGCCCGCGTACGGGTCGGGCCGGGCGGCCTTACGCCGGTCGTGGACGTAGGCGATGACCTCGGCGATCTCGAAGAGCACCACGGTGGGCAGCGCCAGCGCCAGCATGGTGAACGGATCCTGGCTCGGCGTGGCGACCGCGGCGAACACGAAGATTCCGAATATCAGCAGCCGCCGCGACTTCTTGATCCGGGCGTGCGTCAGCACCCCGGCGACGTTCAAGATCACGACGAACAGCGGCAGCTCGAACGTGAGCCCGAAGATCAGCAGCATCGCGGTGGCGTAGCCGAGATAGTCGGTGATCCCGACCAACACCGTCGTGTTGCCCGGGGCCAGGCCGATGAAGATGCGCAGCCCGCGGTCGAGCGTGACGTAGGCCAGCCACGCGCCCACGGCGAACAGCGGAGCCGCCGCGCCGACGAAGATGTAGGTCCAGCGGCGCTCCCGGGCGTACAGGCCCGGCGCGACGAAGGCCCAGATCTGGTACAGCCAGATCGGGGACGACAGCACCGCTCCGACGATCAGCGCCACCTTCAGGTGGATGAAGAAACCGTCGAAGATCCCATGGACGACGAGCGTGCACTTCCCGCCGAGGCAGTGTTTCGGCGGCAGACGCTCATAGGGCTTCTTCAGTACGTCCCAGACGGGGCTGAAGAAGATCCAGCCGACGATCGCCCCTGCGATCAGCCCGAGGGCGGCCTTGATGATCCGGATGCGCAGCTCACGAATGTGCTCCATGAGCGGCATGCGCCCGTCATCGCTCCGCGAGGCCCCGCGCCGCAGGGGCAGCTTCATCGCCGACATGTCGTTGGAGGTTCCGGTTTCGTCAGGACTTCTTGCCGTGCTCCGCTTGCGACAGCGGTACGCCGCTGACGGTCGTGCCGTCGTCCACCGGACCGGCCAGCTGCTGCTGGCCCGCGGCCTGACGCTCGAGGAGGGCCGCCTGCTCCCGCAGACGGGCGGCCTGGGTGCGGGCGTCCTCCGCCTCGGCCCGGGCCTTGGGCTGGTCGTCCTCGTCGGTGATCAAGCCCTTGGTCTCGGACTTGAAGATGCGCATCGACCGGCCGAGCGAACGAGCGGCCTGCGGCAGCTTCGCCGATCCGAACAGGATCAGGATGACCACCGCGATGATCAGAATTTCCCCTGTACCAAGGTCAGGCATGTCCGTCCTCATTCAGCAGTGGCTGATACTCAGTCCGATCGTACGCTGTCGGACCGAATGTCTCACTCCCCTGATCGCTCCAAACGCTGCAACTCACCGGCGAGGGCCTCCTGTTTCGGCTCCAGACGCGCTCTCGTCCGCTGCAGTTCACGGCCCAGGCCACGGACCGCCAAGCCCACCTTGACCGCGCAAACGCTCAGCACGACCAGCCCGGCGAAGGCCAGCCCGACGAACAGCATCATCCACGGCACACGCCGACCATAGCGAGGTTTGCCGGCGCTCGCTCCGCGGGCGCGGTTCGCGGCGCCCAACGCGCCGTCAGACCGGGATCAGCCGTCGTAGAGCTTCAGGGCGCGGGCGGCGTCCTCGCGTACCTGGGCGGCCAGCTCGGCGGGCTCGACGATGCGGCCGCTGCCGGCCAGCCGCAACGCCAGCCGGCGCACCCAGCGCACGTCGCGGGTGCGCAGCACGATGCGGACGCGCCCCTCCCCCAGCTCGGAGGTGCTCTCGCAGGGGTAGTGGTCGGCGACCCAGCGCCCGGCCGGGGACAGCTCCAGCGTCACCCGTACGTCCTCCGGCGAGGGGCGGAACAGCCCGGCGTCCAGGTCGAGCGGCTCGGCCTCGTCCGGGATGCTGGCGACGACGTCGAGGACCCGCAGGTCCACGATGCGGTCCAGGCGGAAGAGCCGGACGGCCTCGGCGCGGCGGCACCAGCCCTCCAGGTAGGACCAGCCGTCGACGAGGAGCAACCGCATCGGGTCGACGTCGCGCACGGTGTTCTCGTCCCGGCCCGGCACGTAGTAGGTCATCCGCAGGCGGCGGCCCCGGTCGAGCCCCGAGCGCACCTGGACCAGGACGTCCGGGCGGACGTCGAGCTCGACGGCGACCTGGCTGCTCGGCCGGGCGGCGGTGCCCGCCGCGACCTCCAGCTTGGCGATCACCCGGCTCACGGCGTCGCCGTGCTCGGGAAGCTCGGCGATCGTGCGCAACGCCACGAGGAGGGCGGCGGCCTCGTCGACGTCGAGCCGCAGCGGCCGGCTGATCGACTCCGCCTCACAGACCACGATCTCGCCGCCCTCGTAGGACAGGTCGATCGGGCAGTACGGGTCGGGCGCGCGCAGCTCGACGCACCACAGGAGGTTCAGGTCGTCGATGATCTGCTTTTCGGTCACGCCGAACGCCGCCGCGGCCTCTTCGACGCTGACCGAGCTGCGGTTGATGACGTACGGGACGAGCGCGAGCAGCCGCCGCAGCCGTTCCGAGGAGCTCACTGGCACACCGCCTTCAGATGCTGGATCATCGCGTCGCGCACGTCCGGCGGCTCGATCACGACCACGTCGTCGGCGAACCCGGTGAGGTAGTCGGCGAACTGATCCACCTCGGCGAACGTCAGCTCCGCCAGATCCCACTCGTCGTCGTCCCGGCGGATGTTCGCCGCCCAGCGTCGGATGCCGTCGGCCGCGCCGTGCCGCAGGCGCACGGTGGCGGTACGCCGCCCGGGGGCGGTTCCACCCATCGAGGTGACGACCTCCCGGACGTCCACGCCCTCCGGGACCGTCACCGTGCCGGCCGGCCCGTCGGTGGTGACGTCGCCCCTGATCCGGCTGAGGCGGAAGACCCGCGCCTCACCGCGGTCGCGGTCGTGGCCGGCGACGTACCAGCGGCCGTGCCTGTTTACCACTCCCCACGGCTCCAGATGGCGGCGCTGCGGCGCGCTGCGGCCGACGCCCTGGTACTCGAAGGCGACCGGCCGGCGATCCCGGACCGCGCGCCACAGGGCGGGGAAGGCGGGGTCGTCGGTGCCGACCCTGGGCTCGATGCCGAGGGAGGCGGCCTCGTCGGTGTCCACACCGGCGGCGCGCAGCTTCAGCAGCGCCCCGGAGGCCGCCTCGGCCAGGCTGGCGCGCTGCCACACCCGCGCGGCCAGCCCGAGGACGGCGGCCTCGTCGCGGGCCACCTGGATCTCCGGCAGTTCGTACGCCTGGCGCTGGATGCGGTAGCCGGGCTCCTCGTCGCCGTCGCTGCCCATCTCGATGGGGATGCCGAGCTCGCGCAGTTCCTCCTTGTCGCGCTCGAACATGCGTTTGAACGCCTCGTCCCCCTCGGGGTAGCCCGGCACGGCCTGCCGGATCTGCTCAGCGGTGAGGTACCGCCGGGTGGCCAGCAGGCACACCACGAGATTGAGCAGCCGCTCGGTCTTGCGGCGCGACATCGTCCACTCCTTCTGGCCCGTCCGCGTGTCCTCCGACGCTACCGTTGGCGAGTGATCCGATGGCGCAAAGGCACGGTTGTCAAGATACGCCGCGAATGGCCCGGAGCGGTCGAACTCGACGTCACGATCGACGACGAGGGCGAAGCCCGCGCCCTTGCCTATCCGGCCCTGGTGGGACGGCCCCGGCCGGGCGACGCCGTGCTGCTCAACACGACGGCGCTCGCGATGGGGCTCGGCACCGGAGGGTACGCCATGGTGGTCGCGGTCCCCGACCGTTTCCCGCAGGATCCGTCCGGCCCGGGCCATCTGGTCAAGGCACGCTACACGCCTCTGCAGGCGACGGTGCTCGGCACGGACGAGCAGGACTCCGCCCATCACGAGGCGCTGCGCGACGCCGAGTCGATCGACGGGATGCCGGTGGTCGTCGCCGACCTGCACTCGGCACTGCCGGCGATCATCGCCGGGCTGCACCTGGACCGCCCCGGCACCCGTGTCGTCTACGTCATGCCGGACGGCGGCGCGCTGCCCGCCTGGTTCTCCAGGACCGCGGCGGCACTGCGGGAGGCGGGCGCGCTGGCCGCGACCGTGACGGTCGGCCAGGCGTTCGGCGGCGATCTGGAGGCGGTGACGCTGCACACCGGCCTGCTGGCCGCGCGCCTGGTGCTCGACGCCGAGGTCGCCGTCGTCGCGCAGGGTCCGGGAAACCTCGGCACGGGCACCCGCTGGGGGTTCTCCGGCGTGTCGGCGGGTGAGGCGGTGAACGCGGCGGCGGTCCTGGAGGGCCGTCCCGTGGCGTCCCTGCGGGTCAGCGAGGCCGACGCGCGGGAGCGTCACCGCGGGATCTCCCACCACAGCCTGACCGCCTACGGTCGCGTCGCCCTGGCGCGGGCCCAGGTGGTGGTGCCGGACCTGCCGGGCGCGTTCGGCGACCGGGTACGGGCCGAGGCCGAGCCTCTCGGCGAGCGGCACGAACTCGTCACCGTCTCCGTCGACGGCCTGGAGGAGGCCGTCCGCGACTCTCCCGTGCGGGTCTCGACCATGGGCCGGGGGCTGGACCAGGACCTCGCGGGCTTCCTGGCGGTCGCCGCGGCCGGACGCCATGTCGCGAAACTTCTAAGCTGACGCCTTTACGGCATAGATCGATAGTCGAGAAACTGCCAAGCCGCCGAGAAATACCCTTCTCGTTACCGTTCGATTGTTTTACCGAGAGTTCCGGCGAGGATCCTGGAAGCGGAAGGCGATGACAGATCATCGCAGGAAGGGCCATTGACGCCCTTCCCGCCTTCCGGCATCGAGGTGATCATCGTGCTCAGCAGGAAAAGCGCCTCCGCCGGCCTCGTCGCGATCGCCGCCACGGCCGGCGCGCTCTTCACCACCCCGCCCGCATCCGCCCAGAGCATCCCGGCGGCGCACGTCAGCGCGGTCGTGGCCCGGGCGAGCGCGAGCACACCGCTCGGCGACGGCTGGTGGCGCCACCATCGTCACTTCCGGCACTTCCACCACTTCCGGCACCACCGCTACTGGCATCACCGTTTCTACCGCGGCCGCTTCGGCTATCGGCACTTCGGATACCGGCACTTCGGATACCGGCACTTCGGCTACCCGCGCTACGGCTACTCGCGCTACGGACATTTCTATCCCTATGGCGATTATGGAGGGAACTTCAATCGGAATGTGAACATCATCGTGCACTGATTCGAGACCCGTTACACGAAGACGCCGGAGCACGTGCTCCGGCGTCTCACTGTGATCGGTGCGATCCCCCGCGTCGTACGCGGGTGGTCAGGAGTTGAGCTGCTCCAGTGTGCGGCCCTTCGTCTCCACGGCCGCGACGGCGACCAGGGCGCCCACGAGCGACGCCACCCCGAGCACGGCGAACATCGAGGCGATGCCCTCGCTCCCGTTGATGAGCGCTCCGACGACGATCGGGCCGACGATGACGCCCAGCCGGTTGGCCACGCCGCCGAGCGAGGCGCCAAGGGCACGGTTCTGCGTCGGGTACAGCTCCGGCGTGTAGAGGTAGAGGCTGACGTTGGTGGCGTAGACGAACAGCGACGTGATCGACGCCCAGACCGCCACCTGCCCGCCCGAGCCCGCACCCGACGCGGCGAGGACGAGCAGCGCGACCCCGGCCCCGCCCAGCCCGATGGCCAGGATCGGGCGGCGTCCCAGCCGGTCGACGAGCAGCGCGACGATGAGGCACCCGAGCAGGCCGGCGACGTTGCTGACGACGTTGTAGGTCAGCGCCGTCTGCAGGTCCAGCTTGAAGACCTTCGTGTAGAGCGCGGGGAGCCAGGCGGTGATGCCGTAGTTGACGAAGTAGCCGAAGAACCACAGGAGCGCGACCACCACGGTGCGGCGCAGGTAGCGGCCGGTGAAGAGGTCGCCCAGCCCGCCCCGGGCCACGGGCTCGGCCTCGGCGGCCGGCTGCGGTGTGCTCAGCGGCTCGCCGGTGGAGCGGCTCACCTCTTCCTCGATCCGGGCGATGACCCGCCCGGCCTCCTCCAGGCGGCCGCGGGCCGCCAGCCAGCGCGGTGACTCGGGGACGCCGCGCTGGAGCAGCGCCACCAGCAGGGCGGGAGCCGCGCCGATCAGGAACATCGCCCGCCAGCCCCAGTGCGGTACGACCCAGGCGGCGACCAGCGTGGCCACCGTCAGACCGGCGGGGAAGATCAGCTCGTACAGCAGCACGAACCGGCCGCGGTGACGGCTCTTGGCGATCTCGTTGATGTAGGTCGCCGCGACCGGGACCACGCCGCCGATCCCGAGGCCCTGGACGAACCGCAGCGCGGCGAAGTACGCGAAGCCGGGCGAGAACACCAGCGCCAGGCTGGCCAGCGCGGTGACGGCGACGCCGAGGGAGACGGTCCGCACCCGGCCGATCCGGTCGCCGAGCCAGCCCGCCGCGAAGGCGCCGGCGAGCATCCCGACCGAGCCGCTGGTGACGGCGAACGTCGCCTGGCCGGTGCTCAGATGCCACTGCTTGATCAGGACGGGCAGCGCGGAGGACACGAGCAACTGGTCGAACGCCTCGAAGAAGGTGACCGCGCCGATGAGGCTGCGGACCTTCAGATGCCAGCGGGAGTTCGGCAACCGCTCCAGCCGAGCGGCGATGGAGGCGAGGGAGGGCCCGGCGGCCACGGTCGTCATGGGGTTCCTTCCGTCCACGGGTTGCCGCGACCCTATGAGCCGGTATCTTAGCGGTCAATAGATGAGGGCAAAGATTTTGTCTCCAGGAAGCACCCGATCCTACGCCAGGCCTCGGCGGCGGCGTCTGGATCATGTTCGGGGTGGCCGCCGCGGTAGAAGCCGTGCGCGGCCCCGGCGATCACCTCCACCGCGGCCGCCGGGCCGGGCAGCCGCACCGCCATCTCCAGCAGGCCGGCGTCCACCCTGGCGTCCGCGCCGCCGACGACGCCCAGCCACGGCGTCCTCCGTTCGGCGACCAGGAGCTCGGTGGGAGGCACGCCCGGCCACGGCGACGATCCGACGCCCGACGGGCTCACCGCGACCGCCGCGGCGAGCTCGTGCCGGGCCGCCGCCCACGTCGCCAGGTGGGCGCCCATGCTGAACCCGACGACCAGCACCGGGCCCGTCGTACGGGCGCGCAGGTAGCTCAGCGCGGCGCCGATGTCGGCGGTCAGGTCGTCGGCGGTCAGCTCCGCCATGTGGCCTCGTGCGGCGCCCAGCTCGCCGGCGTCGAAGGCCGGGCCGCCTCGTTGGTAGTACAGGTAGGGGGAGACCGCCAGCCGGCCCGTGCGGGCCAGCGCGCGGCAGACCTCCTCGGCGTACTCCGTGACCCCGAAGACGTCGTGCAGCACCACCGCGCCGCCCCGGGGCTCACCGTCCGGTTCGCGTACGAAGAGAGGGGCGGCCATGGCCAGCACCCTCCGCCCGCGGTTGGCGGGCCCGTGCCCGTGGCTCACGGCACCTCCACCGGCGGCACGAACGGCACCGGCGTCGGGCCGATCGCCGTCACGTCGACCTCCACCACGTACGGCCCGCGCGCCGCGACCGCGCCGGCGAACACCTCGTCGAAGCGGTCCGCGGAGGCGACGAGGGAGTACGGCAGCGCGAGGGAGGCGGCCAGCGTGCGGAAGTCCGGCGTGTAGAGGTCCACCCCGGAGCGGCGGCCGGAGCCGGCCTCCTGCATGTTGCGCAGCACGCCGTACCCGCCGTCGTTGAACACCACGAGCACCAGCCAGGGGGCCTCCTGGGCCAGCGTCGCCAGCTCCCCCAGGTGCACGGCGAGTCCGCCGTCACCGGCGATGACGAGCGTCGGGACGTCCTGGCGGGCCAGCGCGGCCCCGATCCCCATCGCCAGCCCCTGTCCGATGCCCCCGCCGAGCGGGAAGACGTTGGTCGCCGGGTCGAGGATCGGCAGCAGCCGGTTGCCCCACTGACTCGACGGGATGGTGACGTCCCGCGCGATGGGCGATCCGGCGGGCAGATGTCTCCGCATGGCGTCGCAGACCAGGGCGTACTCGCCGATGTCGGAGCGCAGCTTCGCGCGGACCGCCGCCCGCGTGGCGACGGCGCGCTCGCGCCACTCGTCCGCGACGGCCGGCTCGCCCAGGGCGGCCAGGAGCGCTGTCAGGGTGGGCGCGGCGTCGCCGCACAGCCCCGCGGTCGCCGGATAGACCCGGCCGATCGCCGCCGGGTCGATGTCGATCTGCAGGTGCCGTACGGGCAGCGTGAGACGGTAGTGCCGGGTCTCGTTCGACCGGAAGTGCGTCCCCACGCTGATCAGCAGGTCCGCCTCCTCCAGGAGCGGCGCGGCCGCCGGGTTGACCGCGAAGTTCCCCACGACCAGCTCGTGGTCCTCCCCGATCACGCCGCGGCCCGCGTTGGAGGTCAGCACCGGCGCGCCGAGGCGTTCGGCCAGCTCTCGCACCTGCGCGCGGGCCTCCCGGGCGCCGCCGCCCGCCCAGATCACCGGCCTGCGCGCGCCGGCGACCAGCCGGGCCGCCTCGCCGACGTCGGGGACCGGGACCGGTTCCGGCGCCCGCGCGTCCGGTGCCGTGGGCGACTGCGCGGCGTACTGCAGGTCGATCGGCCACTCCACGCTGACCGGCCCGTACGGCTTGGCCAGCGCCCGCCGGGCGGCGTCGCGCAGCACGCCGGGCGCCGCCGCGGCCGACGGCACGGTGACGGCGAACTTCGAGACCGCCGTCAGCATGCCGAGCTGGTCCTTGGTCTCGTGGATCACGCCCCGGCCCTGGCCGAGATGGCCGCTGTCGATCTGCCCGGTCACATGCAGGACACGGCTGCCCGCGGTGAGCGCCTCGACCAGCGAGCCGGCCGCGTTGCCGGCGCCCGTTCCGGTGCTGGTCAGCGCGCAGCCGAGCCCGCCGCGTACGCGGGCGTGCGCGTCGGCCGCGTTGACCGCCGCCGCCTCGTGGCGGACCGCGACGAACCGCAGCTCGCGGTCCACGGCCTCGACCAGCGGGAGGTTGTGCACGCTGATGACACCGAAGACGGTGTCGACGCCGTGCTCGCGGAGCACCTGGACCAGCAGGTCCCCTCCATCAGACATATCTGGCAACTCCTCCACCGACGTCGAGCGTCGAGCCGGTGACATAGGACGCGTGCGGGGACAGCAACGCGATGATCGGGTAGGCGACCTCCTCGGCCCGGCCGAACCGGCCGAGCGCGATGCCCCGGTCGGCGGCGATCCCCGCGGACCACTCCGCGTAGCTCCGTCCGTCGGCGGCGGCCTCGTAGCGCCGCCGCCACTGACCGGTGTCGATCAGGCCGAGGGCGACCGAGTTCACCCGGATGGGGGCGAGGTCGGCCGACAGGGTCTTGGTGAGGTTCAGCAGCGCCGCGCGGGCGGCCGAGGTCGCGCCGAGCCGCGACTCGGGCTGGCGCGCGAGGATGGCGTTGACGTTGACGACGGCCGGTGCGTCGGACGCCCGCAGGTGCGGCGCGGCCGCGCGGACGGTGTTCAGCACGCTGAAGATCTTCAGCTCGAACTCCTCGCGCCACTGCGCCTCGGTCGTTTCCGCCACCGGTGCCATCAGCGACCGGCCCGCGTTGTTGACCACCCCGTCGAGGCGGCCGAACCGGGCGTGCGCCGCCGCGGTGAAGTCCGCGACCGCCGCGCCGTCCACCACGTCGCACGTGCCGGCGTGCACCTGTGCCCCGCCGGCGCGCGGGAGCCGATCGAGCGCGTGGCGCAGCCGTTCCCCGTCGCGTGCGCAGGCCGCGACGGAGGCGCCCTCCCGCAGCAGTGCCGCCACCGTGGCCAGCCCCACCCCGGAGCTGGCGCCGGTGACGAGGTAGACGCGGCCGCTCAGGCCGAGATCCATCGAAGTCGCCCCTCTCGGTCGAATCAGTGGAAGACGAATCCGCCGTCCACCACGAGCGTCTGCCCGGTGATGTACGACGCGGCGTCCGACAGCAGGAACAGGACGGCGCCGGTCAGGTCGGCCGGACGCTGCGGGCGGGTCAGCGCCCGGTTGATCCGGTACAGCTCGTGCCGTTCGGCCGGGATGAGGTCGGCCGCCTCCCCCTCGGTGAGGCCGGGCGCGACCGCGTTGACGGTGATGTCCTGCGGCCCGGCGTCGCGGGCCATCGCACGGGTCATCGCCATCACCGCGCCCTTGGAGGTCACGTAGTGCGCCAGCCGGGGCGAGCCGTAGATCGCGGCGTCGGAGGCCAGGTTGACGATCCGGCCGGGCCGCGACAGGTGCGGGAACAGCGCGCGCGACACCAGCCACGGGCCGCGGACGTTCACCGCCATCAGCCGGTCCCAGTCCGCCACGTCGATCTCGTGGAACGGCTTGCCGCCGACGCCGTCGGCGAGCGCGGCGTTGTTGACCAGCCCGTACGCGCCGCCGAGGTCACGGACGGCGTCGGCGAGGGCGGCGACCGAGACCGGGTCGGCGACGTCGGTGTCGACCCGGTGGACGGCGACGCCCGCCTCGGTCAGCTCGGCGTGCGCGGCGGCCGCCCGCCCGGGATCACGTTCGGCGATCACGATCCGGGCGCCGGCCTGGCCGACCGCCCGCGCGATCTCCAGGCCGAGGCCGCGGCCCGCACCCGTGACGACGACCAGCCGATCCTTCATCGGATACCTCCGGGGAGACCGCCGCCTTCAGGCAGGGGAGGAATCGAACCTCTGCGGAGCAAGGCGGCGACCGGAAAACCGCTTGGGCGGATTTCCGCGACCTTCCGCCCCGCTTGTGGGCGAGTGCTGGCGTGAGTGCCGCTCGACGGGCGGAAACCAAGCTCGCCGGGCTGGCGGGATGTCAGGTCTGCGGAGCTTGTGTAGGACCGATGGGCGGCACTCCGTCCCTCGCCGGTGACCCGGGTCGGCGACGGGCCGCGAAGCAGAACGCTCAACCCGCGAGGGTTGAATCCCCCTGCTTCAGCTGGGGGGGAGGTCAAGTCAGGAACTCCAGGAGGAGACGGTTGAACGCCTCGGGGCGTTCGACGTTGCACAGGTGCCCGGCGCGGGCGATCACCTCGAGCCGGGCTCCGGGCACGGCCGCCGCGATGGCCTGGCTCTCCGCCACCCCGGTGACGACGTCACGGTCGCCGGCGACGACCAGCGCGGGGACGGAGATCCGACCGAGCACCCCGTCGTGATCGGTCTCGGCCATCGAGGCGGCCGCGTAGGCGTAACCGGGCAGCCGTATCGACCGCGCCATCGCGGTCGCCACCCGGTCCACCAGCTCTTCGGGCGCCTCGGCGGACAGCAGTTTCGGCGCGCGGGCGCGCGCGAACGCCTCCGGCCCGATCGCGGCCAGTTCGCCGGCGCGCCGGCGCATCGCCGCCGCCTTCTCCTCCGTACGGCCCGAACCCCGGGTCGAGTCGGCGAGGACGAGGGTCCGCACCAGCCCGGGGTGGTCGAGCGCGAGACGGGTGGCGATGACGCCGCCCCAGGAGACGCCGACGACGTGCGCCGGCGCGGCACCCCGCTCGCGTAGCAGCGCGGCGGCGGCCGCGGCGTAACCCGCCATGCCGGGGGCGTCCGGGGGATCGGCGGACCGCGCGTAGCCCGGGGCGTCCCAGGCGAGCACCCGGTGCCGGGCCGCGAGCGCGGCGAACTGGCCGGCGAAGGAGTCGGCGCTGCCGCCGATCCCGTGCAGCAGCAGGACCGGATCGCCCGGCCCGCCGTGCTCGGTGACGTGCGTCCCGCCGCCCGTACGGACCGTCATCGGGCCAGGTCCCGGAGTGTGGCCAGCACCGCATGCGGGACGACCTGGCTGCTGGCCGGGTTCGCCGCCGAGGGCCGGTTGCGGATCTCGAAGCGGTACTCCCCGGCCGGCCCCGACGCGGTGATGACGTGGGAGGTGAGCGTGGCGGCCGGGTCGGCGACGACGACCGCCTCGACGACGTCGAAGGAGCCGACGGCGAGTGCGACCGCCGCCGCGACGTTCGTGGACTTGGGGAAGGCCGCCGCGATCTGCCGGGCCGGGCCCCGCATGACCTCCACCGGTCCGGTGGCGTCGCGCACGCCGAGGGTGGCGGGCTTCTTGGTGGTGACGATCCGCACCCGCTCCAGCGGCGCCATCGCCGCCGCCGCACGCAGGAGGTCCAGGCCGCCGACCGCGCCGGAGGTCAGGAACAGCCGGCCCGGCCCGCCGCGCAGCCGCTCGTGCAGCGCGTCGTCGGTCAGGGCGCCGATCGAGACGACCAGCAGGTCGCGGCCTGCCGCGATGACGCGCGGGCCGTGCTCGGCGAGCGCCGCCTGCCCGGCGCACTCGACGACCAGGTCCGCCACGGCGAGCGCGTCCTCCAGCGGGTCGCCGAGGTCGACGACGGCGGCCAGCCGCGCGCCCGGCACCTCGCCGCGTTCGAGCGCGCCGATGACGACGCCGCCGATGGCGCCCCTGCCGATGACGGCGACGCTCCTCACTTCTCCCACCACCGTCCGGTGTCCGGGATGCCCGCCATGTGCGATCGGACGTCCTTCGAGGGCGGACCGGCGGTCCCCCACAGGTCGGACAGCTCGGGCACCCGCCGCCACACCCGGCACAGCCAGGCGTCCTCGTCGACCTGCTCGACCTCGGAGGTGTACTCGCAGACGAGCCCGGCGGGGTCGGTGAAGTAGGAGAAGGTGTTGTTGCCGGGACCGTGCCGGCCCGGCCCCCACTTGGGCGTGACGCCGTGGTGCCGCAGCCGGCCGATGCCGCGCATGAAATGGTCGACCGACGGCATCTCGTACGCGACGTGGTTGAGCGACGTCCACGGGGCCTGGTTGAACGCGATGACGTGGTGGTCGCTGTTGCACCGCAGGAAGACCATCTGGTGCTCCGACCAGTCCGACACGCGCATGCCCAGGACGTCCGTGTAGAACGCGCACGCCGCGTCGATGTCGGTGGTGTTCAGCACGACGTGGGCGAGCTTGCGCGGCAGCGCCTCGATACCGTTCACGTCCCGGGGCGTCACCGCCTCGACCTGGGTGGACAGCTCCACCAGGCGGCCCTCGGGGTCGGCGAACCGCAGGCCGTACCCGCCGCCGGCCTGGTCCAGGAGGCCGGGCTCGGTGACCAGCGGGATGCCGCGCGCCGCGAGGCGGAAGGCCGCCTCGTCGACCTCACGGGGGGTGGCCACGGCGAACGCGATCTTGCCGAGGGCGTTCCGCTCGGCCTCGCGGACCTCGAGGATGTGATGCTCGGGGCCGCTGCCGCGCAGCCAGGCGACGCCGTCGTCGCCCTCGATCCGTGACAGTCCCCACACGTGCTGGTAGAACTCCGCCGCCGCGCTCGCGTCCGGGGTGCGCAGGGCGACGCTGCGCAGGGTGCGCAGGCGGGCGATCGGCTCCTGCGGCCTCTCGGTCACGCCCGCACCTCCGCGCCCTGCTTGGCGCGCTCCTCGCGCGCGGCGAGCTGGCGCTGCGCCTCGGCGCGGATCGCGCGGCGCAGCCGTACGAGCGCCAGGTCGTGCTGGTAGAGGGTCTCCCGTGACCAGGCGTCGAGCGGCATCGCCTCCTCCATGTGCCGGTCCTGTTCGAGCACCGCCCAGTGCCGGGCCTCGAGCCGCGTCTTGTACAGGAACCGCCAGGTGTCCCGCTCCCAGCCGGTCACCTTCCGGCAGCGCCAGAAGAAGGCCGCGTGCTGGGTCTCGTTGATCGGGGTGGCGGTGCAGACGATGGTGAACGGCCCGCCGGGACCGGCGGTCGCGGGATAAGGGATCTCCAGGCGCACCCACGGCGTGCCGCCGGCGATCCACTCCGACCAGTCGAAGTTCACGCCGGCCTGGTCGGTCTTCTCGAACACGAACCCGGTGTCGGTGTCCCGGATCTGGAACAGCGCCTCGCGCCTGCCGCCGCTCATCGTGTGGGACTTGCGGTGCAGGAACGCCCCGTGCATGGGGTCCATCAGGTTGTCGAGGGAGTAGATCCACGGCGCGTCCCACTCGACGTAGGCCAGGAAGTGGTCCCACTCCGGGGACGTGAGCTGCTCGGGCACCTCGAACGGCAGCGGCTCGGCGTCCTCGGGGTCGCCGAACCAGGCGAAGACCGCCCCGCCGTGCTCCCGCGCCGGGAAGGTGCGCAGGGCCCGCCGCCCCTCCAGGGCGCAGCCGGGCACTCCGGGCACGGACACCACGACGCCCTCGGCGTCGACCTGCACGCCATGGTAGTTGCAGGCGACCCGGTCTCCCATGTGGACGCCCTGCGTGAGCCGCGCGCCGCGGTGCGGGCAGCGGTCCTCCTGGACATGGACGGCGCCGGCGGCGTCGCGCCAGAGCATCAGCTCCTCACCGACGCGGTCGAGCCGGACCAGCCCGCCGGCCGGTACCTGGTCCGACCGGCACAGGGCGTACCACTGGTTGCGCAGGCCGAGCCGGATCAGCCCGTCGACGGTGTCGAGGGCGGCGTTGGCCGGGTGTCTCGTCATTCTGGCGCTCCAAGTCGGGCGATCTCGGCGGTGAAGGATTCCTCGGTCCAGTCGGCGCCGCCGGCCGGGCGCACACCGGTCTCGTTGAGGGCGGCGACCAGTCCGGGCAGGTCGTGCACGCCCCGGCCGAAGATGGCCTCGAGCTCGTCGGCCAGCGCGTGCTCGTAGCTGGTCGGCTCGCGATGCCGGGACTGGACCGGCTGCAGTGTCAGGGTCATGACGCTCCCTTCGGGGATTGCGGCGGGCCGGACGTCCGCCCGGCGAAGGCGGGCCGGACAGTGGCCGGGTTCAGGGCGGGCCGGACGACGGCCGAGTCCAGGACGAGCCGGACCGTCGCCGTCACAGGTCCAGGACGAGTTCCGGGCCGCGGGAGCGGGAGACGCACAGCATCATCGAGCCGCCCGCCGCCCGTTCCGCGTCGGTGAGCAGGAAGTCACGGTGGTCCGGTTCGCCGGAGAGCACCCGTGTCTCGCAGGTGCCGCAGATGCCCTCCTCGCACGAGGACGGCAGGTCCATTCCGGCGGCGCGCAGCGTCGCGAGGATGGAGACGCCGGGTTCGACGGTGAGGCTGCGCCCGGACCGGCCGCAGGTCACCGTGAACGCCGTGTCGCCACCCGTCTTCGGCGGCTCGGGCGCGCGGAACCGCTCGACGCGCAACCGCGTGGGATCGGCCATGGCCGCCTCGACCACCTGGATGAGCGGTTCGGGACCGCAGCAGTAGACCAGGGCGTCGGCGGGCGTCCCGGCGAGCGCGGCGGCGAGGTCCGGCGGGCCGCCGGCCTCGTCGTCGGCGTGGACGACGACGTCGCCGAGGGCGCTCAGCTCGTCGATGAACGCCATCCGGGCACGGGTGCCGCCGCAGTGGAAGAGCCGCCAGCGCGCTCCCCGGGCCGCGAGCGTCTCCGCCATCGCCTTGATCGGGGTGATGCCGATCCCACCCGCGACGAGCAGGTACGCCGGGGCGTCCTCGAGCGCGAAGTGGTTCTCCGGCCCGGCCACCTCGATGAGGTCGCCGACCCGCAGCCTCTCGTGCACGCAGGCGCTCCCGCCGCGCGAGCCCTTCTCCCGCTGCACCGCCACCGCGTAGCGGCGGCGGTCGCCCGGGTCGCCACACAGGGAGTACTCCCTGGTCAGGCCGTTCGGCAGGCGCAAGGACAGGTGGGCGCCCGGCTCCCAGGCCGGCAGCTCGGCGCCGCCGGGGTCGGTGAACTCGAGCCGCACGACGCCCTCGGCCAGCCAGGTCACCTGGGTCAGGCGGAGCTCGCGCATGTCAGTCCCGCGTGATGCCGTGCATCGGGGAGGTCGCCGGGTAGGTGGGGACCTGGGGCTTGCGCGTGCCGATGATCACGCAGAAGAGCGCGTCGGTGTCGCCGATGTTGCGCAGGCTGCGGGGCACTCCGGCCGGCACCCGGATCAGGTCCCGGTAGCCGAGCACGCGGCTCGCGGTCTTCGTGCCGTCCTCGACGTCGTGGACGGTGACCTCGAGGGTGCCCTCGAGGACGAAGAAGGCCTCCTCCGCGTCGTGGTGGGTGTGCTCGGGGCCGACGGCGCCGGCCGGGAGCCGCATGTTGGAGAAGGTGAAGCCGCCCGACGGGATGATGCGGCTGTCGGTCTCGTGGTTCCCCGTGGCGCCGGAGCCGACGTAGCGGATCTGCGCGCGCCGGAACTCGTCACCGGCCTTGGCCTGGAAGCCGAGGGTGTCCCAGTCCTCGTACCGGCTGTCCCGGCTGGCGATGCAGGAGTCGATCAGGGCTTCCAGGTCGGTCGCGCCGGTGGTCGGTGTGTCGCTCACTGCCCTCTACCTCCGTTGTCGTGGGAAAAAAACCTTAGCGCAAAGATATCACTCAATGAGCATCTGAGCGCTAAATAATTTTGGGGATCGGGTCGCCGCCCGGTCTAGCGGGCCTGGAGCGCGTCGAACACCCGCTCCGGCGACAGCGGCAGCGCGCTGATCCGCGCCCCTGTCGCGTCGTGCACCGCGTTCGCGATGGCCGCGGCCACCGGGACCATGGCCCCCTCGCCGGCGCCCTTCGCGCCGAACGGCCCGGGGCCGTGCCCCTGCTCCTGGGTGATCGAGACGAACCGCTCCGGCAGGTCCTCCGCCATCGGCACCCGGTAGTCCAGCGCCTCGCCGTTCAGCAGGGCGCCGTCGTCGAAGCGCATCTCCTCGAAGAGCGCCTGGCCGAGGCCCATCACCGCCGCGCCCTCGTCCTGGCCGCGGCAGATCAGCGTGTTGACGGCCTTGCCGACGTCCCCGCTGGCCACCAGTTGCAGCACGGTGACCTTGCCGGTGTCCGGATCGACCTCGACCTCCGCACCGGCCCAGCCGATCTCCCAGAACACGCACGGCGCGTCCAGCGGCGCCTCACGCGAGTTGGGCGCCTTGAAGAACCCCGAGCCGGAGAACTCGAAACCCGTACCGCCGAAGACGGCCATGATGAGGCCGGGCAGCGGCGTGACCTCGTCCCCGCGCCGCACCGCCCAGTCCCGCAGGGTGAGGTCGGCCGGCGCGCAGCCGAGCCGCCCCGCCGCGAACTCCAGCACCTGCGCGCGGACCGCCTCGGCGGCGCGCAGCACCGCCTGCCCCATCACGGTCATCCCCGAGGACGCGTTGGTGCCCTGGTCGAAGGGGGTGACGTCGGTGTTGATCGGGGCGTAGACCACCCGCCGGAGCGGGACGCCCAGCACCTCCGCGACGACCTGGCACAGCGCGGTGGACGCGCCCTGGCCGATCTCCACCGTCCCGCAGTTGACGTACACGTCGCCGGCCGTGGAGACCTTCACGCGGGCCTGCGCCGGCTTGTTCACGCCACCGCCGTCCTTGAATCCGATGGCCAGGCCCATCCCGCGGTTCGGCGTGCGCGCACGCGCGTGGTAGCCCAGCGCGTCGGCGACGACGTCCAGGCCCTCGGCCAGGTCGCTGTCGATGCCACTCTCCCCCGGCACGAACGGCTCGCCGAGTCCTTTGAGGTTCTTCATCCGCAGGTCGTAGGGGTCCATGCCGAGCCGGTGGGCGATCATGTCGACCTGGCTCTCGCTCGCCCAGGTCGACTGGGTCGCGCCGAAGCCGCGGAACGGGCCGGTGGGCGTCGTGGTGGTCATCACGCACTCGCAGGAGGACTCGACGCGCTTCCAGCGGTACGGCCCGGGCATCCGGTAGGCCGCCTTCTCCGCGACCAGCGGGCTGCCGTCGGAGTAGGCGCCCGCCTCCAGCAGCACCGTGCTGTCCCGCGCGACGAACGTGCCGTCGGCCAGCACCCCGGTCCGCACCGTCAGCACGGCCGAGTGCTGGCTGAGCGTGAGGAAGCCCTCCTCGGTCGTGAGGCAGTAGCGCACCGGGCGCCCGGCCATGCGGGACAGGAGGATGGCGATCGGCTCGGTCTTGCAGTTGTGCTTCGCGCCGAAGCCGCCCCCGACGTACGGCACGTGCACCCGGATCCGGTTCTCCGCGATCTGGAGGACCCGGGCCAGCTCCTTGCGCAGCGGGAACGGGTTCTGGGTCGAGGTCCAGATCTCGATCTGCTCGCCGCGCACGTCGGCGACGGTGACGAACGGCTCCAGATGGAAGTGGTTCATCCGGGAGAAGACGAACGTGTCCTCGAAGACGTGGTCGCACTCGGCCCAGGCGTCCTCCGGGCCGGTCTCGTACCGGAACTCGTAGCAGACGTTACGGCGCGGCCGCAGGCGCCCCGAGGCGCCCGTGCCGTACGGCGGGACGACTCCGGGCGGCGCTTCCTCGAACAGCTCCGGTGCGTCTGCGGCGAGCGCGGCGTCGATGTCCGGGACCGCGGGCAGCGGCTCGTACACCACGTCGATCAGCTCGAGGGCGCGCAGCGCGACCCTCTCGTCCACGGCGGCGACCGCCGCCACCACGTCACCGACGTAGCGGACCCGGTCGATGGCGACGACGGGCTGGTCCTTGACGAAGTACCCGTAGGTCGGGGACAGGCCGCCGAGGTCGTCGCGGGTGAGCACGGCGTGCACGCCGTTCAGGGCCCGCGCCCGCGTCGGGTCCACGGACACCACCCGGGCGTGCGCGTGCGGACTCCGCAGCACCTTGGCGTGCAGCATCCCCGGCAGCCGGACGTCGGCGCTGTAGCGCGCGCCGCCGGTCACCTTCGGGGCGGCGTCACCGCGGCGCGCCGCGGTGCCGACGACGGTGTGCCCGTCACCCTGGGCCGTCCCGGCGCCGACGGCGGCGTGTCCCTCGCTCATCCGCGCTCCTCACGGGCCAGCTCGGCCGCGCGGCGCACCGAGTCGCTGATCATCTGGTATCCGGTGCAGCGGCAGACGTTGGAGGAGATCCACGACCGGATCAGCTCGTCGTCGGGCTCCGGATGCTCCCGGAGCAGCGCGGTCGTCAGCATCACCATGCCCGGCGTGCAGTAACCGCACTGGAATCCGCCGCACTCGGCGAAGGCCCGTTGCACGGGACCGAGATCGTCCGCGCTGCCCTGCCCCTCGACCGTCTCCACCGACGCGCCGTCCAGGCTGAAGGCGAAGACGCCGCAGGACGCGACGGGCGCGCCGTCGATCAGGGTCGTGCACGCGCCGCAGACCCCGCGCTCGCACGACGCCTTCACACCGAGCCGGCCGCAGCGGTCGCGCAGCAGGTCGAGCAGGACCGTGTTCGGCGCGATCCGCTCGGACCGCCGCTCCCCGTCCAGGTCGAACTCGATGGTGATCGGCTCGCTCATCCGACGTGCTCCTCTCCGGCGGTGAATCGTGCCAGCAGCCGGCCGAGCAGGACGCCGGCCGCGTGCCGTCGGTAGCGCGCGCTTCCGGCCGCGTCGCCGATCTCCTCCGGCAGCAGCGCGGCGATGTCGGCCGGCGCGGCGCCGACCGGCGCCTCGACGGCGTACGGGCGGGTGTACTCCGAGCCCACGCTCATCCGGACGGTGTCCCCGCGCACGGCGGCGGCCACCGTCAGCAGCGGCCGCAGTGAACGCTCGTAGCCGAACCACGTACCGGGCACCTCGGGGATCCGGATGGTGTGCAGCAGCGCTCCGTGCGGCTCGCGCCGGTCCCACAGGTCGGCCGGGGCGAGGGTGCGCCCGCCGTCCGGCGCGGCGAAGAGCAGCTCCGCGCCCAGGGCGTCGAGCATGATCGACATCTCGTAGCGGGTGCGCCGGGCCATGAGATTGCCGCCGATGGTGGCCCGGAGCCGGATGCGGTGGTTGGCGATGCGTCGCCAGCCGGCCGCGAGGCCGGGCAGCGCGGCGCGCACCGCGGAGTCGCCCGAGCCGGTGTGGTGCCCGACCGCCGCGCCGATCGCCAGCGCCGTGCCGTCCCAGTCGATGCGGGTGAGCTCCTCGAGGTCCGCCAGCCAGACGAGGGAGGAGCAGTCCAGGCCCTCGCGGAACCGGGCGAACAGGTCGGTGCAGCCCTGGGCGTAGACGGCGCCGTCGGCGGAGCCGGCCAGGACCGCCTCGGCGATCGTGCGCGGCCGATGCAGTCGAAAATCCGGGATCGTGCGCTGGGTGGGCGCCACGAGCCCGGCGGGGAGCACGCGCATCCCTTCGCCTCCTGACCGTTCATCCGGGCGCCCGCGTCGAGCCGATCGCGCACACCCCGAAGATCCTTAGCGCTAAGCAAACTATCGCTAAGGTTTTTAGCATCGCGGCGCGCCCCGCACAAGGTTCCGCACTTCCCCCGCTCCGCCTCCCGGTACGTTTGGCACTGGCTTTCACACCCCTCAGAGGCCCCACCGGAAGGAGGAGGGAGAGGACGGCCCGCGCCCCCTCTCCCCGACCGACGTATGACGAGCAGATCATCAGGGCGGCCGGACGCGGTCGACCTGATCTTGGAGCAGTGGGAGCGCGAGCTGCCCTCCATCGACGCCACCCCCATGGAGGTCCTCGGGCGGCTGCACCGCAGCTTCATCCGCTATCAGGGCCTGCTCGGCGACCTGTTCGACCGCTACGGCCTGAACATGGCGGCCTTCGACGTGCTCGCGGCCCTGCGCCGCTCCGGCGCGCCGTACCGCAAGACGGCCGGGGAGCTCGCCGAGATCGCACTGGTCACCACCGGCGGCATCACCCTGCGGCTCGACCGGCTCGAGAAGGCCGGCCTGGTCATCCGGGAGCGCGACCCGGACGACCGGCGAGTGGTCTACGCCCGGCTGACGGACAAGGGACTCGAAGCGATCAACACGGTGGCCGCCGCCCACTTCGCCAACGAGAAGCGGATGCTGGCCGGGCTCACCGACACCGAACAGCGCCAGCTCGGCCGGCTGCTCCGGAAGCTGGAGCGCTCCCTGGAGCTGGCCGAGCAGACACCACCCGAGACCGGCCCGGACCAGACCTAGGGGTGTCCGGGCCCCGCCTCAGACGCCCGCCCAGGGCAGCGGTTCGGCGGTCAGCCCCCAGTAGAGGCTCTTCTGGCGCGTGTAGGAGCGGATGCCGTCCCGGCCCTTCTCCGTCCCGATCCCGCTCGCCTTCATCCCGCTGAACGGTGTGGAGATGCTGAACTGCTTGTAGGTGTTGATCCAGACCGTGCCGGCCTCGATCCGCCGGGCCACCCGCCACGCCCTCCGGTGGTCGCCGGTCCAGATGCCGCAGGCGAGCCCGTACACCGTGTCGTTGGCCTGCGCGACCAGGTCGTCCTCGCCGGTGAACGGCAGCGCCACGAGCACCGGCCCGAAGATCTCCTCCTGGCACGTGGCCGAGTCGTTGGGCAGACCGTCGAGGACGGTCGGCAGGTAATAGGCCCCACGGTCGAACTCGGGCCCGTCCGGCGCGCGGCCGCCGCACCGCACCCGGGCCCCCTCCTGCCGGGCGCGGTCGACCATCGCCGCGACCTTGTCGCGGTGAGCGTGCGTCACCAGCGGGGCCACCTGGGTCGCCGGGTCCGCGCCCGGCCCGACGCGCAGCCTTTCGGTGTGCCGGACGAGCCGCTCCAGCACGTCGGCGTACACGTCGGCGTGAATGAAGACGCGGGACCCCGCGATGCAGCTCTGACCTGACGAGGAGAAGATCCCGAAGAGCACTCCGGCCACCGTCTGGTCGAGGTCGGCGTCGGGAAAGACGATCGTCGGTGACTTCCCGCCGAGTTCCAGCGAGACCGGCATGATCTTCTCGGCCGCGACCGCGCCGATGGTCCGGCCGGTGACGGTGCCGCCGGTGAAGGTCACCTTCCCCACGCCGGGATGGCGGACGATGGCGTCGCCGGTCGTACGTCCCGGGCCGGGCAGCACCGACAGCAGCCCGGGCGGCAGCCCGGCGTCCGTGACCAGGCGGCCGAGGGCCAGGGAGACGAGCGGAGTCCACTCGGCGGGCTTCAGCACGACCGCGTTTCCGGCGGCCAGCGCCGGCGCGATCTTCTGCGCGTCGCTGGCGATCGGGGAGTTCCACGGGGTGATCGCGCCGACGACGCCGATCGGCTCGTGCAGGCTCATGGTGAGGTACGGCCCGCGCGGCGGGGTCAGCGACTCCTCCATGGTCTCGAGCGCCGCGGCGAAGTAGCGGAACGTCCCGGCCGCGCTGGCCACCAGCGCGCGGGTCTCGTTGATCGACTTTCCGGTGTCCGCGGTCTGCAACCGCGCCAGGTCGCCGGCCCGCTCGACGATCAGATCGGCGATCCGGACGAGGTACCGCGCCCGCTCGTGCGGCAGCAGGTCGCACCATCCCGGGTCGGCCGCCGCCCGCGCGCCCTCGGCGACCGCGCGCTCGACATCCTCGAGGTTCGCGCCGTGCACACGGGCGATGACCTCTCCGGTGGCGGGATCGCGGGTCGCGATCACTTCGCCGCCGCCCTTTCGCCAGTGGCCCCCGACGAGGATCTCATCTGCGACGTCCAACACCGGATCCGCTCCCACCACTCGGCGACAAGGCGGATATATCTTAGCGCTAAGTTTTATACCGCGACACCGGCCGGGTCGTACGACTCCCGGAACGTGAACGCCTCAGGCCCCGGCCCCCGCCGGCGCACCCGGTCCAGGCGCTCCCGCGCCTCCTCCACCGACGGAATCGACCCCGCCGGCACCCACCACATCACCATGTACGGCTCGGCCATGCGCAGGAACCATTCGCGACGCCGGCGCAGCACGTCGAGGTGGGCCGACCGGTAGACGAAGTCCCACAGCGCCGCACGCGACTCCCAGACCGAGAAATTGATGATCACGTCGTCGCCGTAGGGGCGGATGGTGGTCGCGTCGTCGCCTTCTCCGTCGGTCAGCCGCCAGACGAAGCCCGGCGCGGAGTCGGCCAGGGCGTTGACGGGTTCGAACAGGGCGAGGAACTCGGCCATGGACGGCACGTCGAGGGGCTCGCGGAGGCGGCCGACGTTGAACTGCGCGAGGTGATGATCCGTCATGGCGGTCAGCAGATCATCACCCGGCGCTGTATGTCAACTCTCATTATTTTTAGAAGCGAGCACAACGCAGCACTCCCCCGGCCGCGGATCCATGCGCGCCACCATCCCGGTCGGTTCCAGACCCTCGAGCAGCCCCTCCAGCAGCGCCAGGTTCATCCCGCAGACCAGCGGCGGGAACTCCACCGCCAACGCGTGGAACGGGCAGTTGCGCAGCCGCAGCTCGGCGCCCTCGCGATACGGCTCGTACCCCCTGGCCCGCAGCGCGGCCGCGACCCGCTCACCCGCCGCGGCGTCGTCGTCGTCGTCGGGCGAGCGTACGGTCGCATCCGCCGGCGGCTCCACGCCCTCGGCGTGGCGTACGGCGGCGTCCGCCGGCGGCTCCACGGCCAGGCCCCCGGCGTGGCGTACGGCGGCGTCCGCCGGCGGCTCCACGGCCAGGCCCCCGGCGTGGCGTACGGCGGCGTCCGCCGACGGCTCCCCGGTCGGGACCTCGGACGTGCGTACGCTCCTGCCTCCGGACGAGCGTGTGCCCGGGTCACCGGACGGTCCGGCGGCGGCGGCGCCGGCGGATCGGCCGCGGCTCCGGGCCAGCCGCTCCAGGATCTCCTCGCCGCCGGCCTCCTCGACCGCCGCGGCGAGGAGTTCCGCCACGGCGCGGTAGTCCCTCGGCGGCACGCTCACCACGCGTTCCGTCACCGAACGCCGGTACAGCTTCGCGGGGCGGCCCGCGCCGGGGCCCGTTCGCCCGGCGGGCCGCCGGAAGACCGCTTCGAGGAGGCCCGCCTCGGTCAGGCGGTCGAGATGGAAGGCGGCCAGAGTGCGCTGGATCCCGGCCGCGTCCGCGGCCTCCGCCCGACCCACCTCGTGATCCTGCGCGGCCACGTACTCGTAGAGCCTCCGGCGTACCGGATCCTGCAGGGCCGCGATGGCATCGACGTCGTCCACGTCCCGAGTCTAGGGACGGCACCCGGCCGCGGTGCCCCGTGGCCGGGGCTCAGTAGGCGGCGAGGACGTCGATGACGAACGCCAGCGTGTCGTCCTTCTTGATGCCCGAGGCGGCGTGCCCCTTCGCCCCGTACCCGTCCTTCGACGGGATCACGACGAGCACCCGGCTGCCGACCCGCTGCCCGACCACGGCCTTGTCCCAGCCCTTGATCATCTGACCGGCTCCGGCCACCGCCGAGTCGGGGCGTCCCCGGGCGCGCGTGGACTCGAAGACCTTGCCCGTCCGCCAGATCTGCCCCAGGTCGTGGAAGACGACCAGCTGGTGCGCCTGGACCGGCGGCCCACCGCCCTCGATGATCGTCTTCACCCGCAGTTGTCTCGGCGGCGCCGTCGAGGGGATCTTCATCGTCGGCGTCGACCCGGCGGTGACCTGCGGGAGCGCACCGTCGGTCTGCGGCAGCGACCGGCCCTGCGCGCTCGCGCCGTTGTGGTACGTCGCGATCACGTCGAGCACGAACACCATGGAGTCGGCGGCGCCGATCTGCCACGGCGCGTACCCGCTCGACCCGTACCCCTGACTCGGCGGGATCACGGCCAGCACCCGGCCGCCCGGCCGCTGCCCCTCGAGGGCCTTGTTCAGGCCCGTGACCAGGCGGCCGTAGGGGAAGATGGCGGGCCGCCCGGCCTCATAGCTACTGGCGACCAGTTTGTGGTCGCCGCCGTTCCAGCGGTACCCGACGTAGTTGGCGACCACCAGGTCGCCGTCGGTGACCGCCGAGCCCTTCCCCTTCCGCAGCGTGTCGACCTTCAGCTTCCCCGACGGGGCGGACGCCGGAATCGTCACCGTGGGCTGGCGGCCCACGACCCCGGCGACCTTCAGACCCTCGGGCAGGCCGCCCCCGCTGCACGCCGTGGCGGCGACGAGGGGAAGCACGGCCAGCGCGGCGACACGCCGCATGCGCGAACCTCCGAACACCGGACGATCAGTACGAACCGAGGACGTCGACGACGAACACCAGGGTGTCGGTGCCCTTGATGCCGCCCTGCGGCGAGCCCTTCGAGCCGTACCCCTCCTTCGGCGGCACCACGAGGAGCACCCGGCTGCCGGCCTTCTGCCCGACCAGACCGGTGTCCCACCCCGGGATGACCTGCCCGACGCCGATCGGGAACGACGCGGGCTCGCCGCGCTGCCACGACGAATCGAACACCTTGCCGTCCCGCCACAGCACCCCGTGGTACTGCGCGATCAGCGTCTGCCCCTTCTGCACCGCCGGGCCGTTGCCCTGGATCAGGGTCTTGACCTGCAACGTGCCGGGAGCGTCCGCGGACGGGATCTTGACGGTCGGAGCGGCGCCCGCGCCACCGGTCACCGCCGGCAGCTTCGGATCGTCGAGCTTCTGCGGTGTGCCCTGCGCCGAAGAGGTCTTGCCGAAGCTGTTCAGCACGTCGACCGTCACGACGAAGTCGTCGGTCTTGGCCAGCTGCAGCGACTGGGCGATCTGGTCACCGACGGCCTGGTACGGCAGCGTCATCACCAGCCGCGTCCCCGCCTTACGCCCGGTGATCGCCTTGTCCAGCGCCGTCAGCCCGGTCAGCTGACCGGCCTGACCCACGATCGGCTGCTTCTTGCTGTAGGTGTTCAAGAGTTCCTTGCCGCCGCCCTTGGCGCCCCACTTGTAGGCGACCACCTGCGCGACGACGAGGTCGCCGTTGGCCACCGCCTTGCCGGAGCCGGACACGACCTCCTTCATCTGCTGCTTGACGGGCGGCTTGTCCTTGGGCACCTTCACCGACGGCGCCTTGCCGAACGTGCCCGACACCTTGACCGCCGGCGCCGGGCGGGTCTCGTACCAGACCGCCGCCCCGGCCACCAGCCCCACCAGGACCACGGTCGCCGTCGTGTACAGGATCCGGCGGCGCTTCGCCTGGGCCCGCGTGCCCGACCGGGGAGCGCCGCGGCCCTTGGCGCCCAGCGCGTGCGGCGTGAACTCGGTCCGGGTGATCTCCTTGGCCGCCGGCATCTTCAGCTTGATCGGATCCGGATGGGCGAACCGGCTCTTCGGCTCGTCGTCGACCTCGGTGTCCTCGGCGTCCGCCGGCTCCGCCGCACCAGCGGCCTCGCCGGCCGTCTCCTTCGCGTCCTCGTCCTCGGCCCGCTTCGCGGCGTCGTCGTCGGCGGCCTCGGCGTCGTCCTCGTCCGCGTCCTTCTCCTCGGACCGCTCGGCCGCCTCGCCGCCGGCCGCCTCGGCGTCCTCCGTCTCGGGCCGCTCGGCGGCTCCGGGCTCGCCGCTCGCCGTGGCGTCCGCCGCGGAGGCGTCCCGCCCCTCGGCGTCCTGCGGCTCGTCCGTCCGCGTCTGCTCGCGGCCTTTGACTTCAGACATCTTCTCCACCGTTCCGCGGTTCGACGACTATCGCGACAAGGCCCCCACCCTGTCAGCGGGCATCTAAAGGTAGCGTGAGAACGCCGCTACATTCCCGCGATCAGCTTGTCGACGCGATCATCGACCGAACGGAACGGGTCCTTGCACAGGACCGTCCGCTGCGCCTGGTCGTTCAGCTTCAGGTGCACCCAGTCGACCGTGAAATCGCGCCGCTTCTCCTGCGCCTTGCGGATGAACTCCCCGCGCAGCCGCGCCCGCGTCGTCTGCGGCGGCACCGACTTGGCCTGGAAGATGTCCAGGTCCCTGGCCACCCGCTCGACGGCGCCCTTGCGCTCCAGCAGGTAGTACAGGCCCCGGCCCCGATGCACGTCGTGGTACGCGAGGTCGAGCTGGGCCACCCGCGGCGAGCTCAGCGGCAGATCGTACTTGTGCCGATACCGCTCGATCAGCTGGTACTTCGTCACCCAGTCGATCTCGCGGGCCACCAGGTCCAGATCGCCCGTCTCCACGGCGCGCACGGTCCGCTCCCACAGGTCGAGCACGCGCAGCACCACCGGGTCCGCGCCCCGCCGGTCGATGAACTCCCGCGCCTTGTCGAGATACTCCTTCTGGATCTCCAGCGAGCTGGCCTCCCGGCCGTTTGCCAGGCGCACCTTGCGCCGGCCGGTCATGTCGTGGCTGACCTCCCGGATCGCCCGGATGGGGTTCTCCAGCGTCAGGTCGCGCATCACGACCCCTGCCTCGACCATGCGCAGCACCAGGTCGGTCGCGCCGACCTTGAGCAGCATCGTCGTCTCGCTCATGTTCGAGTCGCCGACGATGACGTGCAGCCGGCGGAAGCGCTCGGCGTCCGCGTGCGGCTCGTCCCGGGTATTGATGATGGGCCGCGAACGCGTCGTCGCCGACGACACGCCCTCCCAGATGTGCTCGGCGCGCTGGCTCACGCAGTACACCGCGCCGCGCGGCGTCTGCAGCACCTTGCCGGCACCGCAGATGATCTGACGCGTCACGAGGAACGGGATCAGCACGTCGGCCAGCCGGCCGAACTCGCCGTGCCGCCCGACGAGGTAGTTCTCGTGACACCCGTAGGAGTTACCGGCCGAATCGGTGTTGTTCTTGAACAGGTAGATGTCACCCGCGATGCCCTCCTCACGGAGGCGCCGCTCGGCGTCGACGAGCAGACCCTCCAGGATCCGCTCCCCCGCCTTGTCGTGCACGACCAGCTCGTCGACGCTGTCACACTCGGGCGTCGCGTACTCAGGATGACTGCCGACATCGAGGTACAGCCGTGCCCCGTTGCGGAGGAACACGTTGCTGCTACGGCCCCACGAGACGACCCTGCGGAAGAGGTACCGGGCCACCTCGTCGGGTGACAACCGCCGCTGCCCGCGAAAGGTGCACGTTACGCCGTACTCGTTCTCCAACCCGAAGATGCGCCTATCCACACTCGCAAGGCTATGCGTCCGAAGGCCGCCGTTGGTAGAGATCAGGTTGCGGTATGCGACGACCCGCCTCGCGGTCGGCGCCCCGACGGCCGCACGACGGCACCGCACGGCGGGCCGGCGTCCGGTCGGCACCTCGGAACCCATGACGGATCGACGACCGGTTCGGCGTACGACGGCACCGGCCTTTACGTTGTAGATCACAAACAGCGGCGCCCGTCCGCCGCGCCCCTTCCCGGGCGCGGCGGACGGGCGCGGACGTCACTCCGCGGTCGCGTCACCCGACTCGGCGCCGGCCTCGGCGCCGGACTCGGCCTGGGCGCTCCCGGCGCCGGCCTCCTCCAGCAGCGCCCGGATCCGGGCCGGCGGCAGCCGCCGGAACAACCGGTGCGTCCGGTTCCGGTCCAGCACCGCGACCTCCAACTGCTCGGCCTCCAGATGCCGGTCGGCATCCTGCCGCTCCAGCGCCCGTACACCCAGCCGCAGCGCCCGGGCCAGCGACAGCCCCTCCTCGTAGTGCTCCTGCAGCCCCGCCGCGACCTGGTCGGCCTGACCGCCCATCGCGACGTAACCGTGCTCGTCGGCGACCGACCCGTCGAAGGTCAGCCGGTAGATCTGGTCCGAGGAGGCGTCCTCGCCCAGCTCCGCGACGACGAGCTCCACCTCGTACGGCTTGTTCATCTCGGTGAACACCGTGCCCAGCGTCGTCGCGTAGGCATTCGCCAGACCCCGCGCGGTGACGTCCCGGCGGTCGTACATGTACCCGTTGACGTCGGCGTAGCGCACACCCGCCTGACGGAGGTTCTCGAACTCGTTGTACTTGCCGACCGCGGCGAACGCCATCCGGTCGTAGATCTCGCTGATCTTGTGCAGCGCGCGGGACGGATTGTCCGCCACGAACAGGATGCCGTCGTCGTACTGCAGCACGACGACGCTGCGGCCGCGCGCGATGCCCTTACGCGCGTAGTCGGCCTTGTCCTTCATCTGCTGTTCGGGCGACACGTAGAACGGCATGGACACCGGTGGCGTTCCTTACTACTCGTTCACTACTCGAGATCGCGGACGTTACAGCAGCGGAGCCGACGGCCCGCCGGGCGAACGCATCCGCCCCTCGATGACCCGCT
This sequence comes from Actinoallomurus liliacearum, assembly GCF_039542035.1. Lineage (NCBI taxonomy): Bacteria > Bacillati > Actinomycetota > Actinomycetes > Streptosporangiales > Thermomonosporaceae > Actinoallomurus > Actinoallomurus liliacearum. Next base: position 252,587 of record NZ_BAABHJ010000001.1, read on the forward strand.
CCGTCAGACCCCCGACCTCCTCGTCCGGCAACCGCCGGTACCCGTCGGCCGTCACCACGGCGATCACCGGGAAGATCCGGCGGGTCAGGTCCGGTCCACCGGTCGCCGAGTCGTCGTCCGCCGCGTCGTACAGCGCCTGGATGGAGGCGACGACCGCGTCCTCCTCTGCCAGCTCCGGCCGGAACAGCTTCTTCAGCGCGCCCTTGGCGAACACCGACCCCGAGCCGATGCTGTAGAAGTCGTGCTCCTCGTAACGCCCGCCGGCCGGGTCGTAGCTGAAGATCCGCCCCTTGTCCTGATCCTCGTCATAACCGGCGAACAGCGGCACGACGACCAGGCCCTGCAGGGCCATGCCGAGATTGCCGCGGACCATCGTGGCGAGCCGGTTGGCCTTGCCCTCCAGCGAGAGCGTGCGGCCCTCCATCTTCTCGTAGTGCTCCAGCTCCACCTGGAACAGGCGCACCACCTCAAGGCCGATGCCCGCGGTGCCCGCGATCGCGACGGCGGAGTACTCGTCGGCGCGGTAGACCTTCTCGATGTCCCGCTGGGCGATCACGTTGCCCGCGGTGGCCCGCCGGTCGCCCGCCATCACCACGCCGCCCGGGAACGTGATCGTGACGATCGTCGTGCCGTGCGGGATCTGGTCCCCGGCCGACACCCCGGCCGGCAGCTCACGCGACCCCGGCAGCAGCCCCGGCGAGTACGACGACAGGAACTCGGTGAACGACGGGGGGCCCTGGCTCATGAACGCGCCCGGCAGACGCCCCGGCGCGGAACCTTGCGACGTCACACGACTCCTTCCAAAGGCAGCGGATGCGATGCGCCTCCGCAACTCAGACCCTACTGTCACTGTGACGTCAGGCGCATACCGCGTGATCCCTGCCCCCGTCCGCTCAGGGCGAACCCGACCGCGTCAGTCAGCGGCCGTCAAGGCCCACTCCGGCCGCCCCAACGGCTCCCGCGGCAACGCGTCGCGATCCGGAAACCCCGGATCACTCAGATCGAGCGCCGGAAACCGCTCCTCCGCCGGCTCCCCGCCTGCGAAGATCACATCCATCTCCCACGGATCCTCGGAGTCCCCCTCGGCCATCGTGTGCAGGACCGCCAGGTCGTCCATGCAGGCCCGCCCCAGATGCCACCCCGGATCGGCGACGTCCTCTGCGGACCGCCGCGGGCGTACGGCGGTCACCTCGAAACCGCCGTCCTCGGCCAGCCGGAGCCCTGACAGCCCGCCGGTGAGGTACTCGATCGCCCGGCGCACCACCCACGGATCGTCCCGTAGCTGCCCCATCCCCGTATTGCAGTCGGCGCACAGAATCCCCCGTACGGCGCCGGTGACGTGATCGTGATCGACGTGCGCCGGAGCCGCCGCCCGGCAGATCGGGCAGACACCCCCCTGCCGCTGGACTAGGCACTCAGCCTCGTCAGCGCCGATGCCGTAGCGCTCGGTCAGGTGGTAGTGGCGATTGCCCTGGGAGCCGTTCCGCGACCGGCCACGCGACCGCGGTTGGGGGCGGTACTCCTCGACCAGCCGGCCCTCCAGGTAGTCCACGGCCCGCCGCATGACCTTGGCGTCGTCCTTGAACTGGCCCAATGCGCCATTGCATCTGAAGCAGAGCATCCCCCGCACTTCTCCGGTGGCGTGGTCATGATCGACGTGCAACGGTCGGCGGTGGAGGCAGATCAGGCAAAGATCTCCGCGCCTCCCGGAAAAGGCATCGACTTCTTGTTCCGTCAGCCCGTAGCGGTGCTTGAGAAGGTAGTTCCGAACGCTCCCGTGCTGTTTGGCCTTCTGCAGGGCCATGACGGAGTTGTGGCACGGCTTACAGTAGGCCGCACGCCCGGACTTTTCGGCTCGGTTGCTGCCGAACGCAGAGAAATCCTTGATCTCCCCGCAACGCGGACAGTACTTCGATCCATCAGGAACGTCCGGCCGTTCCCGTACCACTTTGCCTTGGGTACTCATCCGCTTGCGATAACTCGCCTTCGAACGAGCCCGAAAGCACTCTTTGCAATACCGCGCAAGGCCGTCCGCCATGCGCTTATTTCGACCGAATTCAGCAGCAGGCTTTAATTGCCCGCAATCGGGACACTTCTTTGGATCCCCCGAATCGGACATATACGGTCACTCTCCACCTTTTTGGACATAGCTCCGGACGAATTCCTCTGCGTTCTCTTCGAGAACTTCGTCGATTTCATCCAGGATTGCGTCGACGTCGTCGGTGAGCTTCTCCTGGCGCTCCTGGACGTCCTCGCTGGGCGCGGTCTGGGTCTCGTCGACCTCTTCCTCGCGCCGGGTCGTCTGCCGCTGGCCGCCGGTGTCCCTCGTTGCCATGGATGATCCTCCCGTTCGTGCCGAGACCTTGACTCTATCGTCGGCCACCGACGCGGAGTGGATCACTGGGCGTGCGCCACGCCGTCGGCGGTTGGTCTCCTGACGCCGTTATCGCCAGTCGCCATCGCAGCGAAACGGTCATAACCGTCACAACTGTGCAGCGATCACAGCCGCACCCCACCTCGTCGTCCGCCCGTACGCCGGCCGAGAAGGGCGTACGGGCGGGCGTGCGGGGTCACTCGCCGGTGAGGGCGGACACGAGGTCGGAGGCGGTGCGGCAGCGGTCCAGGAGGCTGCCGACGTGCGCCTTGGTGCCGCGCAGCGGCTCCAGGGTCGGTACCCGCTGCAGCGACTCCCGGCCCGGCACGTCGAAGATCACCGAGTCCCAGGACGCCGCCGCCACGGAGTCGGCGTACTGCCGCAGGCACCGGCCTCGGAAGTAGGCACGGGTGTCCTCCGGCGGATCCTCGATCGCCGAGTCGACCTCGGCGTCGCTGACGATCCGCTCCATCCGCCCGCGGGCGGCGAGCCGGTTGTACAGGCCACGGTCGGGGCGGACGTCGGAGTACTGCAGATCGACGAGCTGCAGCCGCGGGTGGGACCAGTCGAGGCCGTCGCGGGTGCGGTAGCCCTCGAGCAGCTCGAGCTTGGCGACCCAGTCGAGCTCGCGGGACAACTGCATCGGGTCCTCGCCGAGCCGCTGCAGGACCGACTCCCAACGGTCGAGGACCTCGACGGTCAGGTCGTCGGCGTCGCCGCCGAAGCGGTCCTCGACGTACTTGCGGGACTGCTCGAGGTACTCCATCTGGAGCTGGATCGCGGTCATCTTCCGGCCGTCGCGCAGCGTGAGCAGGTGCTTGCAGCTCGGGTCGTGGGAGATCGCCCGCAGGGTCGCGACGGGCATGTCGACCGACAGGTCGACGGTGAGGAAGCCGTCCTCGATCATGGCGAGGACCAGCGCGGTGGTGCCGAGCTTGAGGTAGGTCGAGACCTCGCTCATGTTCGCGTCGCCGATGATGACGTGCAGCCGGCGGTACTTCTCCGGGTCGGCGTGCGGCTCGTCGCGGGTGTTGATGATGGGTCGCTTGAGGGTCGTCTCGAGACCGACCTCGACCTCGAAGAAGTCGGCCCGCTGGCTGATCTGGAAGCCGTCGCCGCGGCCGTCCACGCCGATGCCGACGCGGCCGGCGCCGCAGACCACCTGCCGGGTGACGAAGAACGGTGTGAGGTGCCGGACGATGTCGGAGAACGGGGTCTCCCGGCGCATGAGGTAGTTCTCATGGCAGCCGTAGGAGGCGCCCTTGTTGTCGGTGTTGTTCTTGTACAGCTGGATCGGGTGGGTGCCCGGGACCCGGGCGGCGCGGGCCGCGGCGTCGGCCATGACGCGCTCTCCGGCCTTGTCCCAGATCACGGCGTCCCGGGGGTTGGTGCACTCGGGCGTGGAGTACTCCGGGTGGGCGTGGTCGACGTAGAGCCGGGCCCCGTTGGTGAGGATGACGTTGGCCAGCCCGAGATCCTCATCGGTCAGCTGGGTGGGGTCGGCGACCTCTCGGGCCAGGTCGAAGCCGCGGGCGTCGCGCAGCGGGTTCTCCTCTTCGAAGTCCCACCGTGCCCGCCTGGCCTTCGCCGCCGACGCCGCGAGGTACGCGTTGACGACCTGCGAGGAGGTCACCATCGCGTTGGCCCCTGGCTGACCGGGCACGGATATGCCGTACTCGGTCTCGATCCCCATCACGCGCCGCACGCTCATAGGTCTGAGCCTAATGCGCGATGGGCGTGGTCCTGTGCGGCGCGGCGGGATCGTGATGCGAAACCGGGCGTGGACGGAGAGGCCGGATCCGGCCGCGAACGGCCTCAGCGGCCGTCAGGGCAATGGCCGGTGCAGGGTGGACCAAGACCCGGGTCAACCCGTGGTCATGGCGTGGTGAGCTCGTACGGCCGTCCTGGGACGCGGCAGAACGCGGCGGGACGTGGGTCGGGAGATCCCGGAACGCCGCGTGGCGGCCGGAATCGGATTCCGGCCGCCACGGGTTTCTTCGTCGGTCAGAGGTACTGCCCGGTGTTCGCGACGGTGTCGATCGAACGCCCGGCCTCGGTGCCCTGCTTTCCGGAGACGAGGGTGCGGATGTAGACGATCCGCTCGCCCTTCTTTCCGGAGATCCGGGCCCAGTCGTCGGGGTTGGTGGTGTTGGGCAGGTCCTCGTTCTCGCTGAACTCGTCGACGCAGGCGGCGAGAAGGTGGGTGACCCTCAGGCCCTTCTGCCCGCTGTCGAGGAAGTCCTTGATGGCCATCTTCTTGGCCCGGTCGACGATGTTCTGGATCATCGCGCCGGAGTTGAAGTCCTTGAAGTACAGGACTTCCTTGTCGCCGTTGGCGTACGTGACCTCGAGGAAGCGGTTCTCCTCGGTCTCGCTGTACATCCGCTCGACGACACGCTGGATCATCGCGTCGACGGTGGCCTCCGGAGAGCTGCCGTGCTCCTTCAGGTCGTCGGGGTGGAGCGGCAGGTCCGTGAGGATGTACTTGGAGAAGATGTCCTTGGCGGCCTCGGCGTCCGGACGCTCGATCTTGATCTTCACGTCGAGGCGGCCAGGGCGGAGGATCGCCGGGTCGATCATGTCCTCCCGGTTGGAGGCGCCGATCACGATGACGTTCTCCAGGCCCTCGACGCCGTCGATCTCCGACAGCAGCTGGGGGACGATGGTGTTCTCGACGTCGGATGAGACGCCGGATCCGCGGGTGCGGAAGATGGAGTCCATCTCGTCGAAGAACACGATCACGGGGGTACCCGCGGAGGCCTTCTCGCGGGCCCGCTGGAAGACCAGGCGGATGTGCCGCTCGGTCTCACCGACGTACTTGTTGAGCAGCTCCGGGCCCTTGATGTTGAGGAAGAAGCTCTTCCCCTCGGCGCCGGTCTTCTCGGCGACCTGTTTGGCGAGGGAGTTGGCGACCGCCTTGGCGATGAGGGTCTTGCCACAGCCGGGCGGGCCGTACAGCAGGACGCCCTTCGGGGGACGGAGCTGGTGCTCGCGGAACAGGTCGGCGTGGAGGTAGGGCAGCTCGACGGCGTCGCGGATCTGCTCGATCTGCGGGCCGAGGCCGCCGATATCCTGGTAGGAGATGTCGGGGACCTCTTCGAGGACGAGCTCCTCGACCTCCGCCTTGTGGATCTTCTCGTAGGCGTATCCGGATCGGGTGTCCAGCATGAGCGAGTCGCCGGCGCGCAGGGGGACTCCGCGCAGGGGCTCGGCCAGCTTGACGACGCGTTCTTCGTCGGCGTGAGCGATCACGAGGGCGCGTTCGCCGTCTTCGAAGGCCTCCTTCAGCATCACGACCTCGCCCTGCGTCTCGAACTCGAGAGCGGCGACGACGTTGAGCGCCTCGTTGAGCATGACCTCCTGGCCACGCTGCAACTCGTCGATCTCGATGCCCGGACTGACGTTCACCCGCAGCTTGCGGCCACCGGTGAAGATGTCGACCGTGCCGTCCTCGCGGGCGGCGAGGAACGTTCCGAAGGCCGACGGGGGCTGCGCGAGCCGGTCGACCTCCTCCTTGAGGGCGATGATCTGCTCTCGGGCTTCCTTGAGGGTCGCCACGAGACGTTCGTTCTGGCCCGTAACCGCGGCCAGACTTGCCTGCGCCTCGTGAAGGCGCTCTTCGAGTACACGAACTTGTCGGGGGGACTCCGCGAGCTTGCGGCGCAGCACGGAGATCTCCTCCTCCAGGAAGGAGACCTGCGTCTGGAGGTCGCGGACCTCCTTTTCGTGCTGCGCCTTACGCGCCCCGGCATCGTCACGAGCGGCCACGCTCGTCACCTCCTCAGGCAGAGACGACGACCTACCTGAAACCCTACCTATCCCGAGCGCCTCCGTAACCTGGCCCAGGGGTACTCGTGTCGTGGCGTGGGAACCATGTTCTCAATGAAGTGGCAGGTCCCCGAGGTGAAGGACCTTCGGCGAAGCCCCCCAGTCCTGGGCAAAAAGATCGCCGCCCGGGCTTGACGGCGCAAGTTCTGGCGTCCGGACAGGGCCGGGCGGGGTGGAGAGATTCTCGTCACTCTCCGGACAGATCGGCTTCGGCGGCCGGTTCCCGGGGCGTCGTCTCGGCCGTCTCGCCGTGGGCGCCCTTGGCGGGGCGGCGGCGCCGCGCCGGGGGGCGCACGCCGTCGGCGAGCCGGCGGGCGGTGGCGAGGAAGCCGGTGTGGCCGACCATGCGGTGGTCGGGCCGGACGGCGAGGCCTTCGACGTGCCAGGAGCGCACCAGGGTCTCGAAGGCGTACGGCTCGGCGAAGTTGCCGTGCTCGCGCAGCGCCTCGACGACGCGCGACAGCTGGGTGGTGGTGGCGACGTAGGCGCAGACCATGCCGCCGGGGACGAGGGCCTTGGCGACGGCGTCGAGGCACTCCCAGGGGGCGAGCATGTCGAGGACGACGCGGTCGACGTCGGTGTCGGTGAGGGCGTCCTCGAGGGAGCCGACGGTCAGCCGCCAGGCGGGGTGCGGGCCGCCGAAGTAGCCCTCGACGTTGGCGCGGGCGACCTCGGCGAAGTCCTCGCGGCGCTCGTAGGAGGAGACGGCGCCGTGCTCGCCGACGGCGCGCAGGAGCCAGCAGCTGAGCGCGCCGGACCCGGCGCCGGCCTCGACGACGCGCGCGCCGGGGAAGATGTCGGCGGCGGCGAGGATCTGGGCGGCGTCCTTGGGGTAGACGACGGCGGCGCCGCGCGGCATGCGGAGGGTGTGGTCGGCGAGGAGGGGGCGGAAGGCGAGGTACTCGGTGCCGCCGGAGGACCGGAAGACGCTGCCTTCGGGGCTGCCGATGATCTCGTCGTGCGGGATGGAGCCCTTGTGGCTGTGGTAGACCTTGCCGGCCTGCAGGGTGACGGTGTTGATGCGGCCCTTGGGGTCGGTGAGCTGAACCCGGTCGCCGGGGCGGAACGGCCCGTGCGGGACCTTGGGCATGCGGGAACCGGCGGTGGAGGGTTCGGTCATGTTCTAAGGCTACGGCCTCGCGACGGTCCGGCTGACGTCCTCGGCGGCGAGCACGCCGTACATCTCCCCGGTCGGCTCGACCAGAAGGTACTCGGTGGCGGGGGTGCGCTGGATGGCGGCCAGGAGGTCCTCGCCGGAGAGGTCGGCGGGCAGGATGAGGCCGGCGTCGAGGGTGCGGGTGAGGGTTGCGGTGTCGACCCAGGGACGGCGGTTCTCCGGGGTGGCGTTGACGGCGCTCTCGCTGACGATGCCGAGCGGGTCGCCCTCGTGCCCGACGACGACGATGGCGCCCGCCCGTGCCTCGCGGGCGCGGCGGACGGCCTCGGCGAGGGGCAGGTTCTGCGGGACGCGCACGGCGCGGCGGGCGAGGGTGCGGGCGTTCAGAAGCGGGATGCGTTCGCGCAGCTCGGCGACCCGGATGGCCTCGGTGGCGCCCATCCAGATGAACGACGCCACGAGGGCGCCCCACAGGACCGTGAGCCAGCGGTCGTCGCCGGTGACGGACATGGCGGCGCTGAGGGCGAGGACGGCGATGGCGACGGCGCGGCCGATCCAGCCGGCGGTGACGGTGGCGGCGCGCTGGCGGCCGGTGAGCTTCCACACGCCGGCGCGGACGATGCGGCCGCCGTCGAGGGGCAGGCCGGGCAGCAGGTTGAAGACGCCGACGAGGAGGTTGGCGACGGTGAGCGCCTCGACGAGGAGTTCGGCGACCGGTGGCAGGCTCGCGAGGTGGAGGACGGCGTAGCCGCCGCCGGCGAGCGCGAGGGACAGCGCGGGACCGGCGGCCGCGACGGCGAACTCGCGGCCGGGGGTGCGCGGCTCTCGCTCGATCTCGGAGACGCCGCCGAGGACGTGCAGGGTGATGGCGCGTACCGGCAGGCCGAACCCGCGGGCGACGACGGAGTGGCTGAGCTCGTGGACCAGCACGGACGCGTAGAGCAGCACCGCGTACAGGAAGGCGACGAGGAAGCTCTGCGGCCGGTCGACGATGCGCAGCGCGGTGGGCTCGAACATCACGGTGATGATGATCGCGACGATGAACCAGGTCGGCGAGACGTACACCGGTATGCCGAACGGCCGTCCCATGAGGATGCCCGGGCGGCGGGAGGGACCGCTGTCGCGGGGGGTGCTGTCTGCCACGGGGGGAATGCTACGCGTCCGGCTGTCAAGGGGACCTAAGGGCGTCGGGCGCGATCCTCCCGAGGGCGGGCGGGCATGTTCCGGCGCGATTCTGTCGCCGGTCCCCCCTAGGGTTGCGGTCATGACGGCCATCGAGACCGGCGCGGCGTCCTCCGGCGGTGCCAGCGTGATCGGCACGTTGTCCCCGTCACGGGCGGGCGATTTCATGACGTGCCCGTTGCTGTATCGCTTCCGGGTGATCGACCGGATCCCCGAGCGGCCGAGTCCGGCGGCCGTGCGCGGCACGCTCGTGCACGCGGTGCTGGAGCGGTTGTTCGACATCCCGGCGGCGGAGCGCACGCCGGCGGCGGCGCTGGAGCTGCTGGGGCCGGAGTGGGAGCGGCTGCTGGCGGAGGAGCCGGAGCTGGCGGACCTCTTCGACGGCGCGGACGTCGAGGCGGCGCGCGTGGAGTGGCTGGCCGAGGCGCGGGCGATGGTCGAGCGCTACTTCGTGCTGGAGGACCCGCGGCGGTTGGAGCCGGCGAACCGTGAGCTGTACGTGGAGACGGTCCTGGAGTCGGGCCTGCAGCTGCGCGGCTACATCGACCGGCTGGACGTCGCCCCGACCGGTGAGGTCCGGGTGGTCGATTACAAGACGGGCAAGGCGCCCAGGGCGGACTTCGAGGCGCGGGCGCTGTTCCAGATGAAGTTCTACGCGCTGGTGCTGTGGCGGTTGCACGGCACGGTGCCCCGGTTGCTGCAGCTGATGTACCTCGGCAACGGCGAGGTCCTGCGCTACTCCCCCGACGAGGCGGATCTGCGCGCGACCGAGCGGAAGGTCGACGCGCTGTGGCAGGCGATCCGCCGGGCGATGGACTCCGGCGAGTGGCGGCCGCGCAAGAGCCGGCTGTGCGACTGGTGCGATCATCAGCAGCGCTGTCCGTCGTTCGGCGGGGAGCCGCCGCCGCTGCCGGTGGTGGGCGGCGGGACGGGGACGCCGCGGGACGAGGTCTCGCCGCGGGATCCGCGCGACGACGTGTGAGGCCCGGCGTCGCCCGGTGGGCGGCGGGAAAATGAGGTGACCGGGCGTCCGGCGACCGGCATGATCGGCTGATATGAGCCGGAACGAGACGCCGCGGTCGGCGGGCGGGACCGCCCCGGACGTGTACATCTCGGCCGATGTGGAGGCCGACGGCCCGATCCCGGGGCCGTACTCCATGATCAGTTTCGGGCTGACGGTGGCGGGGACGTACGACGGCCGGACGTTCGAGCGTCGGGATCCGGAGGCCACGACGTTCTACGCCGAGCTGCGCCCGATCAGTGACGAGTACGACGCGGCCGCGCTGGCGGTCAGCGGCCTGGATCGCGAGCGGCTGCTGCGGGAGGGCCGTGATCCGGCGGAGGCCATGTCGGCGGCGGCCCGGTGGGTCCAGGCGGCCGGCCACGCGGAGGGCGGCAAGCCGGTGTTCGCGGCGTATCCGCTGGGCTTCGACTGGATGTTCCTGTACTGGTACTTCGTACGGTTCGCCGAGACGGGGTCGCCGTTCGGGCACTCGCGTTTCCTCGACCTGAAGACGCTGTACGCCGCCCGGTCCGGGGAGACGGTGACCCGGTCGGTGAAGGGTCGGATGCCGCGTCATCTGCTGTCCCGCCGGCGGCACACGCACCACGCGCTGGACGACGCGGTCGAGCAGGCCGAGCTGTTGCAGAACCTGATGGCGTGGGACGGCGCCCCCGCCCGATGACCTCCCGGCCATCGGAGGCGACGGCCTCCCGGCCACCCGAAGCAACGGTCTCCCGGCCGTCCGGGGCGATGACCTCCCGGCCGCCCGGCCCGAGGGCCTCTCCGCCGCCCGGGGCGGTGCCCTCCTCCCGGAGGAGGAGAAGGGATCCGCGTGCAGGAGGGGACCACATACGGTCACACGCCCTAACGTGTGGGTGTGTCCGAGCTGATCCGTGGTCGCCGCGCGTGGCTGGAGGCGCATCCGATCGCGACGGATGCGCTGATGTCCGTGCTGCTGACGGTGACCTTCATCACCGCGATGGTGCTACAGGGAGACGACGGCGCTCCCAAGGGGCCGGACGTCTTCAGCGTGGGCCTCAGCGGCGTGGCCCTGCTGTCGCTCACGATGCGGCGGCGGCTGCCCGTCTCGGTGCTGGCGTTCATGGTCGGTGTCTGCGTGCTGCTGACGGCGATGGGCTATGACATGTCGGCGCCCGCCGTGGCCGTACTGATCGCCACGTACACCCTCGCGGCGCATCGCGGGCTGGCGACGAGCCTGTCCGTGGGCGTGGTGACGCTGCTGGTGTTCATCGCGCTGCTGGTCGGTGTGGGCGCCGATTTCTGGCCGGCGGTGAGCAACACGATCCTGTTCGTGGGCGTCTGGTGGCTGGGGCGGAGCCTGCGGCTGCGCCGGGCCTACCTGAACGAGCTGGAGGCCCGGGCGCGGCGGTTGGAGCGGGCGCGGGAGGCCGACGCGCGGGCGGCGCGTACGGAGGAGCGGTCGCGGATCGCGCGGGAGCTGCACGACGTGGTCGCCCACCACGTCAGCGTGATGACCGTTCAGGCCGGCGCGGCGCGGCGGATCCTGGAGCGCGACCCGGACGCGGTACGCGACGCGCTGACGACCATCGAGCAGATGGGACGTACGGCGCTGGGCGAGATGCGGCGGCTGGTGGGGGTGCTGCGGACGGAGGCGGAGCCGGTACGCGGTGAGCTGTCCCCGCAGCCGGGGGTGAGCGACGTGGGCGAGCTGGTCGATCACCTGCGGGAGACGGGGCTGCAGGTGCAGCTGTGGATCGAGGGTGAGAGCCGGTCGCTGTCGCCGGGCGTGGACCTGGCGGCGTTCCGGCTGATCCAGGAGGCGCTGACCAATACGCTGAAGCACGCGGGTCCGCAGGCGCGTGCCTGGGTGCGGATCCACTACACGGACCGGCAGCTCATGGTGGAGGTCGAGGATGACGGCCGGGGGTTGGCGGCCGGGCTCGGCCAGAACGGCAGCCGTGGGCATGGGCTGGTGGGCATGCGTGAGCGTGTCGCCCTCTATGGTGGCGATCTGCGGATCGGGCCGCGTTCCGGTGGTGGGTTCGAAGTCCGCGCCCGTTTCCCGTTGGAGGTCTAGGTGACGATCAGGGTGCTCCTCGTCGACGATCAGCCGCTGCTGCGCACCGGCTTCCGGCTCATCCTGGAGGGTGAGCCGGACATCGCGGTGGTGGGCGAGGCCGGCGACGGCGCCCAGGCCGTGGAGCTCACGCGGACGCTCCTGCCGGAGGTGGTCCTGATGGACATCCGGATGCCGGGCGTGGACGGGATCGAGGCGACGCGCCGGATCGTCCGGGAGGGTGCCGCGACCCACGATCCTCGGGTGCTGATCCTGACGACGTTCGACCTGGACGAGTACGTCGTCGAGGCGGTGCGGGCGGGGGCCAGCGGGTTCCTGCTGAAGGACGCGCCGCCGGAGGACCTGGTGGCGGCGATCCGGATCGTGGCGAACGGCGACGCGATCGTCGCGCCGAGCGTGACGCGGCGGCTGCTGGACAAGTTCGCCACGCGGCTGCCGGCCGTGCGGGAGACCGCGCCGCCGCGCGGGCTGCGGATGCTGACCGAGCGGGAGCTGGAGGTGCTGCGGCACGTCGCCCGCGGGCTGTCCAACGCGGAGATCGCGGCGGAGCTCGTCGTGAGTGAGACGACCGTGAAGACGCACGTGGGCAACCTCCTGGCCAAGCTCGGGCTGCGCGACCGCGTGCAGGCCGTCGTCTTCGCGTACGAGACGGGTCTCACCCAGCCGGGCCAGAGCTGAGGCCTTCCGGCGGATCACAGGATCTGCCGGAAACCCCCCCGGGCGGCGTCCTCCCCTAGGAGGAGACGGCGCGGACGCTCCGTCTGCGGGTGGAACCGGCCTCCGTCCGCTGGGCCGACGAAACCGCTCACCCCGGGTTTTAGTCTCATGCGAGACAAAGCACCGTATGTGAGCAGGGAGTACTGTTCCGTGCCTGATATCCCCTCCCCCGTGACCGAGCCTCCGGGGCCGGTCGCCGTCGCACCGGCCGCGCGCGCCGACCGGCTCGTCAAGGAGTACGGCCGGGGTGACGTGAAGGTCATCGCGCTGAACGAGGTGTCGGTGGAGCTGCCCGCCGGCCGGTTCACCGCGATCATGGGGCCGTCGGGCTCGGGCAAGTCGACGCTCATGCACTGCATGGCGGGGCTGGACTCGGTGGACTCGGGGCGGGTCTTCGTCGGCGACGTGGACCTGACCCGGCTGGACGACAAGCGGCTCACCCGGTTGCGGCGGGACCGGATCGGCTTCATCTTCCAGGCGTTCAACCTGGTCCCGACGCTGACGGCGCTGGAGAACATCACGCTGCCGCTGGACATCGCCGGCCGGCGGCCGGACCAGGCGTGGCTCGACACCGTGGTCGACTCGATCGGGCTGCGCGACCGGTTGTCCCACCGGCCGGGCGAGCTGTCCGGCGGCCAGCAGCAACGGGTGGCGTGCGCCCGCGCGCTGGCGAGCCGCCCGGAGATCATCTTCGCGGACGAGCCGACCGGCAACCTGGACTCCCGGTCCGGGGCGGAGGTCCTGGCGTTCCTGCGGAACTCCGTGCGGGAGATGGGGCAGACGGTCGTCATGGTGACGCACGACCCCGTGGCGGCCGCCTACGCGGACCTCGTGCTGTTCCTGGCCGACGGACGGCTGGTGGACCGGATGCAGGATCCCACGGCCGAGAAGGTGCTGGAGCGCATGAAGGGCTTCGAGCTGCCGGGGGCCGGCTACCGGTGATGCTCAAGGTCACCGTGCGCAACCTCGTGGCGCACAAGATACGCCTGGCGCTGACGGCGTTCGCCGTGGTGCTGGGTGTGGCGTTCGTCGCCGGCACGCTGGTGTTCACCGACACGATGGGCCGGCAGTTCGACCGGCTGTTCTCCCGGACCGGCAAGGGCGTCGCGGTGGAGGTCCGCCCGAAGAAGGTCGTCGAGTCCGATGACGGCGCGGCGGCGCCGACGCTGCCCTCGTCCCTGGTCGCGACGGTCGGCCGGGTGCCCGGTGTGGCGCGGGCGCACGGTGGGGTGACCGGCTTCGCCGCGGTCGTCGGCAAGGACGGCAAGGTGGTCGGTGGTTCCGGACCGCCGCAGCTGGGCGTCGACTGGGACCCCGGCGACCGGAACCTTCCCATCACGGCCGGGCGCGGCCCGGCCGGCGCGGGCGAGGTCGCCATCGACCGGCAGACGGCGGAGAAGGCCGGTCTGAAGGTCGGGGACCGGGCCCGTGTCGTCGTCCAGGGGCCGACCCAGCCGGTGACGGTCGTGGGGATCGTCGACTCCGGCAGTCTCATGGGCGCGACCGTCACGGCCTTCGACCAGGGCACCGCGCAGCGGCTGCTGCTGCGACCCGGCCGGTTCAGTGACATCACGGTCGCGGCGCGGAAGGGCGTCTCGGAGACGGCGCTGCGCGACCGGATCCAGCGGGCGCTCTCGTCGCCGGGCTACGAGGCGATCACGGGTACGAAGCTGCGCGAGGAGAACAAGAGTCAGGTCGCGACCATCATGTCGTTCATCCGGACGGCCCTGCTGATCTTCGCGGTCATCTCGATCTTCGTCGGCGCGTTCATCATCTTCAACACGTTCTCGATGCTGGTCGCCCAGCGGTCCCGGGAACTGGCGCTGCTGCGCGCGGTCGGCGCCTCACGCCGGCAGGTCACCCGCGCCGTGCTCGGCGAGGCGGTCGGCGTCGGCCTCGTCGGCTCGACCGTGGGGCTGGGCGCCGGCGTGGGCCTGGCGGTGCTGCTGCGGACGCTGTTCAACGCGCTCGGCGCCGACCTGGGCGGCGGGCTGGCGTTCACCTACAAGCCGGTCCTGTGGTCGTACGTCGTCGGCATGGTCGTCACGGTCGTGGCCGCCTACTTCCCCGCCCGCCGGGCGGCGAGGATCCCGCCGGTCGCCGCGATGCGCGACGACGTCGCGATGCCGCAGCGGTCGCTGCGGATCCGGGTCGTGGCCGGATCGCTGGTGACCGCCGCGGGGGCGGTCCTGGGCGGGCTCGGACTCGGCGGCTCCGGCGCGGCGCTGCTGGGCGTGGGCCTCGCCCTGGTGTTCCTGGGCGTGGCGATGCTCGCGCCGGTGCTCGCCCGTCCGGTCGTGCGGGCGCTCGGCGTCGCCTACCCGCGGCTGTTCCGGACGCCGGGACGCCTGGCGACGCAGAACGCCCTGCGCAACCCGCGCCGTACGGCGGCCACCGCGTCCGCGTTGATGATCGGGCTGGCCCTCGTCAGCGGGATCAACGTGATGAGCGCGTCGGCGAAGGCGTCGATCTCCCGGCAGGTCGACCGGACCTTCGCCGCCGACTACATGGTCACCGCGGCGGAACGGATCTTCAGCCCGGCGGAGCCGGCGCGGGCGGTGCGGGCCGCGCCGGGGGTCGAGCAGGTCACGGCCCTGTACTCCGGCCGGTTCGCGGCGGGCGGCGGGACGAGGTCGTTCGTGGCCACCGAACGCCCCGCCGACCTGGAGCGGGCCGCCCGGCTGTCGCTGGTGTCGGGTTCGACGGACCTGGGCCGGGACGGCCTCCTGGTCGACCGGCCGACCGCGACCTCGGACCGGCTGCGGGTGGGGTCGACGGTCGGCGTCCGTTTCCCCGACGGCAGCACCGCGTCGGTGCGGGTCGCCGGGATCTACGCCAGGAACCCCCTGGTCGGGTCCCGAGTGCTGGCGCTGCCGGCCTACCTGGCGCACACGGACCATCCCACGGGCGTCGCCCTGATGGTCAACGTCACCAAGGCCGACACCGCCACGAAGAAGGCCGTCGAGCAGGCGCTGAGCGCCTATCCCGGCCTCAGGGTGCAGGACCGGTCGGACGTGAAGAAGAGCGTCCAGCAGGGCGTCGACCAGTTCGTGCTGCTGCTGACCGCGCTGCTGGCCCTGTCGATCGTCATCGCCGCGCTGGGGATCATCAACACGCTCGCGCTGTCGGTGATCGAGCGGACGCGGGAGATCGGGCTGCTCCGGGCGATCGGCACGAGCCGCCGGCAGACGCGGCGGATGATCCGGCTGGAGTCGGTGCTGATCGCGGCGTTCGGCGCGGTGCTCGGCATCGCCATCGGCGTGGTCGCCGGGATCGGCTTTCAGCGGGCGCTCAGCGGCCAGGGCCTGAACGTCCTGAGCGTGCCGGTCGCCACCCTGATCGGCTACCTCGTACTGGCCGCGGTCATCGGCGTCCTGGCGGCGCTGTGGCCGGCCTGGCGCGCCTCCCGCATGGACGTGCTCAAGGCCATCGCCTTCGAGTAGGCCGGCGCCACCGTCCCGCTGACCG
Organism: Actinoallomurus liliacearum; assembly: GCF_039542035.1. NCBI lineage: Bacteria > Bacillati > Actinomycetota > Actinomycetes > Streptosporangiales > Thermomonosporaceae > Actinoallomurus > Actinoallomurus liliacearum. The sequence continues at coordinate 268,335 of NZ_BAABHJ010000001.1, forward strand.
GCCGGGCGGCCCGGCCGGTCAGCGGGACGCCGACGTCCGGGCCTTGGTCCGGAGGCCGAGCGCGGCGTAGTCGTACATCCCGTAGACGGGGTGGACGTAGGCGTTCGCGAGCGCGGGCGGCCGGTACAGCACGGTCTTCTCGGTCAGGAGCGGAACGAAGGCGCCTGTCGCCATGACGGCACGGTCGGCCTCGGTCCACCGCTGCGCGCGGCGCGTCGCGTCGGGGGTCCGCGCTCCCAGGGCGAGGAACCGGTTCACCCGCGCGTCCCGCAGCTCCATCAGGTTCGGGTTGTTGACCTTCGCGACGGCACCGGTGAGGGGCCGCAGGAAGGCGTACCCGGTGGGCCGGTTCGCGGCCCAGGAGTCGATCAGTACGCCCAGGCCGTGCCGGTGCGCGTACGCGGGCGAACCGGCCGTGCTGCCCCACTGGAACGCCGACAGGGTGGTCACCCGCGCGTCGATGCCGATCTGCCCGAGCGCCTGGCGCAGGGCCTGGGCGGCGGCGACGTCGCCCGGCCGGTCCCCGCGCACGGCGAGGGCCGTGGTGAACCCGCTCGAGTGGCCGCACGCCGCGAGCTCCTGCCGTGCCCGCGCGACGTCGTGCGGGTACGGGTCGGCGGCCTGGTACCCGGTGACCGTGGGCGGCAGGACGCCGGTGGCCGGCACGCCCGCGGTGGGGCCGCCGTAGGCGCGCTGGACCGCCGTGCGGTCGACGGCGTACTGGACGGCGCGCCGGCAGTGGAGGTTGTCGAACGGCCGGACACGCGTGGACAGCGCGGCGTAGTGCACGAGCCCGGTTGTCGGGTCGTCGGCCCGGGCCTTCGCGGCGGGCGCGCCGAGGATCGTGGTCCGGGTGGCGGGCTGGACGCCGGCGCCGGCCAAATCGGCGTCCAGGGCCCCCGAGCCCAGCCTCGCGTCGAGGTCCGCGGCGGCGACCTTCTCGGTCACCTCGATGCGGTCGGGCAGCGCCGCGCGGTTCGGATCGTCGTGCCAGTGCGGGTTGCGCACCAGCGTGAAGCCCTTACCGACGTCGTGCCGGGCGAACTGGTACGGCCCGGTCGACATCGGGTGCTTCTCGTAGTCGGTCCGGGTGTCCTTCGCCCGCGGCACGGGGGCGGTCTGCGGGCCGGCCGCGAGCTGGTCGAAGTCGTAGTCGGGCCTCTTCAGGTGGAACACGACCGTGCGGTCGTCGGGCGTGGTCACGCCGGTGAAGTGGTCGAGGTCCCGGTCGAGGTAGGGGCCCCAGTACTTGCCGGCGAGGGCATCGCGCAGGTCGCGCGGCCCGTGGGTGAGCTGGGCGGTGTAGGAGCTGCGCGCGACCGCGTACTTGACGTCACGGGCATGGACCGGGGTGCCGTCCTCGTACGTGATCCCGGGGCGCAGCTTGTACGTCCAGGTCCGGCCACCGTCGCTGGGCCGGCCGAGCGACTCCGCCAGGTCGGGGACGAGCCGCAGCCCGGCCGATCCGGGCGCCGCGGCGTAGGTGAGGAGGGAGCGCGCGTACAGGCGGGCGAGGTCGGCCTCGTAGGCCAGGCCGACGTCGCCGGGGTCGAGGGAGACCGGGGCGTCCGTGACGGCCAGGCGCAGGGTGCCCCCGCGCACGGTGGACGGGTACACGACACGGGACGACGCCTGGTCGAACGACGTGTCGAGGCGCACCGTGGTCCGACCCCCGCCGCAGGCGGTGGTACCGAGCACGAGAAGGACGGCGCAGGCCGCGAATCTACCTCTCACCGGTAAATTATTGCAGTCAGTGCATCATTCCGGCAAAACACCGCATGAGATCTCCGCCACTCGGATCCGGCCGGCCCGCGGTCAGGCGTCACGGGCCTCCTCGACCGTCTCGGCCGCCTTGGTCACCTTGGCGCCGGCGCCCTCGGGGGCGTTCTCCGGGAAGTGGCAGGCGACGCGGTGACCCGGAAGCACCTCGACCAGCGGCGGCTCGATCTTGCCGCAGATCTCCTGGGCCTTCCAGCAGCGGGTGTGGAAGCGGCAGGCCGGCGGCGGGTTCAGCGGGCTGGGGACGTCGCCCTGCAGCCGGACGCGCTCGCGGCCCTTGCGCTTGGTCGGGTCGGGGATCGGAACCGCCGACATCAGCGCCACGGTGTAGGGGTGCATCGGGCTCTTGTACAGCGCCGTGCTGTCGGCCAGCTCGACCAGCTTGCCGAGGTACATCACGCCGACGCGGTCGGAGATGTGGCGCACCACCGACAGGTCGTGGGCGATGACGACGTAGGTGAGGTTGAACTCCTCCTGCAGGTCCTCGAGGAGGTTGACGACCTGGGCCTGGATCGACACGTCCAGCGCGGAGACCGGCTCGTCCGCGACGATCAGCTTGGGCCGCAGCGCGAGGGTGCGGGCGATGCCGATGCGCTGGCGCTGCCCGCCGGAGAACTCGTGCGGGTAGCGGTTGTAGTGCTCGGGGTTGAGCCCGACGACCTCGAGCAGGTCCTGCACGGCCCGCTTGACGCCGCTCTCGGTCGCGATGCCCTGCAGCCGGAACGGCGCCCCGATGATCGACCCGACGGTCTTGCGGGGGTTCAGCGAGGAGTACGGGTCCTGGAAGATCATCTGGAGGTCGCGCCGCAGCGGCCGCATGCTGCCCTGGGACACGTGGGTGATGTCCTGGCCCTGGAAGATGATCTGCCCGTCCGACGGCTCCAGCAGCCGAGTGATCATCCGGCCGGTGGTGGTCTTGCCGCAGCCGGACTCGCCGACGAGGCCGAGCGTCTCGCCCGCGCGCACCGCGAAGTCGACCCCGTCGACCGCCTTGACCGCGCCCACCTGGCGCTTGACGATCGCGCCGCGGGTGACCGGGAAGTGCTTGCGGAGCCCGCGGACCTCCAGCAGCGCGTCGCCGTCACCGGCCGGCCGCTGGTCCGCCACGACCTCGCTGTCGGGTGTAGTCACTGTTTCTCCAGTTCGATCCGGCTCTTCGGCCGGTGCCATTCGACGACGGTACGCGCCGGCGCGGCGTGCCCGTGCCCCACGATCTCCTCGATCACAGCTTCGGCTTGATCTCTTCGTTCCAGATGCGGCGCCGGTCCTCCCTGCCCAGGTGGCAGGCGACACGGTGGCCGGGCGCGACCTCGCGGAGTTCCGGCCGCTCGGTCTCGCTGCGGCCCTCGTTGAGCTCCGAGTACCCGCAGCGGGGGCTGAACGCGCAGCCGACCGGGACGTTGATGAGGCTGGGCGGGGAGCCCTTGATGGGCATGAGGCGCTCGGACCGGTCGCGGTCCAGGCGCGGCATCGAGCCGAGCAGGCCCCAGGTGTAGGGGTGCTCGGGCCGGTGGAAGATGTCCTCGGCCGAGCCGTACTCCACACACCGGCCGCCGTACATCACAAGGATGTCGTCGGACAGCTCCGCGACCACGCCCAGGTCGTGGGTGATCATGATGACGGCGGAGTTGAACTCCTCCTGCAGGTCACGGATCAGGTCGAGGATCTGCGCCTGCACCGTCACGTCGAGCGCCGTGGTGGGCTCGTCGGCGATGAGCAGTTCGGGGTCGCAGGACAGCGCCATGGCGATCATCGCGCGCTGCCGCATGCCGCCGGAGAACTGGTGCGGGTAGTCGTCGACCCGCCGGTCCGGCTGCGGGATGCCGACCCGGCCCAGCATGTCGATCGCGTGCTTGCGCGCGACCTCCTTGCTGACGTCGTTGTGCAGCCGGTACGCCTCGATGATCTGCGCGCCGACCGTGTACAGCGGGTGCATCGACGACAGCGGGTCCTGGAAGATCATCGCCATCTTCCGGCCGCGCAGGCGGCGCACCTGCTCCGGTGAGGAGCCGATGACCTCCTGGCCGTCCAGCCAGATCTCGCCGGAGACCCGTGCGTTGCGGCGGTTGTGCAGGCCGAGCAGGCCGAGGCTCGTCACGCTCTTGCCCGAGCCGGACTCCCCGACGATGCCGAGCGTGCGGCCGCGGTCGAGCTGGAACGACAGTCCGTCGACGGACTTGACCAGCCCGTCGTCGGTCGGGAAGTGGATGCGCAGGTCCCGGACGTCCAGGAAGGACTGCGACGCCGTGCCGGCGGCCGGGCCCGCGGTCTGGTCCTCGGTCACGACAGCCTCACCCTCGGGTCGACCACGGCGTACAGGATGTCCACGACGAGGTTGCACAGCACGATGAAGAACGCGCCCATCATCACCACGCCGAGCACGCGCGGAAGGTCGTTGTTGTTGATCGAGTCGATGGCGAACTTGCCCAGCCCCGGCAGGGAGAAGGTGCTCTCGGTGAGCACCGCGCCGCCCAGCAGGATGCCCAGGTCCAGACCGAAGATCGTGAGCACCGGGGTGAGCGTGGACCGCAGGGCGTGCCGGACGACGACGGTGCGTTCGGGCAGGCCCTTGGCGCGTGCCGTCCGGATGTAGTCCTCGCCCATCGTCTCCAGCATGCCCGCCCGGGTCAGCCGGGCGTACAGGGCCGCCTGGAGAAAGGCGAGGGTGACCCAGGGCAGGACCAGCGCCGACGCCCACTGGAGCGGGTTCTGGGTCAGGCCGACGTAGGTGCCGGCGTTGGGGAACCAGTTGAGGTTGTCGCGGAAGATGGCCAGCGACACCAGGCCGGTGAAGAAGATGGGCAGTGAGACGCCGGCCAGCGCGATGCCCATCGAGATGCGGTCGACGGCCGTGCCCCGCTTCAGCGCGGAGACGACGCCCGTCGCGACACCGAACAGCACCCAGATGATCGCCGCACCGGCCGCGAGCGAGAGGGTGACCGGGGCCCGGTCGAGCAGGTCGGGCCAGACCGGCGTCTGGTTGATGAAGGAGTAGCCGAAGCACGGTGGCCCGCAGTAGACCTTCGAGGGTCCGAAGTCGTAGTGGGCGCCGATGATGATGCCCTTGACGAAGTTCCAGTACTGGATCGCCACTGGCCTGTTCAGCCCGAGCCGCACCTCGACCTCGTGGATCGCCTGCGGTCCGGCGCTCTTGCCGACGTACCGCGATGCGAGGTCCGCGGTGGTGGCCCCGGTCAGCCTCGGGACGAGGAAGAAGATCGCGAAGGTCACCATGCTGACGATGACGAGCAGCGCGATCGCGGCGATCAGACGCCGGATGAGGAATGTGACCACAGTGCCCGGCCACGGTGGCCGGCGGGCGGGTCGCCCGCCGGCCACCGACGGCCTTCACCTGCCTTCTAGGGAGCGGAGGTTACTTCACGCCCATCTGGGCGTAGTCGTACAGGCCGTTGAGGCCCTGGTTCACGAAGACGTTCTTCACGCCCGGCGGGCGGTACAGCAGGCCCTTCACGTCGAGGAACGGCATGATGTACGCGTCGTCCATGACCTTGGCGTCGACCTGTGCCCACAGGTCGTTGCGGGCGGTCGCGTCGGCGGTCGTCGCGGCCTTGTCGACCAGCTTGTCGACCTCGGGGTCCTTGACGCCGAGGTTCGTGTTGCCGGCGTCGCGGATGACGCGGCTGTCGACGATCTGGGAGAGGTAGCCGAAGCCCTCCGGCCAGTCCGCGCCCCACGCCATCATGATCAGGCCGAGGCCGTTCTTCTTCACGTACTCCGGCTTACCGGCGTACAGCTTGAAGTAGTCGCCCTGCGGGAACTTCTTGATCTCCGCCTGGATGCCGACCTTGGCGAGGCTCTGCTGCAGGGCCAGCGCGCCGTTGACCTCCTTGGTCCGCTCGGTGCGGGCCGTGAGGACGGTCTTGAAGCCGTTGGGCTTGCCGCAGGCCGCCAGTTCCTGCTTGGCCTTGGCGATGTCGCCGTGGTTGCCCGCGCCGGACGGGTAGGGGTTGATGTCCTTGCTGCCGGGGATCAGCGGCATCAGCAGGTGCGTGGCGATGTCACCGCCGGACAGCGGGCCGCCGAAGGCGGTCTGCATGGCCTGCTTGTCGGCCGCGTACTCCACCGCGCGGCGGCAGTGGACGTTGTCGAAGGGCGCGACGTCGCCGGAGATGGCGGTGTACCAGAGGCGGGCCGTCGGCGCCGAGTCGGCGTTCTTCTTGAGCCGCGGCTGCGACTGGATCTTGGCCGCGGCGGCCGCCTGCACGCCGGTGCCGACGACGTCGCTGTCCAGCGACCCGTTGATGAGACGGTTGTCGAGGTCGTCGGCGTTGATGCCGAGCTGCACCTCGATCCGGTCGGGCAGCTGCTTGCGGTTCGGGTCGGTCGCGGGGTCCCAGTTGGTGTTGCGGACCAGCGTCATCGACTTGCCCGGCGTGTAGTTCTCGAACTTGTACGGGCCGGTGGCGACGACGTGCTGCTTGTAGTTGGCGCCCGTGTCCTTGGCCGGCGGCACCGGCATGGTCGAGGGCAGCATCGCGAAGTAGTCGAACGCGGCGAACGGCTTCTTCAGGTGGAAGATGATCGTCTGGTCGTCCGGCGTCTCGACGGCCTTGAGCCCCAGCTTGCCGGGGGTCTTGTCGGCGTAGGGCGAGGTGTAGCCCTGCAGGTCGAGGTAGTCGTTGAAGTAGGTCGGCCCGTTCGGGAAGACCTTCTTGTCCAGCGTCCGCTCGACGTCGTACTTGATGTCCTGCGCCCGGACCGGGGTGCCGTCCTCGTACTTGATGCCCGGCTTGAGCTTGTACGTCCAGGTCTTCAGGTCCGCGCTGTGCTGACCCGGGCCCTGCGCGAGGTCGGGGGTCAGGTCCGTGCCCTCCTTGCCCGGCACGGACTTGAACATCATCAGCGTACGGCCGTAGAGACGGGCGAAGTCCCACGAGTAGGCGTAGTACGTGTCGGCCGGGTCGACGTTGTCCCAGTCACCCGAGTTGGCCAGGCGCAGGGTGCCGCCGGTCTTGGTCGACGCGTTCACGGGCTTGGTCAGCGCGGCGTTGAACGTGCCGTCACCGCTGGTGCCGCCCGAACCGCCGCTCCCGCCGCCGCAGGCGGCCAGGGCGAGGGTCGCCGCGAGCCCTGTCGCGACGAGAGGGATTGATCTCCTCATTTGGCTACGTTCCTCCTTGTGGGGGTTTCTTGGAGAAGGCAGGTGATCAGCGGGCCCGCGGGTCGAGCGCGTCGCGGAGGCCGTCGCCGAACAGGTTGAACGCGAGCACCGTCACGAAGATCGCCAGACCGGGCACCACCATGAACCAGGGGTCGACCGAGTAGATCGGGACCGCCTGGGAGAGCATGCCGCCCCAGGTCGGGGTGGGCTCGCTGACCCCAACACCCAGGTACGACAGCGCCGCCTCGAACAGGATGTTCGTCGGGATCAGCAGGGTGGAGTAGACCAGGATGGGGGCGACGAGGTTCGGCAGGAGCTCGCGGAAGAGGATGTACGGAGCGCGCGCGCCCATCGCCCGCGCGGCGTCGACGAACTCCCGCTCCCGCAGTGTGAGCGTCTGACCGCGGATGATCCGGCCGATGTAGGCCCAGTTGAAGAAGCCGATGATGAAGATCAGCAAGGCGATGCGAAGGCCGTTGCCGGAGAGCCCGAACGCCTTGCCCTGGACGACGCCGCCCAGCGCGATCGCGAACAGCAGGATCGGGAAGGCCAGGAAGACGTCCATCGCCCGGGCGATCAGGGTGTCGACCCAGCCGCCGAAGTAGCCGGCAATCATGCCGAGGACGGTGCCGATCACCACGGACAGCAGCGTCGCCAGGAAGGCGATCAGCAGCGAGATCCGGGCGCCGTACACGATGCGGCTGAAGATGTCCCGGCCGTTGGTCGGCTCGATGCCGAGGGGGAACTTCCCGCTGATCCCCGAGTGCCACGGGCCGTGCAGCGGGCGCTGCAGGTTCGGGTCGATCAGGTCCTGGTGGAACTCGCTCGGCGGGTGCCCGAACCAGTCGCTCAGGAAGGGCGCGAAGATCGCCACCAGGATCAGCAGGAGCACCACGATGCCGCCGCCCATCGCGAGCTTGTCGCGCCGCAGGCGCATGAGCGCGATCTGACCGAGGGAGCGTCCCTCGATCTTCCGCGCGCCGCCGAGGACGGCGTCGGGCCTGGCCTCGAGCTCCGACCCGGTGACCTCGATCGGTGCGGTCACGACAGGTACCTCCCACATTCGGCCGCGTTGTTCATCCGCGGGCCACCGAGGAGTCCACCTGCGGATTCCTCTGGTTCCGGCCCGTCGGAGAGGGAACCGTATCCCCTCCGGGATGACTCTCACGCCCGTGAGCAGGCTGGCGCTAGTACCCGTGTCTCGATTGTGATCCGGTCGTCATCAAGGGCAGACGTGCGTCACGGCAACGCGATACCGCGAATGCGGAGCGTTATCCTCTGTCGGTATCTTCGCAGGTCATCAACTGATACCACGGTTTTTCAGGATCTGTTCGATCTCCGCCAGGTCCGGGTCGACGGCCGGTCCGGCGGTCGGCCGGCGGCTCTGCAGCTCGCCCTTGGCCGCCGCGCCCTTGGGCGCGCTCTTCGGCGCGTTCTTCCGGCCGGACCCGCCGTCCGCGGCCGGAGCCTTCCGCAGCATGACGCCGGAGGCGACGTACAGCAGGGCGCCCAGACCGAACAGGGCGACACCGGCCCACTTGACCGGGCTGAAGACCAGGTCCGACAGGAACTTGGTGAGGCCGGTCAGGTAGGCGCCCATCGGCACCATGGACCAGGCGGCGCCCCGCATGCCGGACGCGGCGCCGCGCCTGCGGTAGGCCGCCCAGCTGCCCAGCAGACCCAGCACGGTCGCCGCCAGGCTGATCGTGAACAGAAGGACATCGCTCATCGCACACCTCACCAGCGACCCGGCCGGTCCGCCGGCCCGCCCGGCGCGGACGGACGCCGCCGGACCGGCCGGTTCGTTCCGGCCTTTTTCATGACGTCTCCATCCTGACACGTCATGACGCGTTCGGCGCTCCTCCTCCGGGACCGTTCCGGGTACTCCCCGGGCATGACGTCAGGGGACGGTCAGGGTCGGACCAGGGCGCGCAGGCGGTCAGGGCCGGGCCGGAAGGCTCAGGCGGTCAGGGGTGGATCAGGGCGCGCAGGCGGTCCAGGTCGATCTCGCGCAGGGAGGCGACGACCGTGCGGCGCGGGGCCTCTTCGATCGGCACCACGCTGGGCACGGCGACGACGTGACAGCCCGCGGCGGCGCCGCTGGTCGCGCCGTTGAGCGAGTCCTCAAGGGCGACGCAGCGACGTGGGTCGACGTCGAGCAGGCGGGTCGCCGCCAGGTACGGCTCCGGGTGCGGCTTCGTGCGGCTCACCTCGTCCCCGGCCACGGTCACGGTGAAACTGTCGCGCCCGATCCCGTCGAGGGCGTGCTCCATCAGCGCCCGGTGGGTGGAGGAGACCAGGGCGGACGGCAGGCCCGCGCCGCGGACCTCGTCGAGCAGGTCGCGGGCGCCCGGCATCATCGGGACGTCGGCCCGCAACCGCCGGCCCATCGCGTCGAGCAGCCTGCCGCCGACCTCTTCGGGGGCGGCGGGCGCGCCGGTCAGGTCGAGCATGTAGGCGACCGTGCGGTCGAGCGAGCCGCCGACCAGGAACTCCTGGTGCTCCGGCCCCCACGAGCCGCCGAGCCAGGCCATCACCTCGGCCTCGGCCTCCAGCCAGAGCCGCTCGGAGTCGAGCAGCAGCCCGTCCATGTCGAACAGGACCGCCTGCAGCACGCGCACCATCTCCTCACATCCCGCGCGGAAACGGGGCACCGAACAACCGCCGACAGCAGGAGCACCTGGGAAGAGTTGGTCATTTTACCGGAGTTGCGGGCCAGGCCTTGTGCCATAATCCGGTCGGTCCGATGATCATGGTCTAACTGCCGGGCACGGCCGTCACGGCCGGGAGAGGAGACCCATGACGCGTCTCATCGATCGTTTGCTGGCTCGCGTGGCTCCGAAGGCCACCGCGTCCGCCGGCTGCAGCAGGTCCTACTACTGTTCCGGCGGCTTGTACTACCTCCGTTTGTGCTGCCTCGACGAGGGGTGCCACTCGTCCGTCGTCGGTGCCTGCGGATCTCCGTGAGGTCCCTCGCGGGCGGGGACGCGACGTCCCCGCCCGCGACGGGTGTGCTGTGAGGAGCGCGCGTGGAACTCATGCGGATCGGCACCGCCTGCCTGATCGGGCTGGTCTTCGCCGTGTCGGCCGTCTCCAAGCTCCGCGACTTCGACGGCTTCGCCAGGTCCGTGCCCTCGCTGGTGCCGGCGTGGCCCGGCCGCGCCCGGCTCCTGGCGGTCGTCACGACCGCGCTCGAGGCGCTGGTGCCGCCATTGCTGGTCGCGCCGCCCACCACGTCGTACGGCTTCGGTCTGGCCGCCGTGCTGCTGGCCGCCTTCACCGCGGCCATCGCGGCCGCGATACGGCGTGGACGCCGTGCGACCTGTCGCTGCTTCGGCCCCTCCACCGCTCCGCTCGGACCCCGCCATCTCGTCCGTAACGGATTGCTGTTCTCCTGCGCCGTGCTCGGCGGCCTGTCCCCCGGCGGCCTGCCGCCCGCGGCCGGGATCGCGGTCGCCGCGGCGGCCGGGCTGGTCGGAGCGGTGCTGATCGTCTTTCTCGACGACATCGTCGATCTGTTCGTGAGGAATCCCTGATGCCCTACCTTGCCGCCGCCGTCGTCCTCGTCGGCCTGCTGTGCGTGCTGAACCTTCTCCTCACGCTCGGCCTGATCCGCCGGCTCCGGGAGCAGGGCGCGGCGCAGCCGCGGCACGCCGGGCCGCCGATGGCGCTGAAACCCGGCTCGGAGGTCGGTGACTTCGCCACCACGACCGTCGACGGCGAGCCGCTCTCCCGCGCGGACCTCATCGGGCTGGTCGGCTTCTTCTCCGCGGGCTGCGAGCCGTGCCACGACCTGGCTCCGCGCTTCGCGGCGCTCTCGACGGGACTCCCCCGGCTCGCGGTGGTCACCGGTGAGGACCCCGAACTGGTCGCGGTCCTGTCGCCGGCGGCCCGCGTCGTCGTCGAGGACTACGACGGCGTCGTGAGCGGCGCCTTCCAGAACACCTGGACGCCGGCGCTGTACCTCATCGACGGGGGACAGCGGGTGGTGGCCGCGGGTGGACGCCTGGAGGACCTGCCCATCGAAATCCCGGTATGAGGACGTCGAACGCGGGCCGGGGACCGGGCGGGCCACCCCGATGAGACGGCACGCCCGCCTACGGGAAATGGCCGTCGCCGCGGCCGAGGCGACCGCGCTCACCTGGCGGTCGGCGCCCGGCGGCGTCTCCGGATACCTCCTGGTCACCCTGGCCGAGTCCGCCGCGCCGATCGCGGCCGCGTGGCTGACGAAGACGGTGGTCGACCGGCTGACGACGTCCCAGGGCCCGGTCGCGGGTCCCGCCGCCGCGCTGGTGGCGGCCGGGCTGGCCGCCGCGGCCCTCCCCGGGATCGGCCGCTACCTGCGGGCCCAGACCGGGCGGGTCGCCGGGGTCCGGGCGACCGACCGGCTGTTCGCCGCGACCGAACGCCAGGTCGGGCTGCGGCGATTCGAGGATCCGGTCTTCCTGGACCGGCTGCGCCTGGCGCAGGAGGCGAGCGGCAGCACCGGATACCTCGTCGACTCCGTCTGCGGGGTCGCGCGGGGCGCGCTGTCCCTCATCGGCTTCGTCGGGTCGCTGCTGGTCATCAGCCCGTCGATGACCGCGCTGGTCCTGCTGTCCGCCGTGCCTGCGCTGATCGCCGAACTCCTGCTGTCGCGGAGCCGGGCGGGCATGCAGTGGGCGACCGAGCAGACCCATCGCCGGGAGTTCTTCTACAGCCGCCTGCTGACCGACGTGCAGGCCGCCACCGAGATCCGGCTGTTCGGCATCGGCGCCTTCCTGCGCGCCCGGATGATGGCCGAACGCGAGCGCGGCAACACGGCAGAACGGCGGATGGACCTGCGTGAGCTGGCCGTCCAGGGCGGCCTCACCGCGCTGAGCGCGGCGGTGGCCGGCGGCGGCCTGTGGTGGGCGATCATGGCGGCGCGGCACGGCGCGCTCGGCGTCGGGGACGTCACCATGTTCCTCGCCGCGGTCGCCGGCGTGCAGACCGCTCTCGACCTGCTGACGGCCTCCATCTCCACCGCCCACGGCCGCCTGCTGGCGTTCACCCACTACGTCGCGGTGACCCGGGCGGAACCGGACCTGCCGAGCGCCGCCTCGGGGGACGCCGCGGAGCTGCGGCGGGGGATCGAGTTCCGCGACGTGTGGTTCCGCTACAGCGACGACCACCCTTGGGTGCTGCGCGGCGTCGACCTGACGATCCCGCACGGCCGGGCGGCCGCCGTCGTCGGCCTAAACGGCGCGGGCAAGAGCACGCTGGTCAAGCTGCTGTGCCGGATGTACGACCCGACTCGGGGACGGATCCTGTGGGACGGCGTGGACCTGCGCGACCTCCCGCCCGCCGCGCTGCGCGAGCGCGTCAGCGCCGTCTTCCAGGACCACATGAACTACGACATGACCGCGCGGGAGAACATCGCGGTCGGCGATATCGGCGCGCTCGACCGGCCGGACGCGGTCCGGCGGGCGGCCGAGCGCGCGGGCGTCCACGACAGGATCGCCGAGCTGCCCCGCGGCTATGACACCCTGCTGACCCGGATGTTCTTCTCCGAGGCCGACAAGGACGACCCCGACACCGGGGTCGTGCTCTCCGGCGGCCAGTGGCAGCGTCTGGCGCTGGCCCGGGCCTTCGTCCGCGACGGCCGGGACCTGATGATCCTCGACGAGCCCAGCTCCGGACTGGACCCGGAGGCCGAGCACGAGGTCCACGCCCAGATGCGCCGCCACCGGGCCGGCCGCACCAGCCTGCTGATCTCACATCGGCTCAGCGCCGTACGGGAGGCCGACCTCATCGCGGTTCTCGACGGCGGGCGCGTCGCCGAACTCGGCACCCACGAGACGCTGATGGCGGCGGACGGCGACTACGCCCGGTTGTTCCGGCTGCAGGCGGCCGGATACCAGGAGGCGGCCGGGTGAGCCCGCGGCAGGGCTCTCACCCCTGGGAGGACATCGGATGACCTCGCTCGCGGCGGCGGTGGGCGGCCTGCTGGTGGTGGCCGGTGTCCTGATCGCATGGGTTCGCCGGCGCTACCTGGTCACCACCGTCGACGGCCCCAGCATGGAACCCACCCTCTACGCCGGCGACCGGCTGCTGGTCCGCCGGACCCGGCGCGTGCGCGTGGGCGAGATCGTGGTGGTCCGGATCCGGCCGCCGACGCTGGACGCGCCACCACCGGACCTGGACCTCGTTTCGGAGACTGGGGTCCAGGAGGTACCGGTCGAGCTGACGCACCCGGATGGGCACCTGTTGATCAAACGGGCGATCGCGGTGGCCGGTGACCCCGTGCCGGTGGACCGGGTGCCGTGCCTGCGGGATACCCCGCACTCGACCGTGCCGCCGGGCGCCCTGGTCGTGCTGGGCGACAACGCGGCCACGAGCTGGGACTCCCGCGACTACGGGTTCGTCCACGCCGAGCAGTTCGTCGGCGTGGCGGTCCGCCGGCTCTCCGCGGGGTGACGGCGTCTCCGGACGACGTCGCGATCGCCGACCCGGTGCGGGTGACCGGGTCCCCGGACGGCGTCAGGTGTTGAAGTACTTCGCCTCCGGGTGGTGCACGACAATGGCGTCGGTGGACTGCTCGGGGACGAGCTGGAACTCCTCCGACAGCGTCACGCCGATCCGCTCCGGCCGCAGGAGGTCCACGATCTTGGCGCGGTCCTCCAGGTCCGGGCAGGCGCCGTAGCCGAGGGAGAACCGCGCGCCCCGGTAGCCGAGCTTGAAGAACGCGTCCAGGTCCTCGGGGTCCTCACCGCCGAACCCCAGCTCCGCGCGGACGCGGGTGTGCCAGTATTCGGCGAGCGCCTCCGCGAGCTGTACCGACAGGCCGTGCAGCTCCAGGTAGTCGCGGTAGGAGTTCTTCTCGAACAGCTCCTGTGTGGTCTCGCTGATCTTCGAGCCGACCGTCACGAGCTGGAAGCCGATCACGTCGGTCTCGCCGGACTCGCGGGGCCGGAAGAAGTCGGCGAGACACAGGTGCCGGTCGCGCCGCTGCCGGGGGAAGGTGAACCGGGTGCGCTCGGAGCCGTCGTCGTGGAGCAGGACGACGTCGTCGCCCTCGCTGACGCAGGGGAAGTAGCCGTACACGATGCCGGCCTCGACGAGGCCCTCGGTCTGGATGCGGTCCAGCCACATCCGCAGCCGCGGCCGTCCCTCGGTCTCGACGAGCTCCTCATACGAGGGGCCGTCGCCGCCGCGGGCGGCGCGCAGGCCCCACTGGCCCATGAAGGTGGCCCGTTCGTCCAGGTAGGCGGCGTAGTCGGCCATCGGCACGCCCTTGACCACCCGGTCGCCCCAGAACGGCGGGTCGGGGATCTTGTTGTCGGTGGCCACGTCCGAGCGCTTCGGCATGTCCTCGGGCTCGGTCACCTGGAGCCTCGCGCCGCCGGTGACCCGGCGGCGGCGCAGCGGCGGCAGCGCCGCGCCGGCCTCGCCGCGCTTGACGGCCATGAAGGCGTCCATCAGGCGCAGTCCCTCGAAGGCGTCGCGGGCGTAGCGGACCTCCCCGTCGAACAGTTCGGCGAGGTCCTGCTCGACGTACGCGCGGGTCAGCGCGGCGCCGCCGAGCAGCACGGGCCAGCGGCCGGCCAGCCCGCGTGAGTTGAGCTCCTCGAGGTTCTCCTTCATGATCACGGTCGACTTGACCAGGAGACCGGACATGCCGATCACGTCGGCCCGGTGCTCCCCGGCCGCGTCGAGGATCGCCGACATCGGCTGTTTGATGCCGAGGTTGACCACCTCGTAGCCGTTGTTGGACAGGATGATGTCGACGAGGTTCTTGCCGATGTCGTGGACGTCGCCCTTGACGGTGGCCAGCACGATGCGGCCCTTGCCGCCCTCGTCGCTCTTCTCCATGTACGGCTCGAGGTGGGCGACCGCGGCCTTCATCACCTCGGCGGACTGCAGCACGAACGGCAGCTGCATCTCACCGGAGCCGAACAGCTCACCTACCGTCTTCATGCCGTCGAGCAGCACCTCGTTGACGATCTCCAGAGCGGGGCGCTGCGCCAGCGCCTCGTCCAGGTCGGCGGTCAGGCCGTCGGACTCGCCGTCGATGATGCGGCGCTTGAGGCGTTCCCACAGGGGCAGGGCGGCCAGCTCCGCGGCGCGGTCGGCGCGCATCGCGGCGGCGTCGACGCCCTCGAACAGCTCCAGGAACCGCTGCAGCGGGTCATAGCCGTCCCGGCGCCGGTCGTACACGAGGTCGAGCGCGACCTGGCGCTGCTCGTCGGGGATCCGCGCCATCGGCAGGATCTTGGAGGCGTGCACGATGGCCGAGTCGAGGCCGGCGTTGGCGCACTCGTTGAGGAAGACGGAGTTGAGCACGATCCGGGCGGCCGGGTTGAGCCCGAACGAGACGTTCGACAGGCCCAGGGTGGTCTGGACGTTCGGGTGCCGCCGCTTGATCTCGCGGATCGCCTCGATCGTCTCCACGGCGTCGCGCCGGGACTCCTCCTGACCGGTGCCGATCGTGAAGGTGAGGCAGTCGATGATGATGTCCTCGGCCCGCATGCCCCACTTCGTGGTGAGGTCCTCGATCAGCCGCGTGGCCACCCGTGCCTTCCACTCGGCCGTACGGGCCTGGCCCTCCTCGTCGATGGTCAGGGCGATGACCGCCGCGCCGTGCTCCCTGACGACCGGCATGAGCCGGGCCGTGCGGGACTGCGGGCCGTCGCCGTCCTCGTAGTTCACCGAGTTGATCACGGCGCGGCCGCCGAGCATCTCCAGGCCCGCCTGGATGACCGGCGGCTCCGTGGAGTCCAGCACGATCGGCAGGGTGGAGGCGGTGGCGAACCGGAAGGCCAGCTCCTTCATGTCGGCGACGCCGTCGCGACCGACGTAGTCGACGCACAGGTCGAGCATGTGGGCGCCGTCGCGGGCCTGATCCCGGGCGATCTTCACGCAGTCGTCCCAGCGGGTCTCCAGCATCGCCTCGCGGAACGCCTTCGAGCCGTTGGCGTTGGTGCGCTCGCCGATCGCCAGGTACGAGGTGTCCTGCCGGAACGGCACGTGCTGGTAGAGCGAGGCGGCGCCGGCCTCCGGCCGCGGCCGTCGCGCGGCGAGCTCCCGGCCGCGGACCTTCCGCACGACCCGGCGCAGGTGCTCCGGAGTCGTGCCGCAGCAGCCGCCGACCAGCGACAGGCCGAACTCCCGCGTGAAGGTGTCGTGCGCGTCGGCGAGCTGGTCCGGGGGCAGCGGGTAGAAGGCGCCGTCGGCGGTCAGCTCCGGCAGTCCGGCGTTCGGCATGCACGACAGCGCGGTCGTCGCGTGCCGGGCCAGGTAGCGCAGGTGCTCGCTCATCTCGGCGGGGCCCGTCGCGCAGTTGAGGCCGATGACGTCCAGTTCGAGCGGTTCCAGGGCGGTCAGGGCCGCGCCGATCTCCGAGCCGAGCAGCATCGCGCCGTTCTGCTCGATCGTGACCTGGCCGATGAGGACCGTGTCGGCGCCGGCCCGGGCGATGGCCCGCTTGGCGCCGATGATGGCGGCCTTCGCCTGCAGCAGGTCCTGGCAGGTCTCGATGATGAGCGCGTGCGCGCCGCCCTCGATCAGGCCGGCGGCGTTGCGCTCGTACGCGTCGCGCAGCTCGGCGAACGACACGTGACCCAGGGTCGGCAGCTTGGTGCCCGGTCCCATCGAGCCGAGCACCCAGCGTGGCCGGTCGGGCGTCGACAGCTCCGCGGCGACCTCGCAGGCGATCCGCGCTCCCGCCTCCGACAGCTCCTCGATGCGCTCGGTGATGCCGTACTCGCCGAGGTTGCCGAGGTTGGCGCCGAACGTGTTGGTCTCGACGCAGTCGACCCCGGCGGCGAAGTACTCCGCGTGGACCTGGCGCACGATGTCGGGGCGGGTGACGTTGAGGACCTCGTTACAGCCCTCGTGGCCCTCGAAGTCCTCGAGGGTCGGGCCGGCCGCCTGGAGCATCGTCCCCATGCCGCCGTCGGCCACGACGACACGGTCACGGAGGGCCTGGCGCAAAGTCTCTGGCGTCGCGCTCATGAGCACCAAGCCTATCCGCGGCCGCCGAAGGCCCGCTCGTACGCGCCTCGAGGGACGTGGACGTGATCGACATCTCCGTCCGCGTGCGTTCCGTAACCGTTACCGTCGATACGCGTTGTCCTGAACGGCACCATATGCCGGTCCTGATCGTCCATCGCCAGGCACCTTCTCCGGCCTGGTCTCCTCCAAGGAGGACCCGTGGGTTCGTACAGCACCGTCCTCGTCGGCACCGACGGCTCCACATCCTCGTTCCGGGCGGTCGAGGCCGCGGCGCGGATCGCCGCCGACGCCGGCGCCACGCTCGTCCTCGCCTGCGCCTACCATCCGATGCCCGAACGCCAGCGCCAGCACGCCGCCGACCGTCTCGGCGACCTCGCCTACAAGGTCGAGGGCTCCACGCCCGCCGACGACGCGCTGCGCGCCGCCCGCGACCGGGCCGTCGCCGCCGGGGCCCGTGACATCGACGAGGTCGCCGTCGAGGGCGACGCCGTGGACTCCCTCGTGGAACTCGCCGAGAACCGCCGCGCCGACCTCGTCGTGGTCGGCAACCGCGGACTGAACAGCCTCGCGGGCCGGCTGCTCGGCTCGGTGCCGGCGAACCTGTCCCACCGCTCCCCCTGCGACGTGCTCATCGTCCGCACGACCGACGGCCGGTGACCGGCCGGTTCGGTCCACTGTGATCTCCAGGGGACGCCAGGGGGCGTACAGGACATAGGCTGGAGATGTCGTTTATCGGACGTCGGTTGGGAGGCAGCGCGTGGTCGAGCTCGACGACGTGCCCGAGCTCGTCGACCCGGTGGTGATCGCCGCCTTCGAAGGGTGGAACGACGCCGGAGAAGCGGCGAGCGGCGTGGTACGGCACCTGGAGGACATCTGGGACGCCACCCCGCTGGCCGCACTCGACCCGGACGACTACTACGACTTCCAGGTCACGCGTCCGACCGTCGAGATGGTCGACGGGGAGACCCGGCGCATCAGCTGGCCGACGACACGCCTGTCGGTGGCGAAGATGCCCGGCTCCGACCGTGACGTCGTACTGGTCCATGGCATCGAGCCGAACATGCGCTGGCGGGCGTTCTGCCGTGACCTGGTCGGCATCATGCTCGAGCTGAACGCCCGGACCGTCGTGCTGCTCGGGGCGCTGCTGGCCGACGCCCCGCACACCCGGCCCGTGCCGATCACCGCGGCCTCCTCCGACGCCGCCCTGACCACCCGGCTGCAGCTCGAACCGGCGCGCTACGAGGGACCCACCGGGATCCTCGGCGTGCTGCAGGACGCCTGCGCCAAGGCGGACCTGGAGACGGTGTCGCTGTGGGCCGCGGTGCCGCACTACGTGGCGCAGCCGCCGTCGCCGAAGGCGACCCTGGCGCTGCTGCGCTGGGTGGAGGACGTCCTCGACCTCTCGGTGTCCCTGGGTGAGCTGCCCGAGCAGGCACGCGCCTGGGAGAACGGCGTCAACGAGCTGGCCGAGCAGGACTCCGAGGTCGCGGAGTACGTCCGCGCGCTGGAGGAGCAGAAGGACGCGACGGAGCTCCCGGAGGCGAGCGGCGACGCGATCGCCCGGGAGTTCGAGCGCTACCTGCGCCGCCGCGGCGACGCCCAGTGACACGCTGACGAGGGGAGGCTCCACGCCTCCCCTCGCGTTCGCCTAAAGCTCGACGCCGAGCAGCGCGTCGACGGCGACGCGGGCCAGGCCGGGCGCCGCGCCGTCGGCCTCGCGGTCCTCGTCGGTGACGCCGAGAGCGTGGTCGGCCCACTCGTCGACGGCCCGGAGCGCCGCCGGGGCGTCGAGGTCGTCGGCCAGGTGCCGGCGGATCCGGCCGACGAGATCGCCCGCCGGCGGTCCCGCCGGCAGCAGGACCGCCTCACGCCAGCGGGCCAGGCGCGCCTCGGCCCGGGTGAGGTCGTCCTCCGTCCACTCCCAGTCGGACCGGTAGTGGTGGTCCAGCAGCGCGAGCCGGATGGCCATGGGGTCGGTGCCCGCGGCGCGCAGGCGGGACACGAAGACGAGGTTGCCGCGCGACTTGGACATCTTCTCGCCGTCCAGGCCGACCATGCCGGCGTGGACGTACGCCTTGGCGTGCGGCCGCTCGCCGGTGGCGATCTCGGCGTGCGAGGCGCCCATCTCGTGGTGCGGGAAGACCAGGTCCGAGCCACCGCCCTCGATGTCGAAGGACATGCCGAGGGTGCGTACGGAGATCGCCGCGCACTCGACGTGCCAGCCGGGCCGGCCCCGGCCGAACGGGGAGTCCCACGACGGCTCCCCGGGGCGCTCGGCCTGCCACAGCAGCGCGTCCAGGGGGTCCTTCTTGCCCTTGCGCCCGGGGTCGCCGCCGCGCTCGGCGAACAGCGGGAGCATCTCCTTCGGCGACAGGCCGCTGACCCCGCCGAACGACGGATCGGCGGAGATGGGAAAGTACAGGTCGCCGTCCAGCTCGTACGTCGCGCCCTTGGCCCGGAGCAGTTCGATGAACTCGATGATCAGCGGGATGGACTCGACGGCGCCGGCGTAGTCACGGGGCGGAAGCACGCGCAGGGCGGTCATGTCGTCGCGGAACAGCGAGATCTCCCGTTCGGCCAGCGCCCGCCAGTCCTCTCCGGTCTGGCCGGCGCGCTCCAGCAGCGGGTCGTCGACGTCGGTGGCGTTCTGCACGTAGTACACGTCGTGGCCGGCGTCGCGCCAGACGCGGTTCGCCAGGTCGAACGCCAGGTACGTGGCGGCGTGACCCAGGTGGGTCGCGTCGTAGGGGGTGATGCCGCAGACGTAGATCCGCGCGGTCGGGCCGGGATCGGTGGGGCGTACGGCGCCGACGGACGAGTCGTAGACGCTCAGCCGGACGTCGCCGGGGGCGGGGAGGCCGTGTTCGGCCAGGCTGGGGACCTTGGGGGCGGGCCACGATCGCATACCCAGCAGCCTAACCGGCGTCCGCGGGTCCACGATCAGGCAGGTTCGGTTCGCCGGACGGTCACCCGAATACCGCTCGGGTTCCAAATGTCGGGCGGAGGGTAAAGAGTGCGCCATGTCGCGTGGAATAACTGCTGGTCCGCCAGCGATGTGGAAGTCTGGTCACGCTTGTCCCCCTTCCCTAGTCTGAACCCGCACCGTGTCGAAACACCGCAGGAAGAAGCCTCGTCGCCCGCCGCTGGCGGGCCTTTCCGTGTGGGCGGCGACACTCGCCGCGGCGCTCGGGATCGCGTACGTCACCGTGAACGTCGGCCTGCACCACGGCTCGGCCGCCACGCGCCGGCCGCGGGACGTCGACACCCCCTCCCCGGCGCGGCCGGGGCTCACCCGGATCACGGTCACCGACCCGGTCGACCACAAGGCGTACGGGGTCTACGTGTGGCGTCCCGACGTGCCGGAGACGCGGATGCTGCCGGTGCTGTACTTCCTGCACGGGGTGCCGAGCGACCCGAAGACGCTCATCGACGACGAAGGGCTCGCCAAGCAGGTCGCGGCGTACGTCGCCAAGGGCGGCACGCCGTTCGAACTGGCGGTGCCGGACGGCAACGGCAGCCACCACGACGACACCGAATGGGCGAACGCCGTGGACGGATCCGACCGGATCGAGGACCGGCTGCTCGATGAGGTCATCCCCGCCGTCGAGGGCCGGCACCGGCGTGACGCCGCGCACCGTGCGATCGGCGGCTTCTCCATGGGCGGGTACGGCTCGATGAACCTCGCGCTGCGCCACCCCGACGTGTTCGGCGCGGTGACGTCCATCTCCGGTTACTTCCACGTCGACGACCCGTCGCACATGTTCGGCGACCAGGCCGCCGCCATCACCGCCAACCGACCGGATCAGAACATCCCCGCCGCGCGGCGCGTACGGATCTTCATGTCGGCCGCCGAGGACGAGGACAACGACGTCATCAAGGGCGAGCCGGAGCGGTTCAAGAAGCTGCTCGACGCGGCGGGCGTGCCGGCCGTCTTCGAAGAACGCCCCGGCGGCCACGACTGGGACTACGTGCGCAGCGTCCTGCCGGACGCGTTCGGCTTCCTCGCGCAGGGCTGGACCAAGGCCGGCGCGCCCGGGCCGGTGAGCACGGCGCCCGGCCCCAGCGGTTCGCCGCAGTAGGGTCGCCGTCCGCGGCGTTTCCCGGGCGAGCGCGCACGGCGCGAGAGCGGCGCGGGCGCGAGCACGACACGGCGTGGTGCGGCGCGAGGGCGACGCGAGAGCGGCGCTCGCGGCCGGGCGCTACAGCGGCGGCCAGGGGATGGCGGGCCAGTCCTCCGGCGGGTACGGGTGGATCCGGTGCTTGAGCATGAGCTCGATCCGGCCGTGCACCGCCTCGACCTCCTCCGCGGTCAGCAGCCCGGACAGCCGCCGGGCGAAGCCGTCGCGGGTGAAGGCGCGGCGCATTCGCTGCAGCGCGTCGACGGCCTCGGAGGTGAGCGACTTCCCCCGCCACTGCCACAGCACCGTACGGAGCTTGTACTCGGATGAGAAGCAGACCCCGTGGTCGCAGCCGTACACGTGACCGCTCCGGGTGGGCAGCAGGTGACCGATCTTCCGGTCGGCGTTGTTGACGACGGCGTCGAAGACGGCCATGCGGCGCACGCCCGGGTCGTCACCGCGGGACAGCTCCACCAGGTCGACCTCGGAGTCGTGGTCGATCCACAGCTGCACCATGCCGGGCCCGAACGGCCCGTCGCGGTGCACCGTCGGCGGCACGACGTGCCAGCCCATCTCCTCGGAGACGAGGTAGGCGGCCACCTCGCGCCCCGCCAGGGTGCCGTCGGGGAAGTCCCACAGCGGGCGCTCCCCGGAGACGGGTTTGTAGACGCAGTTGGCGCGCAGGTCGTCGTGCGCGATCGAGCAGTACAGCGTCGCGTTGCTGGCCGCGACGAGTCGCCCTTCGACGGTCATGTCGCCGTGCTGGAGGAGGCGGAGGGCGGCCTCGGTGTCGGCGGGACTCAGTGCGCCGTCCCCGCCGATGCCGTACCTGGAGGGCTGACTCATGTGCTTAGTGTCCAGGGGATCGGGGTCTCAGCCAAGATGGCCGTTCTGGCGAGGACACACGTGACCCTGGGCGTCGAGGGGAAGGCCGCAGAGCGGGCACGGCGGGCGACCCGCGGCGACGATCTTCAAGGCCCGCTGCGCGAACGCCCGCGCCTGGGCCGCGGTGATCCGCACCCGGAGAACGGCGACCGTGGGGTTCTCGCTGCCGATGTCGGCCTCGTCCTCCTCGCTTTCGGTCATCTCCTGGGCCTCGATGACGATGCGCTCGTCCTCGGGGTCCCAGGCGAGGGCCATGGTGCCGACCCGGAACTCCTCTTCGACGGGCTGCTCGAGGGGCTCGTCGTCCTGCAGCTCGACGGGCGCGACGGCGGGGACCACCGCGGCGGCGCCCTGGCGCAACACCTCGTCCAGCAGTTCCTCGAGGCGTTCGGCCAGGAGCGTCACCTGGAATTTCTCCAGGC
This sequence comes from Actinoallomurus liliacearum, assembly GCF_039542035.1. Taxonomy (NCBI): domain Bacteria; kingdom Bacillati; phylum Actinomycetota; class Actinomycetes; order Streptosporangiales; family Thermomonosporaceae; genus Actinoallomurus; species Actinoallomurus liliacearum. The sequence goes on from NZ_BAABHJ010000001.1 coordinate 290,636, forward strand.
CCACACTGGTGACGCGGCGGCCGGCCCGTGCCTGGAGGAAGAAGGCGCGCTCGCCCGGCTGGCCGACGGTGCCAGCGACGAACCTGTCGGGCATGTCGTATGCGATGACCGGCATGAGATGACCCTACGCTCCGCCGCCGACCGCCGCGTCACTGTCCCGCCCCGACTTCGCAAGAAGATCGTCGACCCGGCCGCCGACGTCGTTCAGGCGTACGAGGAAGGGTCGCAGTTCGGTGTAGCGGATCACGGTGAGCGCGGCCGGGTCGGCCTGGATGCGCTGGAACTGGTCCAGGTGCAGTCCGACGGCGTCGGCCACGATCGCCTTGATGATGTCGCCGTGGCTGCAGACGACGTAGGTCGCCTCCGGCCCGAGCCGGTCGTTCCACTCCCGGATCGCGGACACGGCCCGGTGCTGCGCCTCCGCGAGGGACTCCCCGCCCGGGAAGCGGGCGGCGCTCGGATGCGCCTGGACGACCTTCCAGAGGTCCTCCTTGGCCAGCTCCTCGAGCGGGCGGCCGGTCCACTCGCCGTACTTGACCTCGCCGAGCCGGTCGTCGGTCTGGACGCCGAGGTCGTCCCGACCGGTCAGGATCGCCTCCGCGGTCTCCTGGCAGCGGTCCAGCGGACTGGAGACGATCGCGTCGAGGGGAACGGGCGCCAGCCGCGCGGCGAGTTCGGCGACCTGCTTCCGGCCGCGTTCGTCCAGGTGCACGCCGGGTGTCCACCCCGCGAGCAACGGTCCGGTCATCTCGGTCAGCCCATGGCGTACCAGCAGAAGTGTGGCCACCCGTGAACTCTAGTGGCACTCGGGGGCGGCGCTTGCCTCGCGTATCCGTGGGTAAGCACTGTTGGACGTTTTGTTAACCGGCGATGCGGAACAATGTCCCGTCATGATCATGGATTGCGCCATCTACCGCAAAGGCGAGCGGGAGACCGTCGACGGCGACCTCAGCGACGCGCTCGACGTCGCCCGTGAGAACGGCGACGCGTTCATGTGGATCGGGCTGCACGAGCCGACCCGGGAGGAGTTCGACCTGGTCGCCGACGAGCTCGGGCTGCACCCGCTGGCGATCGAGGACGCGGTCAAGGCCCATCAGCGTCCCAAGCTCGAACGCTACGACGGCACCCTCTTCGTCGTCGTGAAGACGCTGCGCTACATCGACGAGACGTCCGACATCGAGGTCGGCGAGATCATGCTGTTCGTCGGCGCCGACTTCGTCATCACCGTCCGGCACGGCCAGGGCAGTCCGCTCAAGGAGGTGCGCCGGCGGCTGGAGTGCGACCACCGCCTGATGAGCCATGGGCCGAGCGCCGTCCTCTACACGGTCCTCGACGAGGTCGTCGACCGGTACGAGTCGATCGCGCACGAGGTCGAGACCGACATCATCGAACTGGAGCGCGCGGTCTTCTCGCCCGGGCGCAGCATGGTGACCGAGGACATCTACGACCTCAAGCGGGAGGTGCTGGAGTTCCGCGGCGCCGAGGATCCGCTGATCCCGGTCCTGCAGGACATCGTCAAGGGCCGGGTCGAGGTCGCGCCCGGCACGCTGGAGTACTTCCGCGACGTCCTCGACCACCTGCTGCGCGTGGACGAGCGCGTCGACTCCCACAGCGAACTGCTGACGAACGTGCTGAACGCGCACCTGGCCCAGGTCGGCATGCAGCAGAACGAGGACATGCGCAAGATCTCCGCCTGGGCGGCGATCCTGGCGGTGCCCACCATGGTGACAGGCGTGTACGGGATGAACTTCACGCACATGCCGGAGCTCAAGCAGTGGTGGGGTTATCCCGCGGCGCTCCTGCTGATCCTCGGGATCTGCCTGGGCCTGTACCGCTGGTTCCGCAAGAGCGGCTGGCTGTGACGTGACCCCGGCCGCGACGGAGGTCGCGGCCGGGCGGTGCGGGCGGCGGTTCAGGTCGCGGTGATCGCTCCGGCGGCCAGCAGGCCGATCAGGACGCCGCCGAGCGCCACGCGATAGTAGGTGAACAGCAGCGTCGAGTGCCGGACGAGGAACTTCAGCAGCCACGCGATCGAGGCGTACCCGACGACGAAGGACACCACGGTCGCGACCGCGGTCCCGGCGATCGGCAGCCCGCCCTCGCTCACCTTGCGCAGCTCGAACAGGCCGGACAGGACCACCGCCGGGATGGACAGCAGGAAGGAGTAGCGCGCCGCCGCCTCCCGCGTGTACCCGAGGAAGAGACCACCGGTGATCGTGGAGCCGGACCGCGAGGAGCCGGGGATCAGCGCCAGGCACTGGAAGCCGCCGATGATGAGGCCGTCCCGCATGTTGAGATCGCCGACCTCGAGCTTCTGCCGGCCCGCCCATTCGGCGACCATCAGGACCAGGCCCATGACGATGAGCGAGGCCGCGTTGATCCAGAGGTTCCGCGCGGGTCCCTCGATCAGGTGGTTGAACGCCAGCCCGATGACCGAGACCGGGATCGTGCCGAGCCCGACGTACCATCCCATCCGCGCGTCGAGGTGACCGCGCAGTTCCTTGTTCGTGAGGCTGCGGAACCACGTGCCGATGATGCGGACGATGTCCCGCCAGAAGTACAGCAGGACCGCGAGCATCGTGCCGAGCTGGATGACCGCCGTGAACGCCGCGCCCGGGTCCTTCCAGCCGAGCAGCCGCGGCACGATCAGAAGGTGTGCGGAGCTGGAGATCGGCAGGAACTCGGTGAGGCCCTGCACGATGCCCAGCACGGTCGCTTGCACGAAGTTCACGGGTCCGGAGTCTCCTTGTTCACCCGCCGCCGCGCGGGGAGTCGCTGATGACGATGGCAGCCTAGTGCCGTCGGACCCCGGCCCGACCCACGGGCCGGGCGTGTCCCGACCGGCGGTCGGCGGGCGTCCCGGTCGCGGTCCGCCCAGCCCACCGGCCCGCCGTCGTCGAGGTCCGGCCGGCGGTCGACGCGCCTCCGGCCCACGGCCGGCGTGTGTTCCGGGCCACTGGGCGGGCGTATGCCGGGTCCGCTGACTGCCGATACGCTCCGCAGGCATGGAACAGCGTCACCTGGGCCGGAGCGGCCTGGCCGTTTCCCGCCTCGGTCTCGGCACGATGACGTGGGGCGGGGACACCGAGGTCGAGGACGCCGCCGCCCAGCTCACCGCCTTCGTCGAGGCGGGCGGCACCCTGGTCGACACCGCGGACGTCTACTGCGGCGGGGAGAGCGAGCGGGTTCTGGGCGCCCTCGTCGGCCGGGTCGTCGCGCGTGACGATCTGGTCATCGCCACGAAGGCCGTGCTGACCGCCGACGGTACCCGCGACGCCTCCCGGCGGCACCTGCTGCGCGCCCTCGACGCGTCGCTCGAGCGGCTGGGCACGGACCACGTGGACCTCTGGCAGCTGCACGCCTACGACGCCCAGACGCCTCTGGAGGAGACGCTGTCCGCCCTCGACGACGCCGTCGCCTCCGGCCGGGCGCGCTACACCGGCGTGTCGCACTTCGCCGCGTGGGAGCTCGCCCGCGCCGCGACGTGGCAGAAGGCGTGGCCGGGACGTACCCCGATCGTCTCCACGCAGGTGGAGTACTCCCTGCTGCGCCGGGACATCGAGGACGACGTGCTGCCGGCGTCCGCGGAACTCGGCGTCGGCGTGCTCCCGTGCTCCCCGCTCGGCCGCGGGGTGCTGACCGGCAAGTACCGCACCGGCATCCCCGCCGACTCCCGCGCGGCGACGCCGCACTACGCGGAGTTCGTGCAGCCCTACCTGAGCGAGCGCGGCGCCCAGATCGTCGAGTCGGTGTCGACCGCGGCCGAAGGGCTCGGCGTCTCGCCGCTGGCCGTCGCGCTCAGCTGGGTGCGCGACCGGCCCGGCATCACGGCTCCCGTCGTCGGGGCGCGTACGGCGGGCCAGCTCACCGCGATCCTCAAGGCGGAGGAGGTGACACTGCCCGCCGAGATCCGCGACGCGCTCGACGACGTCTCATCCGATTGACGCGCTCCCCGGCCCAGGCCGGAGCCCGCGCGGCGCATGGGACACTCCTGCGTCCCTTCTCACGTGTATCGCGACGCCGTCTCCGCCGACGCGGCGAACGCCACGGCACTAGAGTGAGCTGGCGATGACTGAGACCTTCTCCGGCCCGCTCTCCGATGTGACCGAGCTGTTCGCGGCCAGCGACGTACCGGCCCGGCTGGCGCCCGAGGCGCTGACCCGCCTCGGCGAGTCCGCCGCCAAGATCCTGCGCGACGACCCGTGGCGCCTGCTGGAGATTCCCGGCGTACGGCCCGAGCAGGCCGACTTCTTCGCCCGCAGACTGCTCGGCGCGGAGGCCGGGCCGCACGATCCGCGGCGCGCGGCGGCGCTGGCCGCGCACCTGCTGCTGCGGGCGGCGGGCGACGGCCACACCGTGACGTCCGCCAAGGCGATCCTGTCCGCGCTCGAGGCCCTGGATCCGGGTGACGCGGTCGAGGTGCTGCGCGCCTCCATCGCCGCCGGGGAGATCGCCGCGGTGATGGACGAGGAGTCCGAGACCGAACTGCTCGGCCTCGCCCGGCTCACCGTCGCCGAGGAGACCGTCGCCGAGGGCCTCGCCCGGCTCACCGCCACCGCCGACCCGCTGCCCGCCGTCGAGGGCGTCCCGGAAGCGGTGTGCGAGAGCGGCGTCAGCGTGCTCGCGGGCGCGCCGGAGGCCGTCGAGGAGGTTCTTGGGCGGCTGCGGGACGCCCCCGGCGTGATCGTCACCGCGCCGACCGACCGGGCCGCGCGGGCACTGGGCGGCGCCCGCTCCCTGCACCTGCTGCTCGAGCCGGGACCCGGTGGTTACTCCCGCGGTGAGGACCGCCCTCTCGAGGCCGACCTGGTGGTGGTGGCCGAGGCGGAGACCCTCGACGTCGAGCGGGCGGCCGCGCTCGTCGAGGCGTGCATGGACGGGACGCACCTGGTGCTGGCCGGCGACCCGGCGGCGCCGTCCCCGTCCGGCGCGGGCCGCGTCCTCGCCGACGTCATCGCGTCCGGGACGGTCCCGGTGGCCGAGCTGCCCGCGACGCCTCGTGACGTCATCGGCCGGCTGACCGCGGCGGCACGAGAGGGCACGCTCGCCCCGGTGGAGTCGCCCGACCGTGAGGTCGTCATCGTCCCGGCCGCGGAGGCCCGTGAGGCGGCCCATCGCACCGTGCAGCTCGTCACGGACTCGATCCCGCGCGCTCTCGGCATCTCCGCCGAGGAGATCCTCGTCGTGACGCCCGTACGGCGCGGGGAGGCCGGCGCGATCGCGCTCAACCGCGCGCTGAAGGACCGCCTCAACCCGGGCGCGGGTCCGTACGACGCCGGGGACCGGGTCGTCGCCGTCGCCGACCTGCCGGCGGCCGCCGCCGGCGAGTTCGGCACGGTCACCGCCGCCCATCCGGACCAGGGCACCCTGGTCGTCGCGTTCCCGGCCGGTGAGACGACGGTGCCGGACTCCGCGGTGCGGCACGGCTGGGCGGTGACCGTCCGCCGGGCCCAGGGCACACGCTGGCCCGCCGTCGTCGCCGTCCTGCCCGGGGAGGCGGGCGGGGCGCTGTCCCGGCCGCTCACGGTGGGCGCCTTCAGCCGGGCACGGCGGCACCTGTCGGTCGTGCACGCCGCCGGCGCGGAGCTGGCCCGCGCGGTCCGCGACCGCGCCGAACCGCCCCGCCGGACCCGCCTCGCCGCGCTGCTGCGCGAGAACCTGGCGGATCTGTAAGTCTGTCGTTTCCGGCGTTTCCGTGTAACGCTCGTCTCGTTGGACCAGTTGTCAGTAACAACGGGAGCGACGCAGGGAGTGACATGGGTCCAAGGCGAGACTGGCGGCGCGTCGGTGCGGTGTCGGCGACGATGTCCGCCGGCGCGGTGGTGTTCTTCGCGATCGGCACCGGTCCGGCGTCGGCGGAGACGAGCACCATGGTCCGTACGGCGGGCGAGTGCAAGCTCGGGCCCCTGCTGTGCAGCATCCTGAACGGCGGGAAGGGCAGCGCCTCGGCTCCGCCGAAGTCGAGCGGCAGCGGATCGTCCAAGCCGACGACGAAGCCGACCAAGCCCAAGCCACAGCCCAAGCCCAAGCCGAAGCCCGCCTCCGGCCGCGCCACGCACTCCGGCTCGGGGGGTTCGGGGGGTTCGGGTTCGGTGAACGCGCCGATCGCCCCGCCGGCTGCCGGTGCGGGCGGCAGCGCCCCCGAGGTCGCCGCGCCGCAGCAGCAGGGCCCCGCCCTGCCCGACATCGTGTCGCGGGATCCGGTCGTGTCCCCGCAGGACTCGCCGGTCGGGCAGGACCAGGCCACCCCGGCCCGCCTCGTGGCCGCCAGCGCTCCTGAGAGCGACCCGGTCCCGCCGCTCCTGGTGGCGACCGCCTCGGGTCTGATCGGCGCCGTTACGGCGCTCAATCTGAGCGTGCTCGGCCGCCGCCTGCGCCGGCCGCGCTGACGGCCGGGTGCGTCCGCAATTTCCGGACCGGCGCGGACCGTCGACCGGTTGGAGCCTAGCCGTCCTCGGCACGATCGACCGCCTCACCATCGTCGCCTGCCGGAGTCGAGCCTGACCGACCGCGGCGCGACGTACCGTTACCGGAATCGACCGGATCCCTGAGAACCCTCCGGCGGTGAGCTGAGCGGCCGGCCCGGTGACGCCGTCCGCCGTGGAGGGGAAGGCCCCGCCCGGCCGTGTCGGACGAGCGGGGCCGTTGTCACACCGCTTGGGGCTCGGAGGGCTTGAGCGTCTCGTCCACCGTCTCCTTGGCGGAGGCGGATCCACGCGGTGAGAGCACCGCGACGAGGAGTCCGAAGAGCATGCCGCCGGCGGCGATGAAGACGGCGGTGCGGCTGCCGTCGGCGATCGAGGAACGCAGCACCGGCCCTGACGACCCCCCGGCGCGGGAGTTGGCGATCGCCACGAGCACGGCGAGGCCGATGGCGTTGCCCAGATTCAGCGTCGTTGAGGCCATGCCGGACGCGACGCCCTGTTCGCGGGGGGCGACTCCGGCGGCCGCGGCGATCCACATGGCGGTCCAGGTGATGCCCTGGCCCACGCCCGAGACGATCAGCCCTGGGAGGATCGCGGCGTAACCGCTGCCGGCATGGAAGCCGAGCGCGAGGACGAGTGTGCCGACCGTGCCGATGCCGAAGCCGGTCAGGAGCGTGGTGCGGATCCCGAGGCGGGTCGCCAGGCGCTCGCCCAGTTGGGTGCCGGCCGCGATCGCGAGAGAGGGCACGAGGAAGGCGAGGCCGGTCTGCAGAGCGCTGAATCGGTGCACGGTCTGCAGCAGCACCGTCAGGAAGTACGGGAGAGTGCCGAACGTCGCCATGTAGATGAACGTGACCGCGACCCCGACGACGAGGCTGCGATTACGGAACAGCCGGAGCGGCATCAGGGGATCGGCGCTCCGCAGTTCCACGATCGCGAAGGCGACCAGCAGCGTCAGCGCCAGAACCGCTGCGACGATGATCTCCGCGGACCACCAGCCGGCCACCGGCCCCTGGACCAGTGCGAAGACGAGCAGGGTGGCACCGCCGGTCACCGTCAGCGCGCCGGGCAGGTCGAATCTGCGATTCTCCTGGCGGCGGCCGTCACGCGGCATGACGGCCAGTGCGCCCAGGGCGACGAGGGCGGCCAAGGGCACGTTGACGAAGAAGACCGCGGGCCAGCCGAAGCTTTGGGTGAGGACTCCGCCGAGCAGCGCGCCGACGGTGAGCCCGCTGGCTCCGGCGCCGCCCCACACGGCGAGCGCGCGGTTCCGCCGGGGCCCTTCCTCGAAGAGCGTATTGATCAGTGACAGGGTGGAGGGCAGCAGGAGCGCCCCGCCGATGCCCTGAACCGCCCGGGCCACGATGATGACGCCCGGGGCGCCCGCCAAACCGCCGGCCAGTGAGGACACGGCGTAGACGGTGAGGGCGAGGACGAAGATCCTTCGACGGCCGAGCAGATCGGCCGCGCGTCCCCCCAGCAGCAGGAACCCTCCGGCGAACACCACATAGGCGCTGACGACCCACTGCTGGGTCTGATCCGAGAAGCCCAGGTCGGCGCCGATCTCCGGCAGCGCCACGAACACGATGTTGAGGTCGAGTGCGAAGATCAGCTGGGCCAGCGCGAGCAGGGCCAGGCTCCAGCCCAGTCGCGCCCGGCCCACCGGGCCCCGGCTCGACCCCACGGATGAATCGGTCATTCGCCCACCGTTCTCTAGGTTCGAATGTACGCATATTTGCGAACAGTACGTAGGTATGTCAACTGACGTATGATTGCGCAAGAGAGGAGGGTTGGATGTTCGTCGGTACGCGTACATACACTCGGTACGTGATCCCTCAGCACCCAGAACGCCACCAGATCCGGTTGGAGAACGTCCTCACGGCCTTGGGGAACCCGCGGCGACTGCAGATCGTCCGTACGCTCGCCGCCGGCGGGGAGCACCCCTGCGGGACGATCCTCGACGGGGTGTCGAAGTCCACGTTGACGCGCCACTGGAAGGTCCTGCGAGACAGCGGGATCATTTGGCAGCGTCCCTACGGCCGCGAGAACCTGCTGTCCCTGCGCCGGGAGGATCTGGACGCGCGCTTCCCCGGCCTGCTCGGCGCCCTACTGACCGCGGCCGAGATCAACGCCGCCGACGCCGACGAAGAGACCTACGGCGGCCATCACTGACCACCCCCTGAGGGGTGTCATCATCCTGGCGGCGATGCGGTGGTCTCACCGAACTCGACCACCTGGGCGGCTCGGCACCCGCCCCTCGGCGCGGGTCGCCGGCGACCTGCCGTCGACCGCCGTCCGAGCCTGTGTTCGATTACAGTGACACCGGAGATGACCGATTCGATCAAGGCCCGTGGTGGCGGCGTCCTGATCGGCGCCCTGGTCATCGACTCGGTCGGCAACGGGCTCTTTCTTCCGTTGTCCCTGGTCTTCTTCACCCGGTTCTCCCACATCCCGCTCGGCCTTCTCGGCGTACTGATCAGCGTCGCCAACGCCGTGACGCTCCCGATCCCCATCTGGGCCGGCTCCCTGGCCGACAGACTGGGCGCCCTGCCTCTGGTCGTCGCGGCCCAGGTCGTGCAGGCGCTCGGCTACCTCGCGTACATTCGGGTGCAGACGCCCGTCGGCGTCCTCCTCGCGGCGAGCCTGGTGGCCGTGGGCGTCCGGTTCTTCTGGTCCTGCGTCTTCACCGCGCTCGCCGACTACGCCGACGCGAGCGCCTCCGGCCGGAGCCCCGACTCATGGTTCGCCTGGGCCAACATGGCCCGCACCGCGGGGCTGGGTGCGGGCGGCCTGGTCACGGGCGCCGTCATCGCCGACGGCCGTCCTGCTATCTATCGCGCGGTCGCCTACGGCGCGGCCGGCTGTTTCGCGGTGGCCGCCACCGCGATCGGCGTCTTCGTCCGCGCGCCACGGCGCCACGACGGCACCGGACGGGCCCGATCCGGGTATGGAACGCTCTTCCGGGACCGCCCGTTCCTCGCCCTGACCGGGATCAACACCGCCCTGGCGATGACGAGCATGATGCTCGGCCTGGCCCTGCCCACCTTCGTGCTCACCGGCCTGCGAGGGCCGTCCTGGCTCGCGTCCGCGCTCTTCGTGGGCAACACCGTCCTGGTGTCGGTGCTGGCCGCACCCGTCATCGAACGGCTCGCCGGGTACCGGCGCACCCGGGTGCTGATGGCCTCGACCGCCCTGTGGGCCACGTGGTGCTTCGTGTTGTCCGGTCTCGTCCCCGGTCGGCCGGCCGTGACGATCCCCGTGCTGGCCGGCGCGACGGTGCTGTTCACCCTGGCCGAGGTGATGCACGCACCGGTCTCGATGGCACTGGCGGCCGCGATCTCCCCCGTCGAGCTCAGGGGCCGCTACATGGCCGCCTTCCAGTACTCGTTCACCCTCGCCGGGATCATCGCGCCCGCGTTCTTCACCCGGCTGTTCAGTGTCCACCGCGCCCTGCCGTGGGTCGCCCTCGGCGCGATCGACTGCCTCGCCCTCGTCGCCGTACGCCTGCTGGAACCGAGCCTGACGACCGCGACGCGGCGTGCCGCCACCGACGCCGATCGGACCCGCGAAGAACCCCGCACGGTGAGCTGAGCAGAGGAGTCGGCGATGCGATACCGGCCACCGTCACCTACGCGGGGCGGATCAGGCCCAGCTGACGCCGCTCGGCTTCTCGCCCACGCCGTTCACCTCTCGCCCTCTCAGTCGATGTTCAGCCCACTGTCGCGTGAGCGCCGCGCGCTCTGCGACCCATTCTGCTTGGTTGTGCTCACATCGCACGCGCCAGCACTGTGCGAGCGCCATGGAGAACGCATCGATCGCGGCTGAATCGGCCCGGTTCCATGCCGGGAACCGTTCGGCCCATGCCGCCGCCCGGGAAGGGCTATGACCGGCCTTGATCAGCCACGGAATCATCAAGCCCAACTCGACCCAGGCCGCACCTCGTGCGACGAACGCCCAGTCCACGAGATAGACACGTTCGTCCGGGGTGATCAGCAGGTTGTCCGCGTTGATGTCAGTGTGCAGCAGCACATCACCGGCCGCACCGGACACGTCGACATCCGCCAAAGTCCAACGGCGTTCCACGCGACCCTTGACCGCTTCAGGAGTGACCGTCTCCTGAAGCGTACGAATCACCCGATCGAGTGCGGCCAGATCTGGAGAGCCGGGCGAGTAATCGGCATGTCGGCCGGCTACATGTTCGAATCCGAGGGCGAGCCACCCTCCGGCCTCCGCACGCCACAGAAGCCGGGGGGCGAGCTCGGCCACGTACGGATTGATCGCCGCTTCCCAGCGCAGCGCCCGGACCTCGGGACCGTCGACGTCCGTCGACACCTTCCGCGCGGCCTTGACGAATACACGTCCGTCCGGGGTGTACAACGTGGACGCGAAGTCCGCGTGGTTTCCCCGTGTAGCCGGTTGGAGGGCGCGAATCCGACCGGCGCGGTCCTTTATCGCTGCCTGGAGTTGTCCAGGCAGCTCGGTCCAGGCGGTGCGCATGGGACTCCTAATCTAGGAAAGCGGGGGAAGGATGGGCGGTGCGCAGCAGGGCGGGCAGCAACTCGTCGCGGTGGACCAGAACTCGGGGTCTACGCGGTAGCCGGTGGCGTACAGCGCCGGGAGAGTGTGTTCCAGCGCGTGGCCGGACCGCATCTCCGCGGTCAGCACCGGCCGGTGGTGGATGTACTCGCCCGCGATCTCCCGGCAGAACGGCACGTAGTCCTCGGTGTGCTCGATGAAGGCGTGCCAGGCCGGGTCGACCGTGACGTCCGGGACGACCCGGTAGCCCGTGCCGTCCGGCAGCAGCATGGCCTTGGATTTGGCCTTGCGGGTGTCGGCATACGCCTTGAGGAAGACGAGGGCCTGGCCGAACATCCGCTCGGCGTAGACCTTCGTCACCTCCATCTTCTTGGCGAGGTGCGTGGTGACCTTCTCGAAGACCTCGGGCGAGACGAGGTCGCGTGGGTCCTTCGGATCGACCTGGGCCTGGTGCAGAGGATGTTCCGTCGTGATCGTCACGACCGGCTCCTTCCGGTTGATGATGCTGCTACGGACGTGAAGCTGTTTACCGACCTGCGCCCTTCACCGTCGCGCCTATATTGGTGACCACGGTGCTGATGCGGGTCGTCTCCGAAGACATCAGCGTGGTGGAGATCATGCGACCAGCGTCGTTTCTACTTGGCTTTCATCCGGCTTCAGGAGATAGCCCGACACCGGGAAATTCGCGAATATGCCGAAGTCCTGGCGTCTGGCGAGCCGGTCCTCGTAGTAGGCCATCCGCTTCTCCAGTTCGGCCGCCGAATCGGCTTCGAGTCGCACAAAGAACGTCCTACTCGCCAGCCGGTCCGTGAGCGCCCACCAAGGCCTCAACTCCTGGCCTTCGTAGCCATATCCGTGACAGACGCCGTAGCCGACGATCCAACCGGGGTGACGCCCTTCGATCCGCGCGGTCATCCTGTCGGCGTCCGCCTTGCCGATCCCCGTCACTCGGCGCATGGCACCGCCCTCGCGATCTTGCCGCGGTCGTCGCACCGCCATTCGAACGACTCGCACAGCGCCTCGACCATGGCGAGACCTCTGCCGACGGTGTCCTCGACGCCCGCGTGACGCGGCTCAGGGATCTCATCGGACGGATCCCATACTTCAAGACAGATCTTCCCGGCCTCACGGGATACCGCGACCCGAAGTTTGGTGACGTTCGCTACGTGGAGAATGACGTTGTTGGTCAGCTCGGCGACGACGGAGATCGCGTTATCGATCAGCGGCTCGTCACATTTCCAGTCTGTGAGTACGTCTCGAACGAAGCGCCGGATGCGCTTCACCGATCGGCGGTCCGCCGTCGAGTGTATAACGCATCTTTGATCGGGGTCGCCGCGTAGCACCGGCACGGCCAGCTCCCCTCTGTGTCGTGGTTATCCCGTTCCTGTTCTCAGTTGCTTCTTTCTCACCATGGCAGGACGGCGTTATGCTGGCCACCCGCTTTTCGTCACAAGGCGGCGCACCCCGACTAGCGACAAACACCTCGTCAACATAAGGGGCATAAATGGGAAGACCAGCAAAGCAGCTCAGACCGGGCGATTCCCCCACCGCCTACTTCGGATATGAGCTACGAAGGCACCGCGAGCACGAAAAACTCACCCAGGACCAACTGGCCGCCGAACTCCGCTGGACCAGACCCATCGTGAGCATGTTCGAACTCGCCGAACGCATCCCCAGGCGCCATCACGCGGAAGCCCTCGACGCCTACTTCCGCACCGACCGCTTCGGTCACCTGTACGAGCTGATCAAGAAAGAGGCCGTCCCCAGCTTCTTCCGGGGATACGTCGAGAAGGAACGAACCGCCGACCAGGCAAGAACGCACGCGCCTCTGCTCATCCCCGGCCTTCTCCAGACCGAGGGCTACGCCACGGCCGTCCTCCGGGCCGGGCGAAGTCCTGACGAGCTGGAGCACTCCGTGGCGGCCCGCCTGGAGCGTCAGCGGATCCTCTTCCGCGAGGACCCCGCGCCCGCCCGGCTATGGGCGCTGATCGATGAAGCGGCGCTTCGCCGCCAGGTCGGCGGACCAGACGTCATGGCCGCCCAGCTCGAGCATCTCCTCGAAATCAGCGACCGCTACAACATCACACTTCAGGTCGTCCCCGAGTCCGCGCAGACGTACGCCGGACTGGAAGGGGCGTTCACCATCCTCAGCTTCCACGACGGCGCGGACATCGCCTACGTCGATGCCGTGCGCGGCGGCTATCTGATCGATCAGCAGGCGCGTGTCCGGGAGATCACGTTAACGTGGGATCTCGTCCGGACGTCGGCGCTGCCGGGCGAGGACAGCCTGAACAAGGTGAAGGAGTACCTGTGAATCTCAAGCAGCAGCCGTGGAGGAAGAGCAGTCGCAGCGGCAACTCCGGCGGCGAGTGCGTCGAGGTCACTGTCCTGGAGGACACTCGGTCCACCTGACACCGGACCTACGAAAGCCCCTCTACTCACGCCCGGTTCCTGAGAGAGCCGGACCATCCGGGCGGTTCGGCACCCGCCACCTCGGCGAGGCCACCGACGCCAACCCGCCACCGGCCACCGCGCGCCCCGCCGAGCAGGCGGGGCGCCAGGCCATTCTCGAACTTCAGCCGCCGACGGCGTGCACGCCGCCGTCGACGTGGACGATCTCGCCCGTCGTCGCGGGGAACCAGTCGGACAGCAACGCGACGCAGGCCTTGGCGGTCGGCTCCGGGTCCGCGACGTCCCAGCCCAGCGGGGCCTTGTCCGGCCAGACGTTCGTGAACTCCTCGAAGCCCGGGATGCTCTTGGCCGCCATGGTCTTGAGCGGTCCGGCGGCGACGAGGTTGACGCGCACGCCGTCCGGGCCGAGGTACTTGGCGAGGTAGCGGGCGGTCGACTCCAGGCCGGCCTTCGCCACGCCCATCCAGTCGTACACCGGCCAGGCCTGGGTGGCGTCGAAGTCCAGGCCGACGACCGAGCCGCCGTTCTTCATCAGCGGCAGGCAGGCGGCCGTCAGGGACTTGAGGGAGTACGTCGAGATCTGCACGGCGGTGGCGACGTCGTCCCACGGGGTGTTCATGAAGTTGCCGCCCATGGCGGTCTGCGGCGCGAACCCGATGGAGTGCACGATCCCGTCGAGCCCGTCGACGTGTTCGGCGACCTTCCCGGCGAGGCCGTCGAGGTGCTCGGCGTCGGTGACGTCCAGCTCGATGACCGGCGCGGCCTCCGGGAGCCGCTTGGCGATGCGCTCGACGAGCGACATGCGACCGTACCCGGTGAGGACGACCTCGGCGCCCTCCAGCTGGGCGAGCCGCGCCACGTGGAAGCCGATGGAGGCGTCGGTGAGGACGCCGGTGACGAGGATCCGCTTACCGTCGAGAATGCCCATTCAGTGTCCCATTTCCAGATGTCGGCCGCCGGTCGCCCGCGGCCCGGTGCTCGTTTCGGGGATACGCCGGGTCAGTGACCCATGCCGAGGCCGCCGTCGACGGGGATCACGGCGCCGGTGATGTAGGCGGCGTCCTCCCCGGAGAGGAAGCGGACGGCCTTGGCGATCTCGGCCGGCTGGGCGACGCGGCCCAGCGGGATCTGCTTCTTGATCTCGGTCTGGCGGTCCTCCCCCAGCGCGGCGGTCATGTCGGTGTCCACGAAGCCGGGCGCCACGACGTTCACCGTGATGTTGCGCGAACCGAGCTCGCGGGCCAGCGACCGGGCGAAGCCGACGAGGCCGGCCTTGGAGGCGGCGTAGTTGGCCTGGCCGCCGGAGCCGAGCAGCCCGACGACGGAGGACACGAGGATGATCCGGCCGTTGCGCTTGCGCATCATGCCGCGGACGGCGCGCTTGGCGACGCGATAGGCGCCGGTGAGGTTGGTGTCGAGGACGGAGGTGAACTCGTCCTCGCTCATCAGCGCCAGCAGGTTGTCCCTGGTGATGCCGGCGTTGGCGACGAGCACCTGGACCGGGCCCTGCTCGGCCTCGACCTTCCCGAACGCGGCGTCGACGTCCTCCGCGCTGGTGATGTCACAGCGCACTCCGAACAGGCCCTCCGGGGGCTCTCCGGAGCGGTAGGTCACGGCGACGGCGTCCCCGGCGTCCTTCAGCTCGTGGGCGATGGCCAGCCCGATTCCCCGGTTGCCTCCGGTGACCAGGACGGAGCGACTCATTCGACAAACCTCCAGTTCGATCGTGGCGAGCCTATTGCCCTACCGATAGGTAACACGAGCACGGCACCGCCAAGGAGGACCGGCCGGTCTTTGTAGGACGCGATAGGTTGCTCAAGTGAGAGAGATCGACTCAGACTTCACCGCGCTACCGTCGCGGGCGCTGGCCGACGCGGCGCTGTCCAGGGCGCGCGAACTCGGCGCGGAGCACGTCGACTTCCGCCTCGAGCGCATCCGTCACCAGACGCTGCGCCTGTCCGACGGCAACCTCGAGACGGCCATCGACGCCGACGACACGGGTTTCGCCGTCCGGGTGATCCTGAACGGTACCTGGGGGTTCGCCTCGGGCATCGACCTGACCACGGACGCGGCCGTCCGGGTCGCCGAGCAGGCGGTCGAGGTCGCCAAGGTCGCCGCGGCCATCAACCGCGAACGCATCGAGCTGGCCGCCGAGCCGGCGCATGGCGAGCGGGTCTGGATCTCCGCGTACGAGGTCGACCCGTTCGACGTCGCCGTACGCGACAAGACCGCGTTGCTGGCCGACTGGAGCGCCCGGCTGCTGCGCGACGACCGCGTCGCGCACGCCGACGCGTCGCTCCTGCAGGTCAAGGAGAACAAGTTCTACGCCGACACGGCGGGGACCGTCACGACGCAGCAGCGGGTGCGGCTGCACCCGGTGCTGACCGCCGTCGGCATCCGCGACGGCGCGTTCGACACGATGCGCACGCTCGCCCCGCCGGCCGGCCACGGCTACGAGTACCTCACCGGCAACGCGTGGGACTGGGACGACGAGCTGGCCCGCATCCCCGAGCTGCTGGCCGAGAAGCTCGCGGCGCCGTCGGTCGAGGCCGGGACGTACGACCTCGTCATCGACCCGTCGAACCTCTGGCTGACCATCCACGAGTCGATCGGGCACGCGACCGAGCTCGACCGGGCGCTCGGGTACGAGGCGGCCTACGCCGGCACGTCCTTCGCGACGTCCGACAAGCTCGGCAGCCTGCAGTACGGCTCCAAGGTCATGAACATCACCGGGGACCGCACCGCCGAGCACGGCCTGGCCACGATCGGCTACGACGACGAGGGCGTCGAGACGCAGCGCTGGGACATCGTCCGCGACGGTCTGTTCGTCGGCTACCAGCTGGACCGGCGGATCGCGCGGCTGACCGGGGCGGAGCGGTCCAACGGCTGCGCGTTCGCCGACTCGCCGTCGAGCATGCCGCTGCAGCGGATGGCGAACGTCTCGCTGCAGCCGGCCCCGGACGGCCCGTCCACCGAGGAGCTCATCGCCGGCGTCGAGCGCGGGCTCTACGTGGTCGGCGACAAGAGCTGGTCGATCGACATGCAGCGTTACAACTTCCAGTTCACCGGCCAGCGGTTCTTCAAGATCGAGAACGGCCGGCTCGCGGGCCAGGTGCGGGACGCCGCCTACCAGGCGACGACCACCGACTTCTGGAACTCGATGGAGGCCGTCGGCGGGCCGCAGACCTACGTCCTCGGCGGCGCGTTCAACTGCGGCAAGGGCCAGCCCGGCCAGGTCGCGCCGGTCAGCCACGGCACGCCCGCCGCGCTGTTCCGCGGCGTCAACATCCTCAACGCGGTGAAGGAGGCGGGCAAGTGACCACCCCGCAGGAGACGGTCGAGCGGGCGCTGTCGCTGTCGCGCACCGACGGCTGCGTCGTCATCGCCGAGGAGTCCAGCGGCACGAACCTGCGCTGGGCGGGCAACACGCTGACCACCAACGGCGTCACCCGCTCCCGGCGGCTCACCGTCATCGCGATCAAGAACAAGGCCGACGGCGTCTCGACGGGTGTCATGTCCCGTGCTGGAGTGACTCCGGACCAGGTCGAGGACCTGGTCCGCGCGGCCGAGCGCGCGGCGGCCGACAACGCCCCGGCCGAGGACGCCACGTCGCTGATCGAGGCGGCCGAGGCCGGTCCGAGCGGCCGCTGGGAGGACCCGCCGGCCGAGACGTCCATCGGCGTCTTCGAGGGCTTCGCGCCGTCGCTCGGGGAGGCGTTCGCCGCGGCTGAGGGGAACGCCCGCAGGCTGTACGGCTTCGCCGAACACTCGATGAACACCACCTTCCTCGGCACCTCGGCCGGACTGCGGCTCCGGTCCGACGAGCCGACCGGAAAGGTGGAGCTGAACGCCAAGTCCGACGACCTGTCCCGGTCCGCCTGGAACGGCGTCGGCACCCGGGACTTCCGCGACGTCGACGTCACGGCGCTCGCCGACGACCTCGCCCGGCGCCTCGAGTGGGGGCGGCGGCGGATCGACCTGCCCGCCGGCCGCTACGAGACGCTGCTGCCGCCGAGCGCGGTGGCCGACCTCATGATCTACCTCTACTGGTCCGCCGGGGCCCGTGACGCGAACGACGGCCGTACCGTCTTCAGCAAGCCGGGCGGCGGCACCAGGGTCGGCGAGAGCCTGACCGACACGCCGGTCCGGCTGTACAGCGACCCGGCGGCGCCCGGCCTGGAGTGCACGCCGTTCGCGGTGGCGCACGCGTCCAGCCGTGACTCGTCGGCGTTCGACAACGGGGTCGCGCTCCGGTCGGTCGACTGGATCTCCGAGGGCCGGCTGTCCGCGCTGCTGCAGACCCGTCACTCGGCCGGGCTGACCGGCCTGCCGTTCACTCCCGGCGTCGACAACCTGCTGATGGAGGTGCCGGGCAGCGCGAAGACGCTCGACGAGATGATCGCGGGCACCCGTCGCGGACTGCTGCTCACCTGCCTTTGGTACATCCGCGAGGTCGACCCGCAGTCGCTGCTGCTCACCGGCCTGACCCGCGACGGCGTGTACCTCGTGGAGGACGGCGAGGTCGTCGGCGAGGTGAACAACTTCCGGTTCAACGAGAGCCCGGTCGGCATGCTGGCCCGCATCGCGGAGGCCGGCGCGTCACAGCGGACGCTCGGCCGCGAGTGGTCCGACTACTTCACCCGTACGGCGATGCCGCCGCTCCGGATCACCGACTTCAACATGTCGACGGTCAGCAAAGCCAGCTAACGATCTCCCCTGCCGACTATGTCCGTAAAGTCGGCCGACCGCGTCCACAAAGCGGTCGGCCGGCTCGGACCGGTCGGACGGCCGTCGGCGCTCCGGTCTCCGTACGGGGTCCCGTCGCCGTACGGAGATCCAGCGCGGTCCGCATGGACCGGGAACCGTACGGGAGACACAGGGGCCCGTACGAGGCCGGTGGCCGTACGGGAGACCGGGGCGGTCGGTCCGTCGCCGCGTGTGCGGCGAGCGTGCCGCTCAGGTGTCCTCGAGGCGGAAGCCCACCTTGAGGCCCACCTGGTAGTGGGCGACCTCGCCGTCGACGATCTGGCCGCGCACCTCGGTGACCTCGAACCAGTCCAGGTGCCGCAGCGTCTGCCCGGCCCGTCTGATCGCGTTGCGGATCGCGGCGTCCACGCTGTCCGGTGAGGTGCCCACGATCTCCGTTACCCGGTATGTCCGGTCCGTCATGACAGTTCCTCCCGCGCCGCGATGAACATGCTTTGATCCTTCTTCCCGCCCGCCGCACGCGCCATGCGACGCGAAGCGAGCGTCCCCGTCCCGCCGCGTCGCCCGAGGTGGCCGGGCGACCCGGCGGGCCGTCTCGGGCGGGGGGCGTCGTACCGGACCGGCACGGATCACCCGGACACTTGCCCGGTTTCGTCCGAGGACTACCGTGGAGGTGTGAAGGTGAGACCGTCGACCCGGCGACATGAGCGGCCCGTGGTGTACACGGTGACGGACGCCCGCCGGCCCCTGTCCGAGGACATCGGCTACCGCGAGCGCCGCTACCTGCTCACGATGGGCGTGCGAGCGCTCTGCTTCCTGCTGAGCATCATCTTCGCCGTGACGCTTCACGGCGCGTGGCGGTGGCTGGCGATCGTCGCGCTACTCGGCGCGGTGCTGCTGCCCTACGTCGCCGTCATCTTTGCGAACGGCGGCCGTGAGCCCGACTCGGCCTCCCGATTCACGCCGTACGAGCCAAACACCGTTGACCGAAAAGAGATTTCCGGCCCGCGCGACGAAATCGGCTCGTGACAATCTCTTGACTAACAGAGGGGGGGTTCGGTGTACGATTTGTTCCGGCGCTCTGGTCCCCCGTCGGGGCGCCCGTGCCGGTGTTCCGGGCCCCCGTCGGAACACCGATGATTGCGGCGCCGGGAGGATTGCCCCCGTATCCTCCCGGCGTCGCCACTTTTCTCCCCTTATTCAGTTCGCCGCCGACCTGGGCTGATTCCCGGTCGACCAGGGCGGCGAGCCGCCGGCCGCCCGTTCACCGCCCGTCAGGCGTCGCGCCGCTTCAACAGAATCGCCGCGATCGCCAGCATGACGACGATCCAGAGGCAGAAGACCCCGAACCCCTGCCACGGGGTCAGGAGGTCGCTCTTGCCCTGATGCGCCTGGGCGATCAGGTGGCCCGCCTCGGACGGCAGGTAGGCGTGGACGTGCTTGCCGATGCTGCCGGGCAGCAACTGGGCCAACGGCGCGAGGACCAGCACGAACCCGATCACTCCCGTGATGCCCGCCGCGGTGTGCCGGACGATCCCGCCGATCGCCAGCGCGAACAGCCCCAGCAGGGCGAGGTACAGCCCGCCGCCGACGATGGCGCGCAGGACGCCCGGGTCGCTCAGCGACACCGGCACCTTGGAGTGGAGGATCGGCGCGCCGATGAAGAAGGAGGCGAACGACACCACCGTCCCGAGGACCAGGATCAGCAGGCCGAACACCGTCGCCTTGGCGGCGAGCATGGGCAGCCGCCGGGGCACCGCCAGGAGGCTGGCGCGGATCATCCCGGTGGAGTACTCCGAGGCCATCACCATGACGCCGAGCACGCAGACGGTGAGCTGGCTGAGGAAGAACCCGCTGCCGAGGATCGTGCTCGTCGGGTCGGCGGCCACGGCCGCGCGTCCCGCCGGGTCGGTCTTGTCCCACTGCGCGGCGGTGACGGCCGTGAACAGGGCGGTGAAGCCCAGGTCGAGGACGACCAGCAGGATCAGCGACCACACCGTCGAGCGCACGGAGCGGATCTTGGTCCACTCGCTCAGCAGCAGGTGGTGGAAGCCCGGCCGGTGGTCGGCGGGAGCGGCCGGGCCGGCGGGCGCGCTGGTAGCGGTGGTCATCGCGGGTCTCCTTCGACGTCCGAGGCCGACGCCGCGCCGTACTCGACGCTCTCGCGGGTCAGCTCCATGAATGCCTCCTCCAGCGAGCCGCGCCGGGGGGTCAGCTCGTGCAGCACGAAGCCGCCCGCGGCGGCGAGCTCGCCGATGCGCGGAGCCTCCAGGTTGGACACGAGGAGGGCGCCGTCGCCGTCCAGGGTCGTCTTGCCGCCCTCCTCACCGATGATGGCGGCGAGCCGTTCCGCGTCCGGGCTGCGGACGACCACCTGCTGCTCGGTGCTGCGCTCGATGAACTCCTCCGTCGAGCAGTCCGCGATGAGCCGCCCCCGGCCGATGACGATGAGGTGCTCGGCGGTGACCGCCATCTCGTTCATCAAGTGGCTCGACACGAAGACGGTGCGCCCCTCGGCGGCGAGGTACTTCATCAGGTTGCGGATCCACAGGATCCCCTCGGGATCGAGGCCGTTGACCGGCTCGTCGAGGATCAGCACGGCCGGGTCGCCGAGCAGGGCCGCCGCGATGCCGAGCCGCTGGCCCATGCCCAGCGAGAAACCGCCGGCGCGTTTGCGGGCGACCTCGTGGAGCCCGACCAGGTCGATGACCTCCTGGACGCGCTTGGCGCCGACGCCCTGGGTCTGGGCCAGGCACAGCAGATGGTTGTAGGCGCTGCGCCCGGTGTGGACCGCCCGTGCCTCCAGCAGCGCGCCGACCACCGAGAGCGGCCGCGGCAGGTCCCGGTAGTGCCGGCCGGCGATGGTCGCGTCACCGCCGTCCGCGCGGTCGAGCCCGAGCAGCAGACGCATCGTCGTCGACTTCCCGGCGCCGTTCGGCCCGAGGAACCCGGTGACCCTGCCGGGCTCGACGGTGAAGGACAGATCATGCACGGCGACCTTGTCGCCGTAACGTTTGGTGAGGTTCTTCGCCTCGATCATCAGCAGATCCTGAGGTGGGGGAAAGGGGGACGTGCGGTCGTCACGTTAGACGCTGCGTCCGTGTCGGCGGATCCACCCTTCGTATCGATCCAGCATCGCCGACCGGCCATTTCCCGTGGCCGGTCGGCCGAACGGGGCGCATCCCTTAGCGACCGCCGTCGACCGCCCCGAGCCGGGGGCCGGGTCCGACCGTCCTGCGGCAGGCGGCCCTGCCGCCCCGCACAGGCGACTCGGCCTCCTCGCGCAGGCGACTCGGACGGGCACGTATCGACGGGTCTTGCGCGGGTAACGGAACCCCCATGAATCGGTCAACCCGTCGTACGGTCCTCGTCGCCGGGGCCGCCAACCTGGTGGTCGCCGCGACCAAACTGGCCGCCGGCCTGATCTCCGGTTCGAGCGCGATGCTCGCCGAGGCGGCCCACTCCCTCGCCGACACCCTCAATCAGGCGTTCCTGCTCACGTCGCTGCGCAAGAGCAACCGGCCGCCGGACCGCGACCACCCGTTCGGCTACGGGCAGGAGCGCTACTTCTGGTCGCTGCTGGCGGCCTTCGGGATCTTCGTGGCGGGTGCCGGATTCTCCGTGTTCGAGGGCATCCTCGCGATGCTGCGGCCCCATGGGCACGAGGACCCGCTGATCGCGTACATCGTGCTGGCCGTCTCGTTCGTGGCCGAGGGGATCTCGTTCGCCCGTGCCGTCCACCAGATGCGGCAGGAGGCCGAGCATCAGGGCCGGGAGGTACTGGACCACGTGCGCCGCAGCCCGGACATGACGGTCAAGGCAGCACTGTTCGAGGACACCGCCGCCGTCATCGGTCTCGTCCTCGCCGGGGGCGGTCTGCTGCTCACCCAGCTCACCGGCTCCTCGGTGTGGGACGGTGCCGCGTCCGTCGCCGTCGGCGTGCTGCTCATCGTCGTCGCGTACCGTCTCGGCCGCGACAGCCGGGACATGCTCATCGGCCACGCGGCCGACCCCGACGAGCAGCGGCTGATCGCCGAGGAGATCAATGCGACCGAGGGCGTCGACGACGTGGCCGAGCTGCTGACGATGCGACTCGGGCCCGACCATCTCCTCATCGCGGCGCGGGCGAGCTTCGTCGACGACATCACCGCCGAGGAGGTCGAGGACATGGCCGAGGACATCGACCGGCGGGTCGGGGAACGGCTGTCCGTCACCCCGCACGTGTTCATCGACCCGACGCGGCAGCGGACCGCCGCGCAGCGTCCGGGTTTCGGGTCGGGCGAGCGGGTATACGGCCATTCGTGTTCCGACGACGACGGCCAGGCGGCGCGGGCGGAGGATCCGGGCACGACGACCGGACGGCCGGCCTGACGCGGTCCGTCATCGAGTCGGCGGCGTGGTGGGCGGCCCTGTACGTGATCTACCTGGGGATCATCTCGACGGTCTCGGTGACCGAGCTCATCGTCGGGGCCGCCGCGGCGGCGGTCGGGGCCACGGCGGCGGTCGCCACGCGGCGAACCCTGCTGCCCGACCTGGCGGTCGCCCGCCCACGGCTCCGCGCCCTGCTCCTGCTGCCCCCGCAGATCCTCCGCGACTGCGTCCTGCTTTTGCGACCGGCCCGGCGGGGCCGGTTCGCCGAGGTCTCGCCGCCGTCCCACCGCGACGGTGTGCTGACCCTCCTGCTGTCGGTGTCGCCGGGCGCGTACGTCACCCAGGTGTCCCCGGACCGGGACACCATCCGGGTGCACCGCGCGGAGGACCGCCCCTCTCGCCTCGAACGGGAGCTGACCTCATGCTGACCGCCGCGCTGGTCCTGCTGATCGCCGCCGTCGGGCCCTGTCTGCTCGCGACCCTGTGGGGCGATCCGGCCGACCGGCTGACCGGGCTCATCCTCGCGGGACCGGCGGCGACACTGGTCCTCCTGCTCCTGGCCGCCGGGTACGACCGGCCCGCCTACCTCGACGTCGCGTTCGTGCTCGGCCTGCTGTCGTTCGCGGGCTCCCTGGTGTACGCCCGGTTCATCGGGCGGACCCTGTGAGCACCGTCCTGATCTGGGCGGGGGTCGCCGTCGCGGCGCTGAGCGCGATCCGGCTGGTGCTGACCAGGGACCTGTTCGCACGGCTGCACTTCATCGGGCCGGTGACGGTGCTGGCCGCCCCTCTGGTCGTCGCGGGGCTCGCGCTGCGCACGTGGTCGTCCTGGCACGACGTGTTCAAGCTGGTCCTCATCGGCCTGCTGCTCATCGGCACCGGACCGGCGACCGTCGTCGCCACCGCACGGGCGCGGCGAGGGCCCGATGACTGACGCCGTCCTCATCGTGTCCCTGGTGCTGGTCGTCGTCATGGCGACCGCGGTCGTGCTGACCCGCGACCCGGCCCGCCAGGCGATCGTGCTGTCCGCCTACGGGGTGACACTCGGCATCCTGTTCCTGGTCCTGCAGGCGCCCGACGTCGCGCTCTCGCAGATCGCCGTGGGCACGGTCGTGGTTCCGCTGGTGGTGATCCTGGCGATCCACGCGATCCGCAAGCAGGGCGGCGAACGCCGGTGAGCCGCGGGGTGCGGTTCGCCGTCTTCGCCGTCGGCGCGGCCGGGCTCGGGGTGCTGTTCGTGCTGGCCGCGTTCCGCCTGCCCGACTTCGGGGGCCGGTTCCACCCGTACGGCGACCGCGCGGTGGCCTCCGCGATCGCCGAGAAGACGAAGAACGTCGTCTCGTCGGTCAACTTCGACCAGCGCGCCTTCGACACCGTGGGCGAGGAGCTGATCCTGTTCGCGTCCGCGCTCGGGGCCGTCGTCCTGCTGCGTACGGTGCGGCGGGAGCGGGAGGAGGAGGCGGGCGAGCACGGGTACGGGCCCGCCGACGTGTTCGACGCGTTGCGTCTCACGGGCTACGTCCTGCTCCCGGTGACGCTCCTGGTGGGCGTGTACATCGTCGCCCATGGTCACCTCTCCCCCGGCGGCGGCTTCCAGGGCGGCGTAGTGCTCGGCACCGCCCTGCACCTCCTCTACCTCACCGGCGACTATCCCGCGCTGGCACGGCTGCGTCCCGTACCGGCCTTCGAGGCGGGCGAGGCCCTGGCCGCGGGCGCCTTCGTGATGGTCGGCCTGGCCGGCGCCGGACTGGTGAAAACGGGGAACACGCTGGTCGGGCTGGAGGTCGGCTGCGCGATCGTCCTGGTGCTCGCCAAGTTCTTCGAGCAGGCGCTCCTCGTACGCGAGGAGGGCGCATGAGCGAGCGCAGCGAGCGAATCATGAGCACAGCGTCTCTGGTCACTCCTCCGACGAAGGAGGGCGCATGAGCGAGCGCAGCGAGTGAATCATGGGCACAGCGTCTCTGGTCACTCCTCCGACGAAGGAGGGCGCATGAGTCACCTGCCGTATCTGGCCGCCGGGTGGATCCTGCTCGCGGGGATCTTCGGCATGGTGACGAGCCGGAACCTGGTGCACGTCGTGGTGTGCCTGTCGGTGACGCAGTCGGCGACGTACGTCCTGCTGTTGACCGTCGGCTACCGCAAGGGCGGGACCGCTCCGGTGTTCTCCGACATCCAGCCCACCGGGAAGGTCGTCGACCCGGTCGTGCAGGCGATGGCGCTCACCGACATCGTCGTGAACGCGACCGCGACGGCCCTGCTGCTCGCGCTGGCCGTCCAGGTGGCGAAGCGGCAGGGCACCATCGACCCGGACGAACTGCGGCCACTGGAGTGATGCTCCAGGCCGCGATCGCGGCACCCGTCATGGTCGCGATCCTGCTCGCCGCGGGGGGCCGGTGGCTGCCGCGACCGCTGGTCGACACGGTCGCGACCGGAACGGTCCTCGCCGTGACGGTGCTGCTCGGTGTCGTCCTGGCGGACGCGCTCCGGCACCCGGTCGTCGCGTGGCTCGGGGGATGGCGGCCGCGGGCGGGTGTGAGCGTCGGCATCCCGCTCGTCGCCGACCCGATGTCGGCGGGCCTCGCGCTGCTCGTCGCCGTCCTGACGCTCGCGGCCCTCGTGTTCTCGTGGCGGTACCTCGTCGAGGTGCAGGCGATCTACCACGCGCTGATGCTCCTGTTCACCGCCGCGATGTGCGCGTTCGTCCTCACCGGAGACCTGTTCGACGCCTTCGTCTTCTTCGAGCTGATGAGCGTCATCGCCTACGTCCTGACCGGCTACAAGGCCGAAGAGCCGCGGACGGTGCACGGAGCGCTGAACTTCGGTGTGATCAACTCGCTCGGGGCGTACATCACGCTGATGGGGATCGGCCTGCTGTACGCCCGGACCGGGCAGTTGGGGTTCGCGGCCATGGGGGCGCGGCTGCCTGGTCAGGACCATCGCCTGGTCAATGTCGCGTTCCTCCTGATCTGCACCGGCTTCCTGGTCAAGGCGGCGGCCGCGCCCTTCCACTTCTGGCTGGCGGACGCCCACGCGGTCGCCCCCACGCCGGTGTGCGTGCTGTTCTCGGGCGTCATGGTGGAACTCGGTGCCTACGCGGTCGCGCGAACGTACTGGGCGACGTTCGCGGGGGCCGTGCCCGGGACCGGGCCCGCCCTGGCCGTCCTCGGCGTCGCCACCGCCCTGCTGGGCGGGGTCATGTGCGTCCTGCAGCGCCACGTCAAGCGCCTGCTCGCGTACTCGACCGTCAGCCACGTCGGCGTCATCCTGCTCGGGGTCGCGGCTCTGGACCACGACTCCCTCGCCGGAGCGGCGTACTACGTGCTCGGCCACGCGGGCGTGAAGTCCACGCTGTTCATCGCCGCGGGGACGCTGCTCAACCGGTTCGAGACCCTCGACGAACGCGAGCTGCACGGCCGCGGGCGCACGATGCGGGTGTCCGGCGCGGTGTTCCTCGTCGGCGGTCTGGGCCTGGCGGGAATGCCGCCCTCGGGGCTGTGGGCCGGCAAGACCGTGATGGACGAGGCCGCCGAGCGCGCGGGCTGGTGGTGGGCCGCGCCGGTCGGCGTGGTGGCGTCCGCGCTCACGGCGGGCGCGGTGCTGCGGGTGTGGCTCCGCGTGTTCCGCGGCGCGGGCCCGTCCGGCGGCGGCACGGCCGAGCATGAGGACACCGAGACCGGGCCGAGGTTGTCGCGCCTGCCCTGGACCATGGCCGCGCCGGCCGTCGTCCTCGCCGCGGGCGCCGTGGCGCTGGGCCTCGTCCCCGGGCTGGGCCGCGGTGTCTCGCACGCGGCGGGAGTCTTCGTCGACCACGGCGGCTACGTCTCGGCGGTGCTGTCCGGCGGCGTCTGGCGCGCGGCGTCCGTTCCGCTCCATCTGTGGACCACCGCCGGGCTCGCCGGCGGAGCGGCCGGCGTCGTGCTGGCGGCGGTGGTCGCGGTGCTCGGCCTCCGCTACCCGGTGCCGCGCCTTCTGCGGCCCGTGGTCGCTCGCCTGCGGGCGGCGCACTCCGGGCATGTCGCGGAGTACGCCGCGTGGCTCACCGCGGGGGTGGCGCTGTTCGGGCTGCTGCTGTTCACCGCGTGAGGGGTCCGGAGCCCGGCCAGCCGTCCAGCCCCGGGCCCGAATGATCGGTCAGCCCGGGCCGGGACCATCCGTGGAGCGGCGGGACGTCGGCCGGTTCGACGGACGGCCACACGGGCGTCGCCCGATTGGCCCGCTCGACCTTGGTGCCGAGGTCGTGGAGCATGGTGGTGTCGCAGGCGCCGGCCAGTCGCGGGAAGAGGTTCGTCTCCTCATCCGCGAGATGCTCCTGGGTGGTTCCGAAGAGGCGGCCGAACACCTCGTCGAACCGCGCGTCCGACGGGTCGAGTCCGTCCAGCTCGTTGATCGTCTGCCGTGCCAGGGCGTGGTCCGCGATCTTCTCCGCGGCGAGCCGGTCGCCGTCCGGCACGTGGGCCCGGACCGCCGGATAGAGGTACATCTCCTCGGTCAGGGCGTGACGCATGAGCTCGGTGATCACGCTCGCCACGAAATAGCGGCGCCGGCTGTCTCCGGGAGGAAGCGCGATGACGCGGACGAACATCTCCTTCACTCGGCGATGATCCCTCGTGAGTACGTCGATGACGTCCCGGGACCCACGATCGGACGGCACGGTTCCTCCTCCTCCGCCGATCCCCGGGACGAGCGACAGCCCCGCCCGCGCGGGATCGGCTGTCTGCTCAACCGTTGCGCCCCCGTTACCCGGACACCCGCAACCCAAACAAATCACTACGAATACGTACAGTCAGGGTGGAGTGGATGAGCTGCGGCGCGGATCACGCCACCGTGGGATCACGGCCGGTTCGCGGATCCGCCAGACTGGGAAGGTGACCGCCGCCGAACCCCTCCAGTGCTCCGCCAAGGGCTGCCGGGCCGACGCCCGGTGGGCACTGCGCTGGAACAATCCGAAGATCCACGATGCCGACCGGCGCAAGATCTGGCTGGCCTGCGACGACCACAAGGAACACCTGAGCACGTTCCTGGCGCGCCGGGGTTTCCTGCGCGACACCGTCCCGGTCGACGACATCCGCTAGGCAGGGCGGATCTACGCGGCGGCCATGGAACGGGCGCAGGCGGGAACACGACCTGCGTGAGCCCTGGGAGACGAACGCCGCGGCCGGCGCGGTTCCGGCGGTTCGCGCGGTCGTTCCGCTCCGGGTGGTCCGCACGGCCGGCGGTCGCGCCCCGGGAGGGCGCGGTCACGGCGGCCGTCTTTCTGCTCGCGCTGGGTTCCGGGGCGGCCGACGCGTTCAGCTTCGTCGCGCTGGGCGCCGTGTTCACGAGCGTCATGACCGGAAATCTCGTGCTGCTCGGCGTCGCCGTCGTCCACGCCGACGCGGGCGGCGCCGTACGCTCCGCGGTGGCCATCGCGGCCTACGCGACCGGGGTGCTCGGCGCCGCGTCGTGGCTGCGGGAGACGTCGCCCGCGGGCGCCGGGCCGTGGCCCGGACGGGTCGTCGCCGCGCTGGCCGTCGTGCCGCCCGCGCAGGCCGCCGAGCTCGCCGGCAGGCTCGCCGCGGCGGCCCGCCCCGGCACCGCCCCGCAGGTCGCCCTGATCGCCGTGGCCGCCGCGGCGATGGGCGTGCAGAGCACGGCGGTCAACGCGCTCGCGGTGAGCGGGGCCGCGACCACCTACCTCACCGGAACGCTGACCTCGCTCATGACCGAGACGGCGACCACCGGATCACCGCTCACCATGCGCCGCCGCGCGGCGGTGCTGGCGGCCGCCCTGGGCGGTGCCGCGCTGGAGGCGGTGCTGCTGACCTGGGTACGCCCGGTCGCCCCCGCGCTGCCCTTGCTCGCCGCCCTCACGGTCGTGGCGGCCATGACCGCCGGCCGCGCCGTGCCCCGCCCCCGGCGGTCGTGAGACCAGGACTCCCCGTCTCCCGCGGTCGTGAGGTCACGGCTCCCGCGTCCCCGGCGGCCGTACGGCTACGACGGCCGGCCCTCCCGGCGCGCGGGCCACTCGGTGGCGAGTTCGGTGATACGGGCCGCCGCGTCCCGGGCGGGCTCGCCACGGCCCACGGCCAGGCCGAGCAGGTAGGCCGTCAGAGGAGCGGCGGGCCGGGCCACCCCGTGCGCGACGTCGCGGGCGAGGTCGAGGACCAGGTCACGGTCGACCTCCGCGCGGTCGATGCCGAGCTCCGCACATGCCGTGTCGAGCCACTCCTCAAGCATCGTTCTCCTCGATCAGCCGGGACGCCTGGGCGACGTCGTCCTCCGTGTCACAGTCGTACCACGCGGGCCGGCGGCGCCCGGCGGACCGTACGCGGGCCGGGTCGAGCGGTGCCATCAGCCCGCGCAGCGACGCGCCGGGATACTCGGTCAGGGCGTCGCGCAGGGCCGAAGTCCGCCACACGCCGGTCAGCCACTGAGGACGGTCCCCGTCGTCGACGTACACGGCCCCGGCCCGGCCGCGGGCCCGACGGTGCAGCGCGTCGACGTCATCGGCGGTGAGGAACGGCAGGTCGGCGGCGAGCACGGCCACCCAGGACGCCTCCACCCGCGCCAGCCCGGCGCGCAGGGCGGGCACCGGCCCGGCCCCCGGAGGGTCCTCCCGGACGACGACCGCGGCGGGCAGCTCGGGACGGTCCGGCCCCACGAGCACGATGCGCCGCGCGTTCGCCACGGCCGCGCCGACGCGCTCCACCAGCGCCCGCCCGCCGACGAGCAGACCGGGCTTGTCGGCGCCGCGCAACCGCGACGCGGCCCCGCCTGCGAGGATCACGGCGTCGTACGCGTCATCCGTCGTCATGCGCGCTCTTGCCGCTCTCCCGCTCGTACGCGCTGAGGTTCTGCTCGAGGGCCTTCATCAGCTCCCAGACCTGACTCGGCGGGATGCGTACGCGGGACACCACCTGGGCGGGGACATGGACGTACGAGGCACCGCTCTCGGTGTCCTGCATCACCTCAGGGGGACGCACCGCGGTGGAGAAGTCGATGACGAACGAGTCCTGGGTGCGCCACACCGACGCGAACCCGGCGTACACCCCCACCTCGTGGTCGGGCGGAACGATGATCTCGACCCGGTGTTCCTGCGGCTGCTCGGTCACGCGTCCTTTCTACCCGCCGATCGCGGACATCGGACGGGCGGGCTGCAGGAAGCCGACGTCGTCGATGCCGTGCCCCGCGCGCTTGGCCGCGACCGCGGCCGTCCAGCGCTCGGCGAGGTCGTCGTCCGAGGCGCCGGAGCGCAGCGCGGCGCGCAGGTCGGACTCCTCGCGCGCGAACAGGCAGTTGCGGATCTGGCCGTCCGCGGTGAGCCGGACCCGGTCGCAGGCCCCGCAGAACGGCCGGGTGACCGAGCCGATGACGCCGACCCGCGCGGGGCCGCCGTCGATGAGGAAGGTCTCGGCCGGGGCGCTGCCGCGTGCGGCGGCGTCGTCCGGTACGAGCGAGAACTCCGTCGTGAGCCGGTCGAGGATCTCGTCGGCGGTGACCATGTCGTCCCGGCGCCAGCCGTGCTGGGCGTCGAGCGGCATCTGCTCGATGAAGCGCAGCTCGTAGCCCTGCTCCAGGCAGAAGCGCAGCAGCGGCGCCGCCTCGTGGTCGTTGACGTCGCGCATCAGCACGGTGTTCACCTTCACCGGCCGCAGCCCGGCGCGCTGCGCGGCGGCGAGGCCGGCGAGGACGTCCGGCAGCCGGTCCCGATGCGAGAGGCGCGCGAACGTGTCCCGGTCGAGGGTGTCGAGGGAGACGTTCACCCGGTCGAGACCGGCCTCGCGCAGCGGCCCGGCCAGCCGGGCCAGCCCGATGGCGTTCGTGGTCAGCGAGACCTGCGGGCGCGGGCGCAGCGTGGTGGTGCGGGCCACGATGTCGACCAGCCCCCTGCGGAGCAGCGGCTCGCCTCCGGTGTAGCGGACCTCGGTGATGCCGAGGCGCTCGACGCCCACCCGTACGAGCCGGACGACCTCGTCGTCGGTGAGCAGCTCCGGTTTGGGCAGCCACTCGAGGCCCTCGGGGGGCATGCAATAGGAGCAACGCAGGTTGCAGCGGTCGGTGAGGGACACGCGAAGGTCGGTCGCCACCCGGCCGAACCCGTCCACCAGCAAGGACGAACCCCCTCTGTCGATGCGGACACTCCAGCCTATGCCGTCGCGCCGACGATCCGCGCGCCCGCGATCGGGTCTCCTCCGCTCATCGCGGCCTTGACGGGACTTGTCACGAAACGGCGCCTCGTACCGAGGATTTAGATGATCATGGCCTTGGACGGGACGTTCCGTCCCTCCCGCGCACAGCGGGAGCCACGCTCAACGGAGAGTGAGGGTCACCCAGGTGAAGCTCAGCACCACGCTCGCGATGACCGGCGTCGCCGGCGCCATCGCCGTGGCCGGCCTGGCCGCGCCGGCACAGGCCGCGACGCCGGTGGCGAAGGCGCCGGCCTGCTCGGTCGCCAAGAACCGTCTGGTCCTCCAGTTCGCCCACGGCTACCCCGAGGGCAAGAAGATCGACCAGCCGCTGTCGATCAGCACGAAGGGCAAGAAGACCTGCCTGCTCATCGGTCGGCCGGTCGTGCGGCTGCTGAACAAGAAGCACAAGGTCATCGGCGTCTACCGGGGCGCCAAGGGCCAGGCCCTGGTCGGGCCCGGACGGGAGGCGGTGTTCCACCTGGCCTTCACGACGGGTGGCAAGCACCCCGTCCACCCGGCGTACGTCCGCGTCACGGTGTCGCCCAAGGCCGGGACGTTCGCCTCCGTCAAGTGGAACTCCAACACCCCGAGTTCCAAGATCAAGGTCGGCGCCATCAAGCCCTGGCTGGACTGACCGACCCCCGCGCCGTCGCGTCACCGTAGGACCCTCTGAGGTGAGGCGACGCCCGAGCCGTCCCCATTCCGGTGGGGGCGGCTCACCGGCTCCCGCCCCGTGCGACTCGAGGCCGCCGGGCACACGGTTTGGGGAAACCATTGCGCGGCGCGCGACTGGAACGCGGTCCAGGGGGCAGGGCCGTCGTTGACACACCTCCGGTGAAGGAGAGCGCCTCCCCTGCCTCTGCAGATCCGTCCACCAGGGAGGAGCGGCAGGATGCTGGAAGCTCACGACATCCGCGAATGGCGCGGCCACGACGTGGTGGACGCGAACCGCAAGAAGATCGGCAAGTTGGAAGCCGTGTACGTCGACACCCGCACGGATCAGCCCTCGTTCGCCACCGTCCGGGTCGGCCTGCCCACCCGTTATCGGCTGGTGTTCGTGCCCCTGGCCGATGCCACGGTCGGCCCTGGCTACATTCGCATCACCCGCACCCGCGACCAGGTCAAAGACGCTCCGGCGATCGACATCGACGGGGAACTCCTCGCCGGCGACGAGGAGGCCGTCTTCGCCCACTACGGCCTGCCTTATCAGGCGGAGCCGACGGAGCGGTGGCTCGCCCGGCGGTAGGCGAACGTGGGACTCCGCCCGGAGAAGTGCCCGTACGCGGCGCTGCGAGATGGGCCGGATGAGGCCGGATCATGCCGGTTTCCGGGAAGCCGACTTTAAGATCCGTTCATGGTCGGCGTCTGGCCTTTCGTAGGTCGCGTGGACGAAATAGCCGAAATCCGCGCCGCAGTAGGTGCTCGCGCCAAGGCGGGCCTGCTGATCGCAGGTCCGGCGGGGGTCGGCAAGAGCAGGCTCCTCCGCGAGGCGTGCGCGGACCGGGACGTCGTGTCCGTACAGGCCACCCGGGCGGGCGCGGGACTGCCGCTCGGCGTGTTCGCCCCCCATCTCCCCCCGAATCCGCCGGTGGACGCGGGACCGGCGGGGATGGTGCGGTGGGCGGCCGAGGCGCTCGCCGGACGCGTCATCGCGGTCGACGACGCGCATCTGCTCGACGACGCCTCGGCCACTCTGCTGCTGCATCTGGCCGCCGCCGGCCGGGCGTTCCTGCTGCTGACAGTGCGCAGCCGAGAACCCGCACCCGATGCGATCACGGCGCTGTGGAAGGACGACTGGGTGGCGCGGTCGGAGCTCGGCCCGTTCACGGTGGGCGACGTCCGCGCGGTCCTGCCCGCGATCTCCGAGTCGGCCGTGCGCCGGCTCCATCGGTTGACCGGCGGGAACGCCCTGATGCTGCGGGAACTGACGCTGAGCGGCGACGCTCTCGACGGTACGCGGGAGGCGAGGAGTCCACGCGGCTCCGGTGCCGTACGGATCTCCCCTCGACTCGCCGAACTCGTCCACGACCGGCTGGCCGGGCTCGGCGGCGATGAGCTCGCGGTGCTGGAGTACCTGTCGCTGGGAGAGCCGGTCGGGCTGGCCGCGCTCATCGCGCTCACCTCCGCGGAGGCATGCGAGGCGGTGGAGGAGGCGCAGCTCGCGACCGTGCTCCGGGACGGCCGCCGCACCCAGCTCAGGCTCGCGCACCCGATCTACGGCGAGGTCATCCGCGCGTCCTGCCCGGTGCTGCGGGCCCGTCGTCGCCAGGCGGAGCTGGCGGCGGTGACAGAGGCGTACGGCCATCGGCGCCGGGAGGACGTCATGCGGATCGCGGCGTGGCGGCTCGAGAGCGGCACCGCCACCGAACCGGGACCGCTGCTGGCCGCCGCCACGCTCGCGTACGCGGTGTCCGACCTGTCGCTGGCGCTCCGGCTCGCCGAGGCCGCTGTCGCGGCGGGTGGCGGCCTGGACGCCACCCTCACGCTCGCCGAGTTCAGGATCTGGTCCGCGCAGCCCGAAGAGGCCGCCGCCGCGCTCGCCCTGGCCGACCTGGCGGACTCCGACGAGTTCCAGCGCGCCCGCTACGCCGTGAACCGGGCCATCAACCTGGGCTGGGGACTGGGCCGGCTCGACGAGGCACTGCGCGTCCTCGATGAGGAGGCGGCGCGTCAGCCGGTACGGGAGTTGGCCGGACTCCTCGTCAGCCTGCGCGCCGCGCAGCAGATGCTCGGCGGGCAGTGGCGCCCGGCCGTGGCGGTGGCGGCCGAGCTGCTCGGCGGCCCGCCGCTGCCGCCGCCGGCCACCGCCCAGGCGCACGGCGTCCTGGTCCACGTGCGCGCGGTGACGGGCGACGTGTCCGGAGCGCGCGCCGCCGCCGACGCCGCCATGGCCACCGTCGACGCGTGGGCGCCGCAGGCACCCTTCCTGCAGGTCGGCATGGACAGCATGCTGACGCTGGCGCATCTGCTGGCCGGTGAGCTGCCGGCCGCCGAACGCGCCGCCGAGGAGGCGTACGAGCGGCTGGCCACGGTGGGCGGCTGGCCCTGGGCGCTCGGCTGTCTGTCCATGTCGCGCGGCTGGGCGGCGCGGTACCGCGGCCGGGTCGCCGAGGCCGTGCGCTGGCAGCGCGATGCCGTGGCGAACCTGGACGGGTCGCCGTGGGCGCCGCTGTGCCTCGCGGAGCTCGCCCATGCCGCGGCGCTGGCCGGTGACGCCGACACGGCGGTGGCGGCGCTGCGTGCCGCCGGTGAGTCGCGTTCGGCGGCGTTCGAGCTGCTCAATCCCCTCATCGAGCTCGCCGAGCCCTGGGTGCTGGCGGTCACCGGCCGCCTGCGGGAGGCCCGCGCCGCGGCGCTGCGTACGGCTCGTCGAGCCCGGTCGTACGGATTCACCGGGTTCGAGGCCGCCGCGCTGCACGACGCGATGCGGCTCGACGCCGAACCGGCGGCGGAGCGGCTCACCGCGCTGAGCGACGTGTGCGAGGGGCCGCTGGGCGACGTGTTCGCCCGGCACGCCAGGGCGCTGGGCGACGGGGACGTGCGCGGGCTGCTCGGCGCGGCCGATCGCTTCGAGGAACTCGGCCTGACCCTGCACGCGGCCGACGCCGTGGCGCAGGCCGCACGGATCAGCCCGGCGGCCGGCGACCGCGCCCGCCGCCTCGCGAGCCGTTGCGAAGGCGCGGTCACGCCGGCGTTGCGGGCGCTCAGCATGCCCAAGCTGACCGATCGGGAACGCCAGATCGCCGAACTCGCGGCGCGCGGCGCGACGAGCAGGGAGATCGCCGCGACGCTGGTGCTCTCGGTGCGCACGGTCGACAATCACCTGAGCCGGGCGTACGCCAAGCTCGGCGTCACCGGCCGCGCCGAACTCGCCCGCCTGATGCGCGGCGGCCGTACGGATCTCCCGCGCGCTCATGACTCATGACGGAACCCGCGCCCGGACGCCCGGAACGGCGCGAGCGGCGTGGACGGCGGTACGAGCCGTCCACGCCGCGTCGAGGGCCGCTCGGCACCGTGGCGGAATCGGCGCCGGCTCCGGTCCTTCCTACGGACGGATCACCCGGTCGGCGACACCACGGCGTCGACCGTGGTGACCGCGCTGGAGATCGACTGTGTGCCCTGCCAGATGGCGCGCAGCCGCCACTTGCCGACCTGTGGTTTCGGCGGGGAGAACTTGTCGCTGAACGTCCCATCGGCCTGCACCTGGACCTGGTGCGAGAACTGCACGCCGTCCGGGCTCAGGTAGTCGACGGTGACGATCTGCCCGGCGAGTCCCGGAATCAATTTGCCGTCGGCGACCAGTTCGGCGTTCTGGTACTGCGTGCCGGTCAGGCTGATCGCGCTCTGCTGCACCGTGTCGACGTCGATGACGACGCCGCCGACGTCCCGATACTCCGTCTGTGTCTGCGGCGCCACCCCCTGGTCGGGGATGGCCGGATTCGTCGTGGTGAAGACCGTTCCGGCCGTGACGTTCAGCCGGTACTGGCGGCCCGCGGAGATATCCGCCGGAAGCGTCACCGTGACCGGCAGATCGCGCGCCTCGCCGTTCTGCAGCAGGATCCGGCTCTGCCCGTCGCCGACCTTCCACTTCGCGCCGTCGGGCAGTGTGCCCGAGGTGTTGATGTAGAAGAGCCGCGGGTTCTGATCCGCCTTGGAGTACTCGTTCACGAGGTGGATGCTGCGCTGGATGACGTTGGCGTCGTGCGGGGCGAACCCGGAGCCGCCGTCCATCCCGGTCTGCGCCTGGAAGTAGTCGAAGTTCTCCTGTGCCAGGTGGCCGGCGTCACTCGTCTCACCCGGCGCCCTCGAGACCTGGACCTGGAGACAGCTGTGGAAGGAGAACGACGTGGCGTCCGGGATCCGGGACGGGTCCACGTTCGGCGTCCACTCGACGTACACGTCGGCGTATCCGCCGGCGGGAATGGCGGTGAGCGCCGGGAAGCCGGCCTCGCTCGCGGACCCGATGTCGCTCCATCCGGTGTCGGGGCCCACTCCGGTGCCGAGCGGGTTGCTGGCCTTGAAATTCACCACGACGTGCTCGGCGGGAGTCGTCCCGACGTTGTGGACGCGTACGTAGACGCGGTTGGGATGGCCGACGCATGGATCGTCGCCGTTGCCCTGCCCGACGTTCCCGTCCGGCGCGGGATAGGCGCCGTACTTGTAGACGCCGTAGCCGTTGCACGAGCTGTCCACCCAGATGTCCCGGGTCTCCCAGGTGTGCATCGGCGCCGTCTGCCACGGCGTGACGTACAACTGGGGATGCCCCGTCATGACGCCTCGCGTGACGACCACGTGAAAGGTGCCGGTCGTGGGGTTCTGCCCGGTCACTTGCACGGTGATGTTGTCGGCGGCGTCGGTGTAGGTGTCGCCGACGTGGAAGAGCGCGTACGGCCAGCAGTACGGGTGTGAGGCGGCCACGGTCGTGCCACCGCCCTGGCACGACATCGCCCGGGAGTCGGAGCGCTCGCGCACGCACCCGCCGGAACCGACGTAGTCGCACGAGTCGATCGGGCGCACCGGCGGGTCGCTCATCTCCGAGACCGAGTGCAGCAGGATGCCCTCATCGAAGATCCCCGGCCCGACGCTGTAGCTGTCCGCCCCGACCCGCCGGCGGGCCTCGACGGTGAGGTACACGCCCGGAGCGATCGGCAGCTTGAGGCCCTGGAGATACGACGTGCTCGACGAGGCCGTCGAGATGGGCGCCAGATCGAAGTTCGTGCTGACCGGGGCGCCGGAGGACGGCGCCGGATCCGAACCGACCTTCGACGGCGGGAGCCATCCGGGGAACACGGCCTTCGTGCCGATCTCAGGGCGCGACAGCCCGTACACGCTCTCGCTGTCGGGGTAGCCACTGTCCATGAGGTCGTAGCCGCTGCTGTACTGGCCGGGATGCCCGTTCCAGTTCCCGCCGAGGACCGTGCCGTCCGCGAGCTCCAGTTGATGGCCTATCTCGTGCGCCCAACCGTTCCACCACACGTGCGACAGCCCCGGCGTGTGGCCGCCCGCCGGCCCGCAGCCGCCCCCGCACTGCTCGAAGTCGTAGGAGTTCTGAACCGTCTGCGTCACACCACCGGCGTGAACCTGCCGCGGGTCGATCGTGAAGTCACCACCCGTACCCGGGCTCAGCACGATGACGCCGTCGAGCCCGGACAGTTGCAGACCCGATCCCGTCGCCGCGCTCACCGCATGCTGGAGGAGGTCGTCACCGACGCCGGTCCAGTAGTGCGCCCGGGTCTGCCAGGACTCGGTGAGAGGCGCCGAGTAGACGCTGACCTGCAAGTTCAGCTGGCCGTTGGAGAGCTGGCCGAAGTAGGTGGACAGCTCCCCGCCCGCCGCCTGCAACTGCGCCGTCGAATAGTCATGATCGGCGGAGTCGGCGTAAGAGACCTGAAGGATCGCCAGCCGGTAGGTTCCGGTCCGCGCTCCGGCAGGCCCTCCCGGCGGGAGGAACATCGCCATGGCGAGCGCCAGCAGCGCCACGGTCACCCAGTGGATCGGTCTCGATCGTACGATCACCCGCATTCCCCTTTGCTGTTGTGTCGGGCCCCCGTCTTCGTACGAATCGTTCTCGATGGTCACGTCGGCAGGCGTGAGTAGGGGATTACTCAATCACCGCGCTCTCGTCGCCGTGCCGCTGCGCGGCCGCCTCCGCTTCCACCGGAGGCGACTGGACGACGCCGTCCCGGTGAACCACGACGGCGCGCCGCTCGCCGACCTCTTCTCCTCCCGGCGCCGCCTCCTCGCGCTGCTTCTCCACGGTTTCGGCGGGCCGGTGGAAGGGCTAGGGGCAACGTCAATCCCATCTAACCGCAAAGGTTATATGGCAGGGAATTATCCATATTGGTGTTGAGTTTCGCCATTGCGTCCGGTTTCAGTGGGAGGCGGGGTGACCAGCGCGACACGCCCTTTACCGCCAGACGAACAGGAAACATCGGTCGTGCGCTGCCCGCGACCGAACCGCAAGGAGGCAGCATGTGTCTCAAACATCGCCTGATACTGGCCACGCCACTACTCGGCGCCGGACTCGTTCTCGGGGGCGCTGAAGCAGCACCGGCGACGACTGTATCCGCGCCTGCGGGCGCGGTCGCGGATTACTTTTCTCAGCGGACCGACAACCCTAGCCCCGAGCCGGATATAGAGACGCAATACCATCGCGGCTACAGCGAGGGCTACGGCGTCGCCGCCAAAGACGCCACTTCCTGCACCATACACAGCAGGCGGTTCAATGGCCCTCCTAATTATCTACTTGGATGGGGAGCCGGATATATCGCCCGCTACTCGGTTGCCTGTCCGAAGGCCTCGAAGCCCGAATTCCGCTTTGTCTGCGGGGCAGGACTGCTCCAGGGTCAAATAGTCGGCGCTCTCCAGGGACCGCCACGCCGGGGCGGCCGGCTTCGGCAGCCAGGTCTCGCCTTCGGTGCCCATCGTGGTCCTCACGTCACAGACCGGACGGGTGGCCGTGGCCTTCTCCGCGTAAGGGAGCCCGCTGGGGTCTCGGCGTCCGACCGTACCGATAAGGCGTCCCACCGCCTGGTCGCGCTCAGAGGCCTCAGGTGAGGTGACGCCGGAGTCGTCCCCGCCTCCCGGTGGGGACGGCTGAACGGCTCCCGATGAGCCTCGACCGCGTCGGCTGGGCCGCGCTTCGCCCGCATCCAGCGCGTCCGCACGGTGTTGGCCCGGGCGAGCTCCACGGCTCGCTCTCATCCGTCCCCCGTAAGACTCTGGACCGCCGGGCACACGCCTCAGGAACTCACAGGCGGCAGTGTCCCCATGGCGCTGAGTCGCAGGAGCTGCATCTTGCCGAAGAAGGCCGGTGCCGGACTATACGTGAGCAGAGAACGCCAAAGCACTCAGCGACAAACGGAGGCTCGGCATGTACAGCTATTGCGACCGATGGGGTAACTGCTACACGCAGACCATGCCGCACGGTGCCCTCCAGTGGGGCCTCACGATCGGCATCGGTATCCCTGTCGTGCTCTTCATCGCGTGGGTCGCGTGGGGGTTGATCAAGGACTTCAGGCGCAAGGGCTTCTGATACGCCTCGGTGTCAACCGATTCCTCAGCGACCCCCGCAACAATCGACTCCCCGGCGGCCTGCGGCTGCCGGGGAGTTCTCCGTCCCGACCCCCGGCGTGCGTACCGAATGCTCGGTGACCGCGATCATGAAAAGGACGAAGACCGCGAACGAGCAGCTCCACCGTGATTTCACCGAGACTTCGGTCCCCGACGGGTCTATCCGGCCGGTCGGGACAAGGGGCCACACGTGAGGCGACGCCGGAGCCGTCCCCACCTCCCCGGTGGGGACGGCTCAACGGCTCCCGGGGAGCCCTGGCACCCGCCGGGCCGTGGCCCGGCGGGGCCCTGTCAGCCCTTCACGCAGATCAGCTGACGCAGGTGGGCGACGACCTCGACCAGGTCGGACTGCGCCTCGATCACCGACTCGATGTCCTTGTACGCGCCCGGGATCTCGTCGATCACCCCGGAGTCCTTCCGGCACTCGACGCCCTTGGTCTGCTCGATCAGGTCGTCCACGGTGAACGAGCGCTTCGCCTGGTTGCGGCTCATCCTCCGGCCCGCGCCGTGCGACGCGGAGTTGAACGCCTTCTCGTTGCCGAGCCCGCGCACGATGTACGTGCCGGTCGCCATCGAGCCCGGGATGATCCCGAGGTCGCCGTCGCCCGCGCGGATGGCGCCCTTACGGGTGACGAGCACTTCGACGTCGTCGTAGACCTCCTCCGCCACGTAGTTGTGGTGGCAGGAGATGATGTCGTCCCAGCGGACCCGCGTGCCCGCGAAGAACCGGGTGACGACGTTCTGCGTGAGGGCCATCATCACGGCGCGGTTGCGCCGCGCGTAGTCCTGCGCCCAGAACAGGTCCCGGCGGTACTCCTCCATCTTCCGGGTGCCGCTGAGGAAGACCGCCAGGTCGCGGTCGGGCAGGTCCTGGTTGTGCGGGAGACGCATCGCGGCCTCGATGTGGTGCTCCGCCAGCTCCTTGCCGATGTTGCGGGAGCCGGAGTGCAGCACGATCCAGACCGAGCCCTCGTCGTCGGCGCACACCTCCAGGAAGTGGTTGCCCGAGCCGAGCGTGCCCAGCTGCGAGGTCGCCTTGCCCCGGCGGGACCGCGCGACCGGCGCCAGCTCGTCGTACCGCTTCCAGAACTCGTACCAGCCGCGTTCCTTCAGCCCGGGGACCGCCGACGGGTCGATCGGCGTCTTGTGCGCGCCACGCCCCACCGGAACGGCCTTCTCGATCTTCGCCCGCAGGCGACCGAGGTCGTCGGGCAGGTCCGCGACGGTGAGGCTGGACTTGACCGCGGTCATCCCGCAGCCGATGTCCACGCCCACCGCGGCCGGCGCCACGGCGTCGCGCATCGCGATCACCGAGCCGACCGTCGCGCCCTTCCCGTAGTGCACGTCGGGCATGACCGCGACGCCGTGCACCCACGGCAGGCTCGAGACGTTGCGCAGCTGGTCGAGCGCGATCGTCTCGACGTCGGCCGGGTCGGTCCACATCCGGATCGGAACGTGGCCGCCCTTCATCGTGCGGTACGGCATCACCATCTCCTCTCCAGATCATCGGTGAGCCGGATCTATGACGCCAGAAAGGCGGTGCCCCGTTCAACCGATTTAATCCCCGATGGGACGTACGCGACGCCGGTCCCCGGTGCGTTCGGTGAGGCCGCGCCGGTCGAGGTGTTCCAGCAGGGGGACGGCGACCCGGCGACTGGTGCCGAGCGCGCGGCGGGCCTCGCTCACCGTGAACGGCTGCGGCAGCCCGGCCAGCAGCCGCGCGGCGTCGGTGTCCGCGCCGGGCAGCAGGACGACGCCATCGGCGATCTTGAGCAGCACGCCCGCGCGTACGGCGGCGGCCAGGGCGCGGCCGGTGAGGCCCAGCTCCGCGAGCCGGCCGGCCTCCGGGGCGCGGAACGGCTCCTTCTCGAGGTCGTCGCGCAGCCGCCGCACCGCGCCGGCCACCGGCGCCGGCAGGCTCGCCGCAGCAGGGCCCCGGACCCGGCCCCCCTCCAGGCGGAGCGGAGGGCGGGCCAGCGCGTCCACCAGGCGCCGGTCGGGCAGGTCCAGCAGGGCGCGCGCCGCCTCGACCGGGAGGCCCGGGTCGAGCGGGTCGGCGGCGTCGTGGCGCTCCACCGCCTCGGCCAGCATGCGGCGCAGCTCCGCCCAGCGCTCCGGGTCGGCCAGCCAGTCACCGGCGACCGGCTCGGCCTCTGCGGCGACGCCCATGGCGAGAAGGTCGGGGACCCGGATCAGGCCGTAGCGACGCAGCAGCGCTTCGGCGTCCGGAACGCCGGCCGCCAGCTCGCGGGCGCGGTCCGCCGCGGCGCCCCGCCGCCGCAGCGCCGGGGGCCGTACGTCGAGGACGGTCACTCCGGCGACGCGCCGGGCGCCGGGGTCGCGCAGGAGCGCGCGGTCACCGATGTGCAGCGGCAGCGGCCGGGTCAGCGCGAGCCGTGCCGTGTCCTCCCCGAGCGGACGCAGGCGTACGGGGACGGCGGCGGAGCCGACGTGCAGTACCGGCTCGCGGGGCAACGAGGACGTCTCGGCGCCGTGCACGCGCACGTCGACGAGGTCGGTGACGGTCCACTCGTCGCTCGTCAGCGCCATGCCGCGGGCGACCTCGTCGCGGTCGACGCCGCGCAGGTTGATCGCGACGCGGGAGACGGCCGAGACGGTCTCGGCGGTCTCCTTCAGCGTCTGCAGGGCCCGGACGCGTACGGGACGGCCGTCGAGCCGCAGCTCGGCGCCGACCCGGATCGTCCCGGCGGGCAGGGTGCCGGTGACCACCGTGCCGCTGCCCTTGATCGTGAACGCCCGGTCGACCCAGACCCGTACGGGCGCCGTCGCGTCGGGCGCGGGCAGCCGTGCGACGAGCCGGTCGAGGGCGTCCCGCAGCGCGGGCAGGCCCGCGCCGGTGGCGCCGCTCACCGTGACCGTCTCGACCCGGCCCAGGCCGGTACGGGCGATCTCGGCCGCCGCCTCGTCGCGCGCGGCGGCGGGGTCGGCGAGGTCGGCGCGGGTGACGACGAGCAGTCCGTGGCGGACGCCGAGGGCGTCGATCGCCGCGAGGTGCTCGGCGGACTGCGGCATCCAGCCCTCGTCGGCGGCGATCACGAACATCACCGCGGGCACCGGACCGACCCCGGCCAGCATCGTGGTGACGAACCGCTCGTGGCCCGGCACGTCGACGAGCGCGATCCGGTCTCCCGACGGGAGCGTCGTCCAGGCGTACCCGAGGCCGATGGTCATGCCGCGACGGCGTTCCTCGGCCCAGCGGTCCGGCTCCATCCCGGTCAGCGCCCGTACGAGCGTGGACTTGCCGTGGTCGACGTGGCCGGCGGTGGCGATCACGTGCACGGGCGCTCCTCCCCCGCCGCGACCGCCCGCTCGATCCGCCGGACCAGCTCGGCGTCGTCGAGGTCGGCGGGAACGGTGCGCAGGTCCAGGAGCAGGCGGCCGGACTCCAGCCGCCCGACGACCCCGGACTCGCGGAGCGGAACGGCGTACGACGCGGGCAGGCTGACGGCCGCGCTGGGCAGCTCGACGCCGGGCGCTCCCCCGCCGCCGACCCGGGCGGTCGACTCGACGGCCAGGGCGTCGTGCTCGGGAAGCCGC
The DNA here is from genome assembly GCF_039542035.1 of Actinoallomurus liliacearum. Taxonomy (NCBI): domain Bacteria; kingdom Bacillati; phylum Actinomycetota; class Actinomycetes; order Streptosporangiales; family Thermomonosporaceae; genus Actinoallomurus; species Actinoallomurus liliacearum. The sequence goes on from NZ_BAABHJ010000001.1 coordinate 332,885, forward strand.
TTGGCGAGCCGCTCGGCCCGCTGCCGCAGGGCGCGGACGTCGGCGTGCAGGGCCTCCTCGGTGGGCGTGCGGGGGCCTCGGACGGTGGCCTCGAGCGCCGCGAGGGTCAGCTTGTCGACGCGGAGCGCGCGGGCGAGAGGGTGGCGCCGCAGGCGTTCGATCAGGTCGGCGCGGCCGAGGAGCACACCGGCCTGCGGGCCGCCCAGCAGCTTGTCGCCGCTGGCGGTGACGAGGTCGGCGCCCTCCCGCAGGACGGTGGCGGCGTCCGGCTCATCGGGCAGGACCGGCTCCGGGGCCAGCAGCCCGGAGCCGATGTCGACGACGACCGGGACGCCGAGCCCGGCGAGCTCGCGCACCGGCGCCTGCGCGGTGAAGCCCTCGATCCGGAAGTTGGACGGGTGGACCTTCAGCACGAACCCGGTCTCGGGGCCGAGCGCGGCCGCGTAGTCGGCGGCGGTCGTGCGGTTGGTCGTGCCGACCTCGCGGAGCCGCGCGCCGGTCGAGACGAGCAGGTCGGGGAGGCGGAAACCGTCCCCGATCTCCACCATCTCGCCGCGGCTGATGACGATCTCCCGGTCGCGGGCGAGGGCGGTGGCGGCCAGGACGAGGGCGGCGGCGTTGTTGTTGACCACGTGGACCGCCTCGGCCGCCGGGCACGCCTCCGCGAGGGCCGCCAGGGCGCCGCGGCCACGCCGGCTCCGGCGCCCCGTGGCCAGGTCGTACTCCACGTCCGTGCAGCCGCCGGCGGCGAGCACCGCCTCGCGGGCGGCCGCGGACAGCGGCGCGCGACCCAGGTTGGTGTGCAGGAGGACGCCCGTCGCGTTGATCACCGGCCGCAGCGTCGCGGCGTGCGCCGGCAGGGACGCCAGGGCCGCGTCGGCGACGCCTTCGGGGGCGATCTCGCCGCGCCGCGCGCGCTCCTGCGCCGCCGCGACGGCCGACTTCACGATGCCGCGCCCCAGCCGGAGGGTCGCCTCGGCGAACCTCGGGTCGGCGAGCACGGTGTCCGTACGCGGCACCCGGCGTCGAGAGTCCATGGCAGAAACCTATGACCAGCGCGACCCCGGACGCCAAGGCGGCTCGGCCTCAGCCGTCGGTCTCCCTGCCACGGTCAGCGAGCCCTCCGTGCCTCCCAGCGGCGCGGGAATGCGCGAAGATCGTCCGGTGACCGTACTGCTGAGCCGCGTCGACCTGGAGACCGTTCTCGACCCTCAGGCCTGCCTGGAGGCGCTCCGCGCCGGGTTCATGGCGTCCCCCGGTCCGGTCCGGCCGCAGCGCGTCCGCACGGACCTGCCCGGGCCCGGGACCGCGACCGCGCTCATCCCCGGCCTCATCGACGGGGTGCCGGCCTACACCGTGAAGGTCAACGCCAAGTTCCCGGGCGCGACGCCCGCGTTGCGGGGTGTCGTCTGCCTGCACGACCTGCGGACCGGCGAACTGCTCGCGCTGCTCGACTCGGCGACCGTGACCGCGTGGCGCACCGGCCTGGCCGCGGCGCTGGGCACGGACGCGCTCGCCCGGCCGGACGCGGACACGGTCGCGGTCATCGGGGCAGGGGCCCAGGCCGACCTGGTGGTCACCGGCCTGCGCCGCCTCCGGCCGATCCGCGACCTGGTCGTCACCGACCTCGACGCCGAGCGGGCCGCCGCGTTCGCCGCCCGCCACGGTGGCCGGGCGGTGCCGGCGGAGGCCGGCGGGACCGGCCGCGGCGTCCCGCCCGGCGTCGCGGAAGCGGCCGTGATCGTGACCGCGACCTGGTCGAGGACGCCGCTGCTGCACGCCGGCGACGTCGGTCCGGGTACGCACGTCACCTCCCTCGGCGCGGACGAACCGGGCAAGGCGGAACTGTCGGCCGACCTGCTGTGGGCGAGCCGTACGTTCGTGGACGACCTCGACCTCGCCGTCGCGATGGGAGCGCTCGGCAACGCGGGCCTCGGCCCGGACGTCGCCGCCGGCGTGATCTCGGAAGTGCTGCGGGGCGCCGCCCCGGGGCGTACGGAACCGTCCGAGGTGACCGTCTACGCGCCCGTCGGCCTGCCGTGGCAGGACCTGGCGCTGAGCTGGGCGGCCTACCGGGCCGCGGAATCGGCCCCGCGGTTCGACTTCCTCGGCTGAGCGCTCGGCGTCACGCGGGGCGGCCTCGGTCGGACTCGCGGCGTTCGGCGCCGAACCGGAGGAAGTCGTCGACCATCCGGTGGCAGAGCGCCGCCAGGCGGTGCCGGTCCTCGTCGGACCAGTCGGCGAGCGCGTCGGACATCCAGCGCCGTCCCACGGCGCGAATGCACTCGACGGCGTCGGCGCCCTTGGCGGTGATCCGCACCCGCTGGGCCCGGCGGTCGTCCGGGTCCGGAACGCGCTCGACGAAATCCGCGCGCTCCAGCCGCTGCACCTGCCGGGTCACGTGCGGCGCCTCCACGCCGAGCAGCGTGGCCAGCTCCCCCAGCCGTAGCGGCGCGGACGCGTCGGCAAGTGCGCGCAGGAACGGCGCGCTCGCCCGGTCCACGGCCACGCCGGCCTCATCGATCGTCCGGTCGTGCTCCTTGGCGCGGCTGAGCAGGTGGGATATCCGGCTCAAGGCCCGTTCGAGTTCGGCCATGTCGTCGGGCGGAGGCATGTCATCCAGCATATTCATTGATTGCTTACCTTAATTAAGTAAGTCATCATGAGCGGCGAGATCACAACCTAAGGAGAGTCCCCCGATGGTCGACGTCGCCGTCTCGTCGCGTGAGAGCGGGGAGCAGACGCACACCGGATTGACCCTTTTGGCCCTCGCCACCGCCGGCATGGTCGCGTCCGTACAGCAGACGCTGGTGCTCCCCCTGCTGCCGGCGCTGATGCGTCACTTCGACGCGTCCGTCAGCGCGGTGACCTGGGTTTTCACCGCATCGCTGCTGGCCGGCGCGGTGGCCACCCCCCTGCTGTCGCGACTGGGCGACATGTACGGGAAGAAGAACCTCATCATCATCGCGATGGGGCTGCTGGTCGTCGGCTCCACGATCTGCGCGCTGTCGAACTCGCTCGGTGTCCTCATCGTCGGGCGAGCGCTGCAGGGCACGTCGTCCGCCCTGATCCCGCTGGCCATCGGCATGATCCGGGACACCTTCCCGCGGGAGAAGGTCACCTCGGGGATCGGCATCGTCAGCGCCACCATGGGCGTCGGCGGCAGCATCGGCATGATAGTCACCGGGCTGATCGCCGACCACACCAGCAGCTACCGCCCGGAGTTCTGGATCGCCACGGGGGCGGCCGGGGTCGGACTCGTGCTGGTCGCGCTGAGCGCGCGGGACGTCGGCGTCCGCGTCGGCGGGCGGCCGGACATCCCGGGCGCGGTGTTCCTCGCCGGTCTCCTCGTGTGCCTGCTGCTGGCGATCAGCGAGGGCAACGACTGGGGCTGGTCCTCCGCCGGCGTGCTCGGCCTGTTCGGCGCGACGGTGGTCCTGGCGGCCGTCTGGGTCGTCATCGAGCTGCACGTCGACCAGCCGCTGGTCCGGCTGAACCTCCTGGTCGGCCGTCAGTCGCTGTCGGCGAACGCCGCCTCGCTCCTGCTCGGGTTCGCGATGTTCGCGGCGTTCACCCTCATCTCGAACTTCGTGCAGACTCCCAAGGCGATCGGCTACGGCCTCGGCGGCTCCGTGCTCGACGTGGGCCTGTACATGTTGCCCAGCACGTTCACCATGTTCGTCTGCTCGGCGCTCTCGGGGCGGATCGCCGGCCGGATCGGCGCGGCGTACACCCTGGCCATCGGATCGGTGGGCGCCGGGCTGAGCTACCTCTGGCTGGCCGTGTCACACGGGCACGGGTTCGACATGCTGGGCTTCAGCGCCGTGCAGGGCATCGGCGTCGGGGTGGCGTACGCCGCGCTGGGCACCCTCGCGGTGCAGCACGTGCCGATGGACCAGAGCGGCATCGCCAGCGGCATCAACTCTCTCGTCCGGACGGCGGGCGGCAGCGTCTCCGGCGCGGTCACCGCCGCGGTGCTGACCGGGCAGACGATCCCGGGAACGCCGGGCGTCCCGACCGAACACGCGTACGTCGTGTGCTTCGTGATCGCGACGATCGGCGCGGTGCTGGCGGCCGTCGTGGCGGTGCTGCACGGCGTCCGGCACAAGTCGGCCCCCCACGCGGTCGAGGCTCTCGAGATCTCTTGACCTCGATCCGGAGACCCGATCCGGAAACCCCGAACGGTCCACTTCCTCCGCCACGCCGCAAAGGAAGTGGACCGTCATCACTGCTATTTCACGCACAATCGCTCACAATATTGCTATTGCGAGCGATCCAACTTATTAGTCGTTGTTCAGTTGTGGCGCTACTCCGCCGCCCGAGCCGTGTCGTCCTCCGACGCGGCCGCCGGCACCGTCGCGACCTCGACACATGCACCGTTGGCCATGCTGCGAGATCCTTTGCGCCAGATGACGCCGGGATGCCTGATTGCCTGATCCATCATTATCACCCCCTTCCGTTTTCGGCTAAGAACCCCACGCATCCCGGGCGATCCTGGAGATCAGATCCATGGATTCCGCAGGCGCGAGCGCCTCTGCGCTGAGTCGCTCGAAACTGAGCCGATGCCGGTAGGTCTCGGTCTCTTCTTCGAGATACGAGCAGCCGTTCTGATGCTCGATATAGATGACGTCGTGGAACTTGATTCCCCCGACTTGCGGGAACTGCAGAAGCGTGAAGGACCCCGTGGTGATCGGATGGGGCCCATCAAGTGGAAGCACTTGGAGCGTGACGTTGGGCAACTCGGCCAACTCCAGAAGGCGCTCGAGCTGCTCGCCCATCACGCTCGCGTCTCCGAAGCGGCGGAGCAGGGTGGCCTCGTCCAGGACGAGGGACAGCCGCAGCGGCGTCTCTCGGGTGAGCACGGACTGGCGCGCCAGCCGAGCCTCCACGCGCGCGTCGACCCGGCTCGGCGGGATCACCTCGATCGAGTGCGACCCCTGCTCGACGGCCAGGGCGTACGCCTCCGTCTGCAGCAGGCCGGGCACGACCTGGGTCTCCCACTGGAGGATCTCCTCCGCCTCCATCTCGAGACCGATATAGGAGGCGTACGGCTCGGGGAGAGCGTCGGAATACGCCTCCCACCAGCCCTTTCGACCCGCGTCCCGGGCCAACTGGAGCAGTTGGTCCCGGTACGTACCTTCGACACCATAGAGGTCCAGCAAGCTCCTCACGTCTCCCAGACGGGGGGCTTGGCGGGCATTCTCGATACGACTGACCTTCGAGGCCGACCATCCGAGTCGGTCGGCGACGTCATCACCGGTCAGTTCGGCTCTTTCGCGGAGGCGGCGCAACTCCGTGGCCAGTCTGCGGTTACGAACCGTGCCACTTCCGGGCCCGGGCACCTTGTTCCTCCCCAGCCGACCGGCGAGACCTCACCGGTCGTGCGCTACCACTCGGCATAACCGTTATAGAGGTCGGCCGTAATAGTGTCAAGAAATTGCCGTCACAACATTTAGTGAAACTTGCGACGCAATATACCTTAGCGGACGCCGCACGGCGAGTCGGATCGTCCGGTTGGACGATCCGACTCTTACCCCGCATACATAGCAGCCCATCTGCCCGTTCGGCCCAACAGCGCCCATCTTGTGACGCTACCCACATCGCCTCCGGTCAGGCGTCCTGAGGTTCGTCCGCGAGGTATGGCGGAGCGGGCTCGTACTGGATGTATCTGCGGACGGCCCGGGCGTGCTCCCTGCCGTGCAGCCGGCCGATCAGCCACAGCGCCATGTCGATGCCGGCCGAGACGCCCTGGCTGGTGACGAGGTTCCCGTCGACGACGTAGCGCGCGTCGCGTACGACCGTGATGTCGCCCCGCGCCTGCAGCGTGTCCTCGAAGGCATGGTGCGTCGCCACCCGGCGGCCACGTGCGTGCCCCGCCTCGTGCAGGAGGAGCGCGCCGGTGCAGACCCCCGTGACCCAGGAGGCGTCGGTTCGCGCGATCCAGTCGATCAGCGCCGGGTTGGACACCTCACGACGGGTGCCCTGGCCGCCCGGCACCAGCAGGACGTCCAGCGGCGGATGGTCGCCGAAGGAATGGTCGGCCAGCACCCTGAGCCCCTTGCCGCAGCGCACCGGGCCGGACCTCTCGGCGATGGTCACCGCGGTGTCGGCGCCGTCGCGGAGCATGGAGGAGGCGGTGAACACCTCCCACGGCCCCACGACGTCCAGCTCCTCCGCGCCGTCGAACACCAGCAGTCCATAAGTGGTCACGCACACTCCCTTGTCGATCGGAAACGGTCCCGGTAGTCGGACGGGGGAACGCCGACGTGCCGGTGGAACGCCCGGCGCAGCGTCTCGGCGGTTCCGAAGCCGCACCGCCGGGCGATGACCTCGACCGGGTCGTCCCCCTCGGCGAGCGCACGGCGCGCCGCCTCCACCCGGACCCGTTCGACGTACGCCGCCGGTGGCACGCCGAGCTCGGCGGTGAACCGGCGTTGCAGGTGACGGGGGCTCAGCCCGGCCCTCGCCGCCAGGTCCCCGATGCCGTGCCGCGCCCCCGGCGCCGCGTGCACCGCGTCCACGACGACGCGGATCGGGTCGCTCGACGGCTGTGCCGACCACAGCGGAACACTGAACTGCGACTGACTTCCGGGCCTGCGCAGGAACATGACGAGTTCCCGCGCCACCTCATGGGCGGCGTCCCTCCCGAGATCCTCCTCGACGAGGGCGAGCGCCAGGTCCATGCCCGCCGTCACCCCCGCGGACGTCCAGAACCTGCCGTCCCGGATAAAGATCGGATCGCAGTCGACGATCAGCTCCGGATGCTCGGCGGCGAGCTGGTCGCGGCGCTTCCAGTGGGTCGTCACCCGCCGGCCGTCCAGCAGGCCCGCCGCCGCCAGCAGGAGGGCCCCGCTGCAGACGGAGGCGACACGCCGGGCCACGGCCCCGGCCGCCGCGATCCAGCCGACCAGCGCGGAGTCGAGCCCTGCCGCGTCGACGCCCGTACCGCCCACCACGACGAGCGTGTCCACGCCGGCGGGGTCCACGTCGCCGACCCCGTACTCCGCGTGGACGGGCAGACCGCTGCCGGAGCGTACGAGCCCGGCCCGCGTCGCGATGATCCGCGACCGGTACCCGGCGTCGGCGAACACCTCGTGCGGTCCGGCGAGGTCCAGCGGCTGGAAGCCGTCGAAGATGACGAAGCAGATCCGGGGGACGTCCACGGCTCCAGGCTCGCCGGTCCCGCGTGATGGCGTCAACGACACGTACCCCACGGATCACGTCATCGGTCCGCCGATGAGCCGTACCCGGTACCGTCGGGACGGTGATCGTCTCCAGGAGCCCCGCACCTGAACCACCACAGACGATGAGCGATCCGGCGGAGTTGCTCGCCGCGTATCTCGACTTCTACCGCGACGCCGTCCTGCGCAAGCTGGAGGGACTGTCCCCGCCGCAACTGCGGACCAGCGTGCTGCCCAGCGGGTGGACGCCTCTGGAACTGCTGAAACACCTGGCCCACGTCGAGCGGCGATGGCTGTGCTGGGGCTTCGCCGGGGAGCCGGTCCGGGAGCCCTGGGGCGACGACGGACCGGATGGCCGGTGGCACGTCGCCGACGGCGAGAGCGCCGAGGAGGTCACGGCGTTCTTTCTCGAGCAGTGCCGGCGGTCGCGGGAGATCGTCGCGGTGGCGCGACTCTCCGATGTGGCGTCCGGATCGGGCCGGTTCACGCCGCCGGCCGTCCGGCCGACGCTGGGCCGGATCCTGTTCCACCTGCTGCAGGAGTACGCGCGGCACGTCGGGCAACTCGACGTGGCCCGGGAGCTGATCGACGGATCGGTCGGCGAGTGATCCGGGCGCCGCAGGTCCTGGACCGCGGCGGCGCAGGCCGTTGACCCCGGCGGTGCCGCTAGCGGTTGACCGGGCGCCCGCGGGCGCTGTTCAGGGCGCCGTGGGGTGCCCCGGAACGAGCTCCGGCTGGTCGAGCACGATCCCCTCCTGACGCCACAGCCGCCGTACGTCGTCCCGCAGGCGGGCGTCGGCGCGGGTACGGGCGACGAACTCCTCCGGGGTACGGGCGCCGGTCAGCCGGACCAGGCGGGGAGACGCCGCGAGGAGCCCGGCCAGCAGGTCGGGCTGTCCGGCGAGGCGGATCGGGACGCCGCCCGCGTCGGTCAGGCAGCCGTGCCGCCCGGCGTACAGGTGACAGCCGAGCGGGCCGAGGCCGGGCAGTGCGACGGTCACCGGCGCCGGTGGCCGCACCCGGTGGTAGTTCGGCTCCGTACGATCGACGGCGGTGAGCTGCTCGTCGTCCAGCCACAGGACGAGGAGCTCGGTGCTCGCGCCGGGTGCCAGCACCGGGACGGCCGGCACGTACCCGGGCCGGCTCACGTGCGCGGACGCCCCGGTGGTCAGCCCGGACACGTGGGCGTACGTCATCGGGACGACCGGGCGCGTCCGCCCCGCCAGTTTCCGGGCGATCTGGGCCGGTGAGGCGTTCGACCCGACGGCCAGCACCGGCCGGCGGTCGGCCATGACCGGGCGGCCACAGGCGCGCAGCGCCTCGTCCAGCGGGACCTCCGCCCCGCCGAACACGTGCGGCGGCACCGCCGACGCGTCGAGGACCCAGTGCCCGGGTGGGGGCTGCGGGGCCGGCGGAGTCGCCGGACTCGCGCCGGCGTCGGCCGCGACGGGGACCGGTCGGCCGCGCGGCCGGGCCGGCGGCGGAGTGACGGGCGGTGGGGGCGTCACGCGCAGGTCGAGGAAGCATCCGTCGACCAGGAGCCCGGATCCGGGCGGCCGCCGGCCGGGATAGGTGAGCGGCCGGGCGATGGGGTCCTCGGCGTAGCCGAGAGCACGCAGCTCGCGTCCGGGGGCGGTGACGGGCCGGAACACAGGGTCCGGGGAACGGCCTGATCCGTGATGCACGGCTCTCCTGCCGCCGCCCGCTGTCGGCCGGGGGCGCGCGGCTCGGGGGTCGGGGGTCGGTCTCCCCCGATGCTACGCCCGCGGCCGCAGGCGGGCTCAGGCCCGGGCCGGCTCGGCCATCAGATGCTCGGCGAGGACGGCGCGCTGTGTCGTCCGCGCCCGCGTGTGGCGCTCCCGCCCGGCGGCGGTGAGCTTCACGAAGATCGCGCGCCGGTCGTCGGCGCACATGGACCGCTCGACGAGGCCGTCGCGCTCCAGCCGGGCGACCGTCCGCGACAGCGCGCTCTGGCTGAGGTACATCGAGGTCGCGAGATCGTGCATGCGGAGGTCCTCGCAGGAGGCGTCGATCAGCCGATCGAGCACCTCGAACTCGCTCATGCCGATCCCATGCGTCTCCTGCAGCGCACGATCGAGAGCGCAGGAGACCGTGCTGTAGCAGGCCAGAACGTCGCGCCAGCGGCGCACGAGCTCGGTTTCGCCCGTCTCCGTCATGGCCCGGACCTTAACACGCGGGAAACAAAGATGCAAACGCATTTAATGCTTGGACAACTGATGCATGTGCATGTAACTTCTTCGCCGTGACCACGACAGCACTCCCCGACTCACGCACGCTTCCCGGTCCCCCGGCCGTCCGCGACCGGTGGCCCGCCCGACTGTGGGGCATCCTGGCCGTTCTCTCCCTGGTCCTCTTCCTCGACGGGCTCGACGTGTCGATGGTCGGCGTGGCGCTCCCGTCCATCGGCAGGGCACTGGACCTGACCACCTCCAGCCTCCAGTGGATCGTCAGCGGATACGTCCTGGGCTACGGCGGTCTGCTGCTGCTCGGCGGCCGCACCGCCGACCTGCTCGGCCGGCGGCGGGTGTTCCTGATCGCACTGGCCGTGTTCGCCGTCGCCTCGCTGCTCGGCGGTCTGGTCGACTCGGGTCCGCTGCTGATCGCCACCCGCTTCATCAAGGGGGTCAGCGCCGCGTTCACGGCGCCCACCGGCCTGTCGATCATCACCACCACGTTCGCGGAGGGCCGGGCGCGCAACAAGGCGCTCTCGATCTACACGGTCTTCGGCGCCAGCGGCTACTCCTTCGGCTTGATCTTCGGCGGGCTCATGACCGGGCTCGGCTGGCGCTGGACCTTCCTGATGCCCGTGCCGATCGCGCTCGTCGCGCTGGTCGCCGGGTTGTCGCTGATACCCCGTGACCGCCCGGCGTCCGACGGCGGCCACGACCTCCTCGGAGCCCTCACGTCCACGGCCGCGATGCTGCTGCTGGTGTACGACCTCGTGTCCGCCCCGGACCGCGGCTGGACCGCCCCGGTGACGCTCGCGCTGTTCGGCGCCGTCGTCGTCCTGCTGGGCGCCTTCGTCCTCGTCGAGCGCCGGGTCCCGCACCCGCTGGTCCGGCTGGGCATCCTGCGTAAGGGCACGCTCGTACGCGCCAACCTGGCGATCGTCGCGCTGCTCGGCTCGTACACCTCGTTCCAGTTCATCGTCACGCTGTACCTGCAGTCCGTTCTCGGCTGGGCGCCGCTGACGATGGCCCTGGCGCTGCTGCCCGCCGGACTCCTGGTGGTGTTCAGCGCACCGTTCACCGGCGCGCTGATCGACCGGTTCGGCACGGCCCGGTTCATCGTCGGCGGGCTGGCCGCGATGTCGGCCGGTTACCTGCTGTTCCTGCGCGTCGACACGCATCCGGTCTACGTCCTGGCCATCCTGCCGACGGCGCTGCTGCTCGGTTCCGGCTTCGCCCTCGGCTTCCCGTCCATCAACGTGCAGGCCACGGCGGGCGTCGAGGACGATGAGCAGGGACTGGCCGCCGGGCTCGTTCAGACGGCCGGCCAGGTCGGCGCCGCGCTGGTCCTGGCGGTCACCACCGCGATCATCACGGGCGACGACACGAGGCCGGGGTCCCACTCCCCCGCCGCGATGCTCGCGCAGTACCGGCCCGGCCTGGTCTTCGTCACGGCCGTGGCCCTCGGCGGGCTGCTGATCTCGATCGTCCCGCTGCTGCGCCGCCGGGCGGCACGGCAGGGCGCACAGCGCTGAACCGCCGCCGCTCGCCGGATCACCTGGGATGTCCGACCCGGGTGATCCGGCCGTCGCGCGTGGGCCGAAGGCCGATTCGGTGGTCGGCGACGGATCCGGCGCCGAGGCGTGCCGGCGGCGGCCCTCAGGCCGGCGCGGTCGCGAGCAGCGCCGTGGCGTCGTCGTGCGGTTTCGCCCCGGATATCGGCCGGGCCCGTTCCGCCCGCCGGACAAGGCCGATGACGTGCGCCGGGCCGCCGTCGCGCAGGACCTCGAGGAGCCGCGGCCAGTCGTACCCGTAATGCTCGATCAAGCGGGTCGCCCCGTCGGTGAACATCGCCACCTGGTCGACCTCCGACGCGGGGAAGACCGCCGTCACCGCCTGATGGGCCGCCTCCGGGACACTGCTCGCCACCCAGAACCCGCCCTGCCGGTTCCGGTGCGTCCGGACCTGTTCCAGCGTGTACGGGCGCCCGCCCGGCAGGTGCGAGAGCCGATCGTCCTCCACCACGTGAAGAGCGCCGTCACGACCGCGCACCGCGATGGGCGAGTCGGCCAGGACGAGACACTCGACCCGGCCATCGCGCCGACGCGTCACCGCCAAGGTCGACGACGGGCTGTCCGGGTTGGCCAGATCGCAGGTTCCGGCGTGCGACGCGCAGACCTGCTCGATCGAGTCGGCCACGAGGTCGGTGAGTGAGCAGTCGGCGGCCTCGGCCAGCCGGGCGCCGAGCGCCCCCGCGAGCCGCCGCACCAGCCACACGACGTCGTGCACGCATCCGCTGTCCACGCCGGCCGGCGCGGTCGCCCCGTCCAGCACGACCGCCCAGTCCGGACCGGCGACCACACAGTCCTCGTTGACGGTGCCGGGGGCCGCCTGGGTCGCATAGGTGATCTGCACCGACCGAACGTCCTTTCGCCTGGGATCCCGGGGGCGCCCACGTCGACGCCCGGTGCTCGCCGCCCCTGACCGTAGCGGCGATCGGCCGCGGGCGGGTATCCGGCGTGACCGAGGCCCACGGCGGAACGGGGCGAGCCCCGCGATGCCCTCCATCCCGAAAAGATCGTTCAATGGCATCGACGAATGCGGCGCCGGATATCCGGAAGTGTCCGGTGGTGTTCGACGAAATTAAATGACCTTTGTGGGGCTTACGATACTCATGGGTCAATACGCCAATATCTACCCATAAGAGGTTTTTGGCGGAAAAAATCGCGGTATGGACAGGGTGGGCATCCGTGAGCTAGGGGGGAGGATGCCATGACCGAGTCAAGGGGCCAAGGCTCCTACAACAGACCTACGGGAGCCGGAGCTCGAGGGCACGAGGTCGGCGCGACGCCCACCGGCGGGGAGATGGAGACCGAACAGCAGGAATTCTCCTTCTGGCAGGACAGAAGCCGGGTGTTCCTGCAGCCCATCGCGGCGCCGTCGATCCTGGGGCTCTTCGGGTTGGCGACGGCGACCCTGATGGTCGGCGCGTGGATGGCGCGCTGGTACGGGAACGCGCTGAGCCCGGTGATCCTGTTCCCCTTCGTGCTGACCGCCGGCGGGCTCGCGCAGTTCCTGGCGGGCATGTGGTCCTATCGCGCTCGAGACGGTCTGGCCACCGCGGTACACGGGATATGGGGCGCGTTCTGGCTCGCGTTCGGCTTCATGTTCATGCTGGTCGCCGCCGGGACCTTCCCGATCATCCTGGCACCGCGGATCGGGGTCGCCAATACGCCGTTCGCCTTCTGGCTGATCGCGCTGTGCTTGATCACCGCACTCTGCGCGATGGCCGCGACGGCCGAGAACATGGGACTGACGGTGATGCTGGTCCTGCTGGCCGTGGCGTCCGGGTTCGCCGCCGCCGGCTTCGTCTCCGGGGCGTCGTGGCCGGTCATCGTGGCGGGCTGGCTCTTCGTGGCGTCCGCCGCCGCCGCCCTGTACATAGCCGGCGCCATGATGATGGAGGGTAGCTTCGGGCGGACCATGATGCCGCTGGGCAAGTACAGCGCCGCGGCCAACATCCCGGGCCGGAGGATGACCCGGCCACTGGAGTACAAGTACGGTCAGCCGGGGGTCAAGATCGGCCAGTGACCGTTCCGGAACCGCGGACGTCGCCCCTGGGGCAGCGCGGACAGCGCCGCCCCGGGGCGCGGCCGGGACGGGGACGAAGAGGCGAGACCTCACCGGTGACGGCCGCCCGGTCGCCCGATAGCGGAAACCCCTGGTCAGGGACTGTCTCATGGTCCGCTACGCTCGACGAACACGTCTGATTCGACACGGTTTGTCCAGCGGGAGTCCCCCATGTCTCGTGTGGCCAGGTTCTATAGATCCCTGACGCGCCGTTCCCTCCGCGCGTACCGCATCGCCTGCGCGCGTGACGACGCGGCGACCTGGAGTGTGGTCGTCCCCGATGGCGTGTGGGCCTGCTCCGGATGCGACACGGTGCTCCTCCAGGCCGACGCCCGGTCAGAGCACGTCTGCACCGGCCACACCGCCGTCTGAGCGCGCGTCGTCACCTCCGTACGACCCCGGAGCACACGCCTCGCCCCGCGCGCACTTTCCGTGAGGCCTCGGCGACTTCGTGCGATGATGGCGATCCTGTTCCCTGCTCTGGAGCGTCATGGACGCCTTCGAGATCGGCACGCTCAGGGTGCCGGGCGCGACCCTGCATTACGAGGTGCGCGGCACCGGCCCACTGCTCTTATTGATCGCCGCGGGCTCTTCGGACGCGGCCGTGTTCGGGCGGCTGGCAGCGATTCTCGCCGACGGTCACCGGGTGGTCGCCTACGATCCGCGCGGCAACTCCCGCAGCGCGCTGCACGGGCCACCGGTCGACCAGCGGGTCGACGTCCACGCCGACGACGCGGCCCGGCTGATCGACCACGTGGCCGCCGGCGGGGAGCCGGTGCACGTGTTCGGCAGTTGCTCGGGCGGGCTCGTCGCCCTCGAACTCGCGATCGGCCGACCGGACCGGGTGCGGACGGTGGTCGTGCACGAGCCACCCGCGATGACACTGCTGCCGGACGCCGCGGCACACCACGCGTTCTTCGACGACGTCCACGGAACGTTCCACCGCGAAGGAGTCGCACCCGCGCTGGAGAGGTTCAGCGCCTTCTTCGGCGGCACCCCCGCGCCGACGCTGCCCCAGGCACACGACAACACCGCGTTCTTCCTCGCCCACGTCATACGGCCGTTCACCCGCCACGTGCCCGACCTCACCGCCCTGGCACCCCTCGCGGACCGGGTCGTGGTGGCAGGCGGCGAAGACTCGCGCGCCTACACCGTGCACCGCCCGGCGGTGGCCCTCGCCGAACGGCTCGGCCACCGGCCGATGCTCTTTCCCGGCGGGCACATGGGATACGTCAAGCATCCGGCCGGTTTCGCCGATCGGCTCGCCGAGGTGCTCACGTCCAAGGCCTCGGGCACACCGCCGGTCCGGGAGCGATGACATGCGGATCGTCATGGGAGCGCAGGACTGCGGCTTCGGCCCGGCGGCCGAGCTCGTCGCGGTCTCCCGGCTGCTGACCGGTCACGAACGCGTGTTCGTCGGCGACGATGTGGCCGCCGCGTTCGCGCGTCGAAACGCCGACGCCTTCGACGAGGTGCACGAGCTCCCGGAGGCCGACTCCGCGTCGATCGACCGCCTGGTCGAGTCCGGTGACCTGGTGATCTCGGTGATGGACGCCGACCTGGTGATACGGGCCGCCGTCCTGGGGCGTCCCGCCGTCATGGTGGACAGCCTGTTCAGCTTCTGGCTGCTGCGGCGGCCCCTGGCCGCCATCCATCGCCGGTGCGCGAGCCTGCCGCTCTCGTCCGTGGCGGCCGCGGACCGGCATCTGGCCGACCTGTCCCCGCACGAGCGCGTCGTCGCGGCGCATCTGCTCGCCGCGCACAGCGTCGTGCAGAACTTCCCCGGCGTCCCCGAACGCGCGGCCGAGATCGACTCTCTCGGCACCGGCCCGGAGATGCACCTGACCGGCCCGATCATCGACCTGGAGGGCGTGCGCGGCGCGTCGCGGAACGCCGATCCGGGATGCGACCTGCTGGTCAACGTCGGCGGATTCAAGAACTTCCTGCTGGACTTCGACGCCGCCGACGACTACCTGCGGCTGTTGCACCGGTGGATTCCCGACCTGCTGCGCGACTGGCCGCGGTTCGCGCGGGTGCTGGTGTGCGGCGGACCGTACGGCCCAGGTCGTGAGCGGACGTTCACGGTCGCGGGCCGGCGCGCCGACTGCCGTCTCCTGCGCCAGCGCGACCTGCTGCGACGTGCGGCGGCGGTCCCCGACTACCTGCTCGCGCCCGGTCTGACGGCGCTGCACGAGGCGATGGCCCTCGGGCGGCTGCCGCTGGCGCTGCCCGAACAGCACTACGCGCACGTCTTCACCGTCCGTCGGCTGAGCGGGACACTCTTCGGCCGGACCGCCGGCCGATTCGCCGACGTCCTGCCGGATCACCCGGTGCCCGATGACGACCTCGCCGGCACCGCGGCCCTCGTACGGATCGCCTGCCGGATCCGCGAGGACGACGCGCTCTACCGGCGCTTCCGGGACACGTTCAACCAACGGATCGAGCACCACCTCTCCCTCGGTCCGGCACGGCGGGCCGAGGGGGTACGGGAGC
This sequence comes from Actinoallomurus liliacearum, assembly GCF_039542035.1. NCBI lineage: Bacteria > Bacillati > Actinomycetota > Actinomycetes > Streptosporangiales > Thermomonosporaceae > Actinoallomurus > Actinoallomurus liliacearum. The sequence goes on from NZ_BAABHJ010000001.1 coordinate 348,378, forward strand.
TCCGGGAGGCACTCGACGGCGACCCGCTCCCCTCGGTGATCGCGAAGATCGTCCCATCCGCGTGAGGGACGGCGTGGAGGTCAGCCGCCGATGCCGGAGTTCCGCGCGGCGGTCACGATGGTCGTGGCGTCCTCCGGCAGGAGATGGCCGGCGTTCACCGATGCCTGCGCGGCCGCCCGCACCTTGCTCAAATAGTCCGCGTGCGTCGGGTACAGCCGGCTGAGCACCGGTTCGGCGTTGGGCGGAGCGGCGGGGTCGGACGGGTCGCCGGCGTCGTGCCGGTCCCATGGGTCGGCGTCGTCGTTCCACGGGTCCCTGGCGCCGTACAGGCCGCAGAAGACGCCGCTGCCGCCGGTGTCCCGCAGCCCGGTGAGCGTACGGGTCGGCACCGTCACGTCGGGAAGCCGGATCCCGCCGATGGCCAGGCCGGTGCTCGGGTCGCGCACGTCGACGTCGAGCGCCGGTCCGCTCGGCGGCGGGGCTCCGCCCTGCGCCCAGTCGGTCAGGTGGCGCAGCGCGGCGTTCATCGCGTAGTGGCCGGGCCCGTCGTCGTACGGGGCCGACCCCGCGGCGCAATCGGGCTGCGGGGCTGCGGGAACAGGGGTCGGGGAAGCACAGTGTCGGCCGCCCGTCTCGGCCGCGAATCGGGTAAATCACCGGTCATCGGCTCTGCCTCATGAAGGGGGGAGGTGAATCCCGATGAGGCAGGTGTCGTCGTCGGTGTCGGCGTCGCTGTGGGTGAGGAGGTGGTCGAGACGGTCCTCCAGGCTCGGAGCCGGCCGCCCGGCGGTGACGAGGAGCCGGTCGAGGGTGTCGCCCATGGAGGTGTCCCGGCGTTCGACGAGGCCGTCGGTGTAGAGCAGGAGAACGTCGTCGGCTTCGAGGGTGAGACGGCCCTCCTCGTACTGGCTGTCGGGCGGGCCGCCGAGGAGCATCCCGCCGATCAGGGGCAGTGCGGTCGCTCGCCCGTCACGGACGAGCACCGGGGGCAGGTGTCCCGCCCGCGCCCATTCCAGCGTGCGGGTGCCGGGGTCGTACAGACCGCAGACGGCGGTGCCGGTGACGTAGTCGGTGAGGTGGTGGGCGACCAGGTTGAGCCAGCGCAGCAGCTGGCCGGGGCCGGCGCCGGTGGTGGCCAGGCCGCGCAGGGCGTTGCGCAGCACGACCATGCCGGTCGCGGCCTCGATCCCGTGGCCGGCGACGTCTCCGACGCACAGCAGGACCCGTCCGGACGGCAGCACGACCGCGTCGTACCAGTCACCGCCGACCAGGTGGTCGTCCTCGGCGGGCCGGTAGCGTACGGCCACGCGCAGGCCGGCGGCGTCGAGGGGGCCGCGGGTCGGCGGCATGATCGCGCGCTGGAGTTTCAGCGTGAGCCGGTTGTTCTCGGCGGCCTGCTGTTCGGTGTGCGCCAGTTGATCGCGCGTTGCGGCGAGAGCCACCTCGGTCCAGTGCTGAGCCGAGATGTCCTGGTACGCCCCACGGACGAGCAGCACGTGGCCGGTGCCGTCCAGGACCGGTTCGGCGACGACGCGCAGGTGGCGGATGATGCCGTCGGGCCGTTTCAGGCGGAACGCGGTGGACGCCGATCGCCGCTGGTGCAGCAGGGTGCGCAGGAAGCGGCCGATACCGGTCTCGTCGTCGGCGTGGGCATGGGCCGGCAGCTGGGTCAGCGGGATCGGAGTCGCCGTCGGCCGCAGGCCGAACAACGTGAACATCTGGTCGTTCCAGGTGATCTCTCCGGTCGCGAGGTTCTCCTCGAAGCCCCCGACCCGCCCGAGGCGCTGGGCGTGCTGGAGAAGGCTGGCCAGGCGGTCGGCCTGGTCTTTCACCCGCCAGATGAGCAGCACGCTGTCGCTGTGCCGGCTGATGCTGATGTCGGCCGGAGACGTCAGCGGCACCTGGTCCACCAGGGTGGTCAGCAGAGTGTCGTCGGCGCGGAACGGCTCCCCGGTCGCGTAGACGCGCTCGACCTTGTCGAACAGGCCGCTCTGCCCGGCTGCGAGGGGGTAGGCCTCGAGCAGGAGCGCCCCGGTGACGCTGCTGCGGGGACGGCCCACCGGGTCGACGAACCGCGGATTGGTGTGATGGATCCGGAAGTCGATCAGGTGGCCGTCGGCGTCTATCTGCGGGCGGAGGACCAGGGCCGGGTCGTACAGACCGTCGACGAGGTCGATGAGCTCGGTGAGGTCCCGGTAGGCGGAGTCGGACAGTGCCGGGCCCGGCAGCCCGGCGGCGGGCCGGGTCTCCAGTGTGTGCGCGCACAGCTGTGCCAGGGCCTCCAGCTGTCGCTCGATCTGCGGCGACCGCGGCGGTAGGGAGCCGGGCCAGCAGATCTCCAGCACGCCGGTGAGGCGCCCGCCCGTACCCGTCGGGATGGCGACCCGGCCGCCGTCAGGGGTGTCGTGACGGCCGACGGACGGCAGTCCGGTCTCGGCGAACGAGGGCAACCAGACCGGCTGCCGCTCGAGCAGGGCCTTGTAGGCGGGCGTGGTGACGCCGGGGGGCACGTAGTGCCAGCGGGCGGCCTCGTCGGCGCGGAAGCCGGCCGCTCCGGCGAGGCTCATGGAGCCGTCCGGCGCGACGGCCCAGACGGCGACGGAGACGGCGTCCAGCGGTCGCAGCGCGTGTGTCAGCAGGGAGTCGGCGACGGCCTGGGTGTCGGCCGCGGCGAGCACACCGCTCTCGGCCGTACGAAGCCGCGTGGCGACCGTGGTCCCGCTGTTCTCCTCCGGATCGTCGTACGACCGGCCGCCGGACGCCTGCGTCAGGAACGCCTTGGTCACCTCGGCGACCTGGTCACGGGCGGCCTGGTTGATGATCTCGGCGGCCAGGTGCAGGACCGGCAGGTCCGTCTCGGCGGCCAGGTCCTCCAGCTGCCGGGCGGCCTCGGCCGGTGCGCAGTGCAGCCGTTCGACCAGCACGCCCTTGGCCAACTCGATGACGCTGCGGCCGTCGGCGTCGAACTGGGCCTGTTCGACCTGCCGGCGCAGCCGTGCGACGGTGGCGGCGAGCCGGTTGACGACCGGGTCCGTACCGTTCGTGCCGGCGCGGGAGCGTTCGGGCAGCGCTGCGCCGGCTGCTCCCCCGTCCCCGGTGGGGGCGCCGCCGGGCGCGTCCACCGGCGTCGGATCACCGGGCGTGCCAGATCGCCGGGCGCTGTCCACTGAGATCTCTCCTTGCCGACGGGTGTTCGTGACTGGGCGAGCCGGATCAGGCGTCGAGCCAGCGATGGATACAGGCGATCAGGTCGGCGGCGTCCAGCGGCTTGGTGATGTAGGCGTTGGCGCCCGACGCCAGGCTCCTCTCCTGGTCCGCGGGCATGGCCTTGGCCGTCACCATGATGATGGGCAGGTCGGCGTGCTGCGGCATCGCCCGGATCGCGGTGGTCGCGGTGTAGCCGTCCATCTCCGGCATCATGACGTCCATCAGCACGACGTCGACGTCCGGATGGACGCTGAGCGCCTCGATGCCCTCCCGGCCGTTCTCGGCGTGCACCACCCGCATCCCGTGGAGTTCCAGGATGCCGGTCAGCGCGTAGACGTTGCGGGGGTCGTCATCGACGATGAGCGCGAGCCTCCCGGCGAGGGAGGTGTCGATCTCGGCCGGGGCCTGCGCGGCGGTGTCCTCGTGGCTGACGAGCGTCACCATGGCGCCGGGATGCTCGGCCGACAGGTGCAGGGTGATGCGTTCGCGCAGTTCGTCCAGGCTGCTCAGCAGCTCCAGGCCGCGTGAGGCGACCTGCTCGGTGAACCGCTGCTCGCGTTCCGGGTCCCGCCGTCGGCCGCTGTGCGCCAGGACCGGCAGTCCCTCCAGGGCCGAGTCCCCGTCCATGGCCTGCAGGAAGCGCAGTGCCGCGTCGTCGGGCATGTCCATCTGCAGGACCACGCAGTGGCAGGGTGCGCTGGCCAGGGCGGACGCCGCCTCGTCGGCCCCGACGACCGTGACGATCTCGACCGGGCCGCGCGGATCACCGATGTGGTGGCTGTCGGCGGCGGCGTTCTCGGCGACGAGGGACAGCAGCCCGCCCTGCCGCTCCTCGATGACCAGCAGCCGTCGCCGCCCCGAGTCGTCCCGCTGCGGCAGGTGCGACGCCGCCTCCGCCGCCGGGGAGCGCTCCGCCGCCGGGCCCGGGTCCGCCGGCTCGCCGGCGGCGACGGCCGGCCGATCGTCCTCGGCCGGCGCGGCCCCGATCGCCGCCTCGAAGTCGGGCCGGGTGATCGGCAGGTACAAGGTGAAGGTGCTGCCCTGCCCGAGCGTGCTGTCGGCGGTGATGACCCCGCCGAGCAGGTAGGCGATCTCCCGGCTGATCGACAGGCCCAGACCGGTGCCGCCGTACTTGCGGCTGGTGGTGCCGTCGGCCTGCTGGAAGGCCCCGAAGATGGATTCGAGCTGGTGTTCGGCGATGCCGATGCCGGTGTCGACAACGCGCAGGGCGAGGGCCGGGCCGTGCACCTGGAAGGCGGGCGGCAGCCCGGCCGCGTCCACGGGCTCGATGCGCAGTTCGACGCTCCCGGACTCGGTGAACTTCACCGCGTTCGACAGGAGGTTGCGCAGCACCTGCCGCAGCCGGGCGTCGTCGGTCAGCAGGTCGGTGGGCGAGCCCGGCGCCGTGGTGATCCGGAACGTCAGGTTCTTCTGCGCTGTCAGCGGCCGGAAGGTGGCCTCCACGTAGTCCACCAGATGGCGCAGCGGGACTCGTTCGGGACTGATGTCCATCTTGCCCGCCTCGACCTTGGACAGGTCCAGGATGTCGTTGATGAGCTGCAGCAGGTCCGACCCCGCCGAGTGGATGATGCCGGCGTACTCGACCTGCTTCGGGGTGAGGTTGCGGGTCGGGTTCTGGGCCAGCAGCTGGGCGAGGATGAGCAGCGAGTTGAGCGGGGTGCGCAGCTCATGGCTCATGTTCGCCAGGAACTCGCTCTTGTACTTCGAGGCGAGGGCGAGCTGCTGAGCGCGGTTCTCCAGCTCTTGGCGGGCCTGCTCGATCTCGCTGTTCTTGGCCTCGATGTCGCGGTTCTGCTGGGCCAGCAGCTCCGCCTTCTCCTCCAGCTCGTCGTTGGAGCGCTGCAGCTCCTCCTGGCGGGCCTGGAGTTCCTCCGAGCGTGCCCGCAGCTCGCCGGCGAGCCGCTGGGACTCGGCGAGCAGCTCGTCGGTACGCGCGTTGGCGATGATGGTGTTGACGTTGACGCCGATGTTCTCGCGCAGCTGCTCCAGGAAGTCCCGCTGCACCGGGTTGAACGGCTTCAGCGACGCCAGCTCGATCACGCCCAGAACCTGGTCCTCGGCCACGATCGGCAGGTCGATCAGGCTCGCCGGGTTGCTCGCCCCCAGCCCCGACGAGATGGTGAGATAGCCGGGCGGGACCTCGTCGACCGCGATGGTCTGGCGGCTGCGCGCCGCCTGGCCCACGAGGGAACGCCCGGGCCGGAACCGGGCCGGACGCGCCGGGGCGGCCGGATCGTCGTCTTCGGGATAGCCGTACGAACCGACCAGCCGAAGTTCGAGCCGGCCGTTGTCCTCCGCGAGGTAGAAGGCGCCGTACTGGGCGTCGACCAGCGGGGCCAGCTCGTCCATGACCAGCTCGGCGACCACCGGCAGGTCCCGGTGCCCCTGCATCAGCTCGGAGATGCGCGCCAGGTTCGTCTTGAGCCAGTCCTGCTCATGGTTGGCCCGGGTGGTCTCGCGCAGGGACTTCACCATCAGGTTGATGTTGTCCTTGAGCTCGGCGACCTCACCGGACGCGTCCACCGTGATGGATCGGGTCAGGTCGCCGGACGTCACCGCGCTGGTGACCTCGGCGATCGCGCGGACCTGCCGGGTGAGGTTGCCGGCCAGCTCGTTGACGTTCTCGGTGAGCCGCTTCCAGGTGCCCGACACGCCCTCGACCTCGGCCTGGCCGCCGAGGCGGCCCTCGCTGCCGACCTCACGGGCCACCCGGGTGACCTCGGCGGCGAACGCCGACAACTGGTCCACCATCGTGTTGATCGTCGTCTTCAGCGCCAGGATCTCGCCCCGCGCGTCGACGTCGATCTTCTTGGTCAGGTCGCCCTGCGCCACGGCCGTGGTCACCTGGGCGATGTTCCGGACCTGGTTGGTCAGGTTGTTGGCCATCGAGTTGACGTTGTCGGTGAGGTCCTTCCACGTCCCGGCGACGTTCGGCACGCGCGCCTGGCCGCCGAGCTGGCCCTCGGTCCCGACCTCACGGGCCACCCGGGTGACCTCGTCGGCGAACGCCGAGAGGTTGTCCACCATCGTGTTGATCGTCTGCGCGAGCGCGGCGACCTCGCCCTTGGCCTCCACGGTGATCTTCTGCGACAGGTCGCCCTTCGCCACCGCCGTGGCCACCTGCGCGATCGACCGGACCTGTCCCGTCAGATTGGACGCCATGACGTTGACGTTGTCGGTCAGGTCCTTCCACGTACCCGACACCCCGCGCACGGTGGCCTGGCCGCCGAGGTTGCCCTCGGTCCCGACCTCACGGGCCACCCGCGTGACCTCGTCGGCGAACGCCGACAGCTGGTCCACCATCGTGTTGATGGTGTCCTTCAGCTCCAGGATCTCCCCGCGCGCGTCGACGCGGATCTTCTGCGACAGGTCGCCCTTGGCCACCGCCGTCGTCACCTGGGCGATCGACCGGACCTGGGCGGTCAGGTTGTCGGCCATGACGTTCACCGACTCGGTCAGCGCCTTCCACGTGCCCGAGACGCCCTTGACGTCGGCCTGGCCGCCCAGCCGGCCCTCGGTGCCGACCTCACGCGCCACCCGCGTCACCTCGTCGGCGAACGAGGACAGCTGGTCCACCATCGTGTTGATCGTGTTCTTCAGCTCCAGGATCTCCCCGCGCGCCGACACGGTGATCTTCTGCGAGAGGTCACCGCTGGCGACCGCCGTGGCGACCTGGGAGATGTTGCGGACCTGGTCGGTCAGGTTGCCGGCCATGAAGTTCACCGAGTCGGTCAGGTCCCGCCAGGTGCCCGCCACCCCGCTCACCTGCGCCTGCCCGCCGAGGCGGCCATCGGTGCCGACCTCGCGGGCCACCCGCGTGACCTCGTCGGCGAAGGAGGACAGCTGATCCACCATCGTGTTGATCGTGGTCTTCAGCGCCAGGATCTCGCCCCGCGCGTCGACGTCGATCTTCTTGGTCAGGTCGCCCTGCGCGACCGCCGTGGTCACCTGGGCGATGTTCCGGACCTGGTCGGTCAGGTTGCCGGCCATGAAGTTCACCGAGTCGGTCAGGTCCCGCCAGGTCCCCGACACGCCCTTCACGTTGGCCTGCCCGCCCAGCCGCCCCTCGCTGCCGACCTCACGGGCCACCCGCGTCACCTCGTCGGCGAACGACGAAAGCTGATCCACCATCGTGTTGACGGTGTTCTTCAGCTCCAGGATCTCCCCGCGCGCATCGACGTCGATCTTCTGCGACAGGTCACCCTTGGCGACCGCGGTGGCGACCTGCGCGATGTCCCGAACCTGGGTGGTGAGGTTCCCGGCCATCGCGTTCACCGAGTCGGTCAGGTCCTTCCAGGTGCCCGACACTCCGGGAACCTCCGCCTGGCCGCCCAGCTGCCCCTCGGTGCCGACCTCACGGGCGACCCGGGTGACCTCGTTGGTGAACAGGGACAGCTGGTCGACCATCCCGTTGAAGACGGTCGCGATCTCATGGAGCAGCCCGTCGCCGTCCTCGGGCAGGCGCGTGCCGAAATCGCCGTCACGGACGGCCGTCAATCCCGCCAGCAGCTGCCGCAGCTCGGCCTCACCGACCTTGCCCGGGGTCCGCGCCCGCCCACGCTCACTGCGCACTGCCCTGCCTGCGGGATCCACCATGACCATTTCCTTGCTTCATAACGGACAGGCATATGTCGATCACGAGGAGAAACTCTTGATTTCCTGCGCGATCCCATAAATTGCCCTATGACAACTAGTTGGAACCGACCGTACCTCAAGGCCGCGGCCGCCTCCCCAGGGGCCACCCCGGCCCCCGCCGTCTTCGCCGATGCCCGGCCGGCCGACTCCGGCGGCCGGGTGACGGCCGGCGGCGGCGTCGCATGCGCGGGTGCGGCGCTTCAGCCGACGGGCACCGGTATGGCGGGAGCGGGTTGCGTTTCCGGTATCCGGGGCGATGGACATCACAACGGGCGACCACCGGCTCGGTGGTCGCCGAGTTGCTTACGATCGCCGCGCCGGAAGGAGATGCTCGTGGGTCGTCGCAGGGCTCTGAGCCGGACGGTCTCCCGGATCCTGCTCGCCGTGATCGGGGTCGTCGTGCTGCTCAGAGTGTCGGTGACCGAGGAGTACAGGCCTGATCCGAGAGCCTTCCCGAGGTACGAGCCTCCCGACGGCCTGCTTCCTTCTCAAGAGAAGTACGTGGTCTGGGCGGGAGACCACACCGATTGGGTGATCCGGGGAGCGAGGATCCGGTCGGTCAGGTTCAAGGCCGTGGCGCTGGCCTCGGGCGTGCTGGCGCTCGCGGTCACACTGGCGGTGGCCGTTCGGGCACCGACGTGGGTGCCGGCGTCGCTGGGCTTCCTCGCGGCCGTCGGGCAGTACGTGCAGGGCCTCAGCCGTGACCGAGAGCAGTCACAGATCGCTCATCAGGCCGCGGTCAGGTTCCAGAAGGCACTGCGCGACTTCACCACCGAGGCGGATGAACTCTCCGGCCAGCGGCTGCGTGAACGGTTCAAGGAATTCCGCCAGACCTTCGAGGAGATAAAGGACGAATACGGACCTCAGATCTTCAAGGTCCGAGGCCAAGATCCCCCTCAGATCGGCGGCACTCCCCGCTGAACCGAACCCACGCCGTCACCCGGCCGCTCAGGGCGGAGGAGACCTCCGAGAGATGACGCGGGTTCAGCCCTGGCGGGCACGGACCCAGCGGGCCGCCGTCGCGGAGCCGATGACCAATGCGGCGGACCCGATCACCAGGGACAGCCTCAGGCCCGGGATGAACGACCCGGCGACGAGCGTGCCGAAGAGCGCGACACCGAACGCGCCGCCGACCTGCCGGGCGGTGTTCAGCTGCGCTGAGGCCACCCCGGCGTACTCCGGCTCGACCGATTCCAGCACGGCACTGGTCATGGCCGGGACCACGACTCCGGCGCCGACGCCGACCGGTAGCGTGGTCAGCGAGAGCACCCAGTACGGGGCGTCCGGCCCGGCGGCCAGTACCCCGAGCAGGCCGAGCGCGAAGACGAGCTGACCGACCGTCATGGGCAGCCTGGGGCCGACCCGTCCGGTGAGGCGACCGCCGAGCATGTTGGACGTCATCGCGGCGATGCTCATCGGCAGGAAGATCAGGCCGGTGGCCAGCGCCGAATCGCCCCGTTGGTTCTGGAGGAACAGGCTCAGCAGGAAGACGATGCCGTAGTAGGCGAAGTTCTGGACGAAGCCGGCCACGCTGGCCGCGGCGAACTTCGCGTGCGCGAACAGCCGCATCGGCAGCATCGGCTCGGGGACCCGCCTTTCCCACCACACGAAGAAGATGCCGGCGGTCGCGCCCAACACCAGCGCCGCCAGCACCGGCGCCGAACCCCATCCCAACGTGCCGCCCTCGATCAGTCCGAAGGTGAGCCCGGACAGTGCCAGCATCACGGCCACCTGGCCGACCGGGTCCAGGCGGCGCCTGCCGACGGAGGGGGTGGCGTCCGCTTTGGCGGTCATCAGCAGGCCGATCGCTCCGATCACCAGGTTGACCAGGAACAACGATCGCCAGCCCAGCCAGACCAGGAGGAGCCCGCCGAGCACGGGCCCCGCTGCCACGGCCGCGCCGCCGGCCGCCGCCCACACCCCGACCGCCCTGGTCCGTGCCGTGGCGTCCGTGTAGGCGTACCGGATCATGGCCAGGGACGCCGGTAGCTGCGTGGCAGCGCCGATGCCCTGGACGAACCGTGCCGCGATGAGCATGCTCGGCGACGTGGCCAGGCCGCAGGCCAATGAGGAGAGCACGAACAGGCCGAGGCCGATGACGAACGCGCGGCGCGCGCCCAGCCGATCGCTCAGGGACCCGCCGATCAGCTGGAACGCGGCGAACATCAGCGTGTAACCGTCCACGACCCACTGCAACTGGGTCAGCCCGGCACCCAGTTCGCGGCTCAGCGTCGGCAGCGCGACATTCACGATCGTCGCGTCCAGGCTGACCATCAAGAACCCGAACGAGGCGGCGAACAGAGTCCACCGTGCCCTCGGCGAAGCAGCGGCGACGGGGGGATCAGCGGTCAGTGCGATGTTCACCGCTCCAGACTGCTGATCAACGTGCCTGCCGGGCAATCGGCGAGGGTGTACCTGACAGGGCTACCCTGACCGGCGACGCCGGAGAGGACGAGGAGCGGTGGGGTTGGTCAGTCGACTCAGAGCACGGGAGCTCGGCGCGTTCCTGCGGGCGCGGCGGACACTGCTGACGCCGGACGAGGTGGGCCTGCCGGTCACGGGTGCTCGGCGTACGCCCGGACTGCGCCGGGAGGAGATCGCCCGGCTGGCCGGTGTGAGTGACGGCTACTACGTCCGGTTGGAGCAGGGCCGCGCGATGCATCCGTCGGCGAGTGTGCTGGGCGCGCTGGCCGGGGCGTTGCGGCTGTCCCAGCCGGAGCGCGAGCACCTGTTCGCGCTGGCCGGTGAGAGCTGCCCGGCACCGGAGCCGGAGGAGCTCACGGAAGGAAGCCGCCGGATGCTCGAACTGCTCCGGCCGCCCACCGCCGCCTATGTGATCAACAGGAACAGCGACGTGCTGGCATGGAACGACACCGCGGGCGCGCTGTTCGGGCACCTGGTCGACGGTCCGCGTCGTCCCAACAACGTCCGGTACGTGTTCACCGACCCGGAGGCCAAGAGGCTGTTCGTGGACTGGCCGCACATCGCCGCGGACTCGGTGGCCCACCTGCGCGCATCGAGCGGGCATCGCCCCGACGACGCCGAACTCACCGAGCTCGTCACCGAACTTCACGAGGTCAGTCCCGATTTCCGCCGGCTGTGGACGGCCCGGGAACTGCGTCAGAAGGACGACGGACGTAAGGAACTACGCCACCCACGAGTCGGCCGCCTGACGCTGGACTACGCGGTACTGGCCGCCCCGGGCGCCGCAGGGCAGCGGCTGGTCGCCTACAGCGCCGACCCCGACTCCGACTCGCACGCCGCGCTGGTCCGGCTCTGGTCAAAGGGAAATTAGATTTGGTGGCGGAGGCGCACGGGAATCGAACCCGCCGACGACGCCGAGCGCCGTCCAATGGTTTTGAAGACCACGAGGGCCACCAGGCACCCTCCCGCCTCCGCCGCAGAGCCTACTCACCCCGCGGTGACGCCGCGCCACAGGATGGCGCGTTCGGCGGTGCTCCACGCGGTCGACGTCAGCAGGTACAGACCGGCCGCCAGCGGGACGTACGCGGCGACCGCGACGGTGCCGAACGGCAGCAGCCGCATCGCCCTGGCGAGCGGTCCGGCCGGGGCCGGCTGACCGGCGTACATCCGGCGTGACGTCCACCAGGCCACCACGGCCAGCAGGATGAACAGGGCGAGGAAGACCAGGCCGTGCGGGCCGAAGGCACCGGGCGACAGCAGCCATCGGCTCCCCAGCGGCACCCCGAAGAGGGTGTTCGCCAGCAGCAGGTTCGCGTGACCGCCGACGGCCGGGGACAGGAACAGCCGGTAGACGACGGTGAAGACGGGCATCTGCAGCAGCGCCGGGCCGATGCCGGCGAACATCGAGGTGCCCTCGGCCCGGTACAGCGCGGTCACCTCCTGGTGGGCGCGGACGGGGTCGTCGCGGTGCCGCCGGCGCAGCGCCTCGACCTGCGGGGCCAGCCGTTGGCGGGCCCGCCCCGCGGCCGCCTGGCGGCGGCTGAGCGGAAGGAGGGCGAGGCGGATTCCGGCGGTGAAGACGACGATCGCGAGGGCGGCGCTGAGGCCGCCGGCGAGCGGGTGGAGGGCGGACGTGAGCCCGGTGACGAGGTCGTACGCCACGCGGACGGGACCGTCGAGGACGGCGAGCATGGGAGAAGGACCCTTCGGCAGGTGATCGAGTGGGAACGGCGAACGGCCGTACGCCGCCCGTCCCCGGCAGGCGCGCGGTCAGGAGGACGGCGGACGCGGCGCGGGGAGGGGCGGTACGGCGAACTCCCGCTCTAGGGGGCGCGCACTCGAGGACGGCCGGGGGCGTCGGGGTCGCGGAGGCGTACGAGGGCGGACCGGCCCGCGCGGTCGCGAAGGGCGGCTGCGCGGACCCGCGGGCCCGCGGCGACGGCCACCGGGGCTCGGCCGGCGACCAGGACGATGAGTCCGGCGACCGCGAGGGCCGCCGCCGCGGCGAAGACGACGGACGGGGTGAGCGCGTCGGTGAGATCCCACCACGCGATCATCGCCGCGACGGCGGCGGCGAGTACCCGGACCATGCCCTACAGACGCGCCGGCCGCGCGCCGGGTTCCCGCCGGCGGACATCGCCGGTCCGCCGTCCGGGAACCCGGCCGGAATCGTGGTGCGCCGGCGCGGGGGAAGCCCCTGGCAACGATCCGGCACGGATCGGCTGCACCGCGCCGAATCTGCGCTGCTCGCCGCGCCCGGCCGAACCGGGGGGCCGGGCCGGCGTCCGCGATAGGTTCACGTCATGGGCAGTGGTGACGCACTCGGGACGACCTATCGCCTGACGCAGTTCGCGCACGGCGGCGGATGCGCCTGCAAGATCCCGCCCGGGGAGCTGGAGGAGGTCGTCGCCGGGCTGATCGACGCCGACCGCCCGGACGACCTGCTGATCGGGCTGGACGACGGTGACGACGCCGCGGTGGTGCGGATCGAGGGTGACCGGGCGGTGGTGGCCACCGCCGACTTCTTCACCCCCGTCGTCGACGACCCGTACGACTGGGGACGGATCGCCGCGACGAACGCGCTGTCGGACGTCTACGCCGTCGGCGGCGCGCCGGTCGTCGCGGTGAACCTCCTGGGCTGGCCCCGGGACACGTTGCCGATGGAGCTGGCGCGCGAGGTGCTGCGCGGCGGTCTCGACGTCGCGCGCGCGGCCGGTTGCCATGTCGCGGGCGGGCACAGCGTGGACGATCCAGAGCCGAAGTACGGCATGGCGGTCACCGGCCTGGCGGATCCGGCGCGGCTGCTGCGGCTGGACGCCGGGCGGCCCGGGGTGCCGCTCTCCCTGACCAAACCGCTCGGTGTCGGGGTGCTGAACACGCGGCACAAGGCGACGGGTGAGGTGTTCCCGCACGCCGTCGCGGCGATGACGACGCTGAACGCCGAGGCGTCCCGGGCCGCGCTGGAGCGCGGTCACCGCTGCGCGACCGACGTCACCGGGTTCGGGCTGCTGGGCCACCTCTACAAGATGGCGCGGGCGAGCGGCGTCACCGCGGTGGTGGACGCCGCGGCCGTCCCCTATCTCGACGGCGCGCGCGACGCCGTGCGCGAGGGTTACGTCTCGGGGGGCACCCGCCGCAACCTGGCCTGGGTGACGCCGCACGCGGATCTCGGCCGCGTGCCGGAGGAGGACCGCCTGCTCCTGGCGGACGCCCAGACGTCCGGGGGCCTGCTCGTCGCCGGCGAACTGCCCGGCGCGCCGGTGGTGGGGGAACTCATCCCCCGTGAGGCCGCCGCCCTGATCGTCCGGTGACACGCCCGTACGCCACGGTGCCGCCACCCCTCGCGCCCGGCGCGACGGCGGACACGGCATGATCCAGCTGTGAGCTCCGTCCACGGCACCGAGGTCGAGTACGTCGTCGACCTCGCCGGGATCTTCGTCTTCGCGGTCACCGGCGCGCTCGTCGCCGTTCGGAAGCGCTTCGACGTCGTCGGGATGGCGGTGCTCGCGGAGATCACCGCCCTGGGCGGCGGCGTGCTGCGCGACCTCGTCATCGGGGCCGTGCCGCCGGCGGCGTTCCGGGACGTCGGCTACACGATGGTGCCGCTCGTGGCGACGGCGCTGACCGCGACCTGGCATCCGCACCTGGAGCGCATCCGCCGTACGGTGCTGGTGCTCGACGCCGCCGGGCTGGGACTGTTCAGCGTGGCCGGCGCGATGAAGGCGCTGACGTACGGGCTGGGGGCGCCCGCCGCGGCGGCGCTGGGCGTGATGACGGCGATCGGCGGCGGCATCCTGCGCGACGTGCTGGCCCGGGAGGTGCCGAACGTCCTCCACGACCGGCAGCTGTACATCGTCCCCGCCCTCATCGGCGCGGGGACCGCCACGGGCGCGTACCTGCTCGGAGCGCGCGGATATCTTGTGACCCTCGTCACAGCCGCCCTGGCGTTCGGCGTCCGCCTGGTGGCGCTCCGGCTGCGCTGGCGGATGCCGCGCGCCCGGGGGCTCGAGGATCGCACATGATCCGGTACTGTCCGGCTTCGGTCAGGCACGGATCGGCGGGATCCGGAACCCGAAACCTAACGTCTTAGGTTAAGGCCGGTTTGCACACCGGCCCGCAGACTAGTTGGCTAGTACAACTTTGTGGGGTAATGCAACGAGGGGCGGTCGTCCGTGCACGAATCACCTGAGGGCTACGGCCAGGGGCCGTACTCGAACCAACCGCAGGGTCAGGGCGGCTACCCTCCCCAGCAGCCGTATCCGGGGCAGGGAGGCTACCCGGGGCAGCAGCAGCCCTATCCCGGCCAGGGCGGCGGGGGCCAGCAGTCCTACCCGGGCCAGGGCGGGCAGCAGCCCTACTACCCCAGTGACCCGTACGGCGGCGGCCAGCAGCCACCGCCCAACACCCCGTGGGGCGGAGGCGGAGGCGGCGGCTTCGGCCCGTCGGAGCCGCCGGGTCCGGGCGGATGGGGCCCACCGCCGGGGCCGCCGCGCAAGAACAACGGTCCGCTCATCGTGGTGGCGATCGTGGCGGCGCTGGTCGTGCTCGGAGGTGGCGGCGCGATCGCGTGGGCGCTGAGCAGCGGCGACGACCCGAAGAAGCCGATCTCGCTGCCCACCCCGTCGTACAGCCTGCCGACCGGCGTGCCCACGGGGGGTTATCCGACGGTCGAGCCGAGCCCGAGCGACAGCCCCTCGCCCTCCCCGACCCTGGACGCGGCGGCGACGGTGCAGCCGGGCGACTGCGTGCGCAACGCCGGCACTCAGTCGACCCCGCACCTGGAGGAGACGACGTGCCACTCGGGGACCTACAAGGTGCTCAAGCGGATCACCGGCACGTCCGACTGGGACAAGTGCAAGAGCGTGCCCGGCTACACGGCGGCGTACCGCCGGAAGAACACCATCACCATCCTGAGCTTCGTGCTCTGCATGAAGAAGCTCTGAGCGAGGGGCTGCGCGCCGGACCGGTGGCCGCTCAGGCCACGGTTCGGCGTTCGCGCTGCGGTACGACCGTGTACTTCGGGTCCTCCGCCGAGGTGTGCCCGGCGTACAGGACCGCGAAGCGGGTGCACAGCGCGCCACCGGTGAGCACCAGGCCGGCGATGACGCCGGCCGCCCGGCTCCGGCCCGCCGCGACGGTTCCGACCGCCCCGGCGACGGTCAGCGCACGCCCGGCGCGCAGGAGCGCGCCCGGCCGTCCGGTCCGGTAGGGCTCGGAAACGAGTTCCGGGCTCTCGCGCAGGCCGACGCCGCGCTCGAGGGCGCCGGCCACGGCCAGCTCGAGACCGGCGCCGAGCAACGCCATCCGGCGGGCGGGGCCGGCCTCGGCGCGTGGCGTGGCGATCATGCCGACCGCTCCACCGCTCGCCAGTGAGCTGCCCGCGAACAGCAGCGGCAGGTGCCGGTAGGCCTCATGCCAGGCGGGCACGGCCGTGTCGGCCAGCAGGACGCCCGTGTAGGTCGCGACGAGGGGACCGGTGACCGCGGCCGCCGCGCCGGCCACCCGGCCCGGCCCCGGGGCGATCCCGGTGACGGCGGAGGCGGCGGCCGCCGCCGTGAAGCCGCCCTGCCCGGCGAGGATCCACGAGCCGACGCTCATCGGCGAGGTCGGCTTGAACACGCGGAGCATGTTGAGGAACCGCTCCGGGCGGCCCAGTTCGGCGACGAGCAGTCCGGCGCCCGCGGTAGCCGCGGCCGCCGCCGTGATCTTGCCGGTCAGTGCCAGCCGGTGCCGTCCGGTGGCGTCGGCCAGCGCCGCCATCGTCGAGGAGGCGCCCGAGAGCCCGCCCAGGTAGAGGTAGCCGGGCATGTGGGGGGCCTTCCACCGCGGCTTCTTCAGGATCGGGCGGCCGTAGTAGGAGCGGAATTCCGCGCGCGGGACCATCCGCTCCTCGCGTCCCCCCGAGCCCCCTCCGCCGCGCCGCTCCCGACGCCCGCCGCGCCGCTCACGCGCCTCGCCGCGCTCCCCGGCGTGCCCTTCTTCATGCCGGTCCGGCCGCATCAGCGCCTCCCGAGGAAGGACAGGGCCACTCCCCCGGCCAGGGCCAGGGCGGCGCCGCCGGCCCATCTCCACATGGCCGGCAGGTCGCGGGTGGTGACGACCGGGTCCGGTGGCAGGCCGTACACCTCCGGCTCGTCGAGCAGCAGGAAGAACGCGCCGGCCCCGCCGACGCCGTCGCCGTCGTCCTCGCCGTACAGGCGCGCCTCCGTCACCCCCTCCTCATGAAGCGTGTCCAGCCGGGCCTTGGCGCGTTCGCGCAGTTCGTCGAGCGGGCCGTACTGGATGGAGTCGGTCGGGCAGGCCTTGGCGCAGGCGGGTTCGAGGCCGTCGCCGATCCGGTCGTAGCAGAGCGTGCACTTCCACGCGCGCCCGTCGTCCTCGCGACGGTCGATGACGCCGTAGGGGCAGGCGGACACGCAGTACGCGCAGCCGTTGCAGACGTCCGACTGGACGATGACGGTGGCGAACTCGGTGCGGATGAGCGCACCGGTGGGGCAGACGTCGAGACAGGCGGCGTGCGTGCAGTGCTTGCACACGTCGGAGGCCATCAGCCAGCGGGTGTCGGCGCCCTCGCCGACCTGATGCGGCCGGGTCTGCTCGACGAACGCGACGTGCCGCCAGGTGCTGGCGCCCAGCGCGCCGGTGTTGTCGTACGACATGCCGGTCAGCGCGAACCCGTCGTCGGGGACGGCGTTCCACTCCTTGCAGGCGACCTCGCAGGCCTTGCAGCCGATGCACACCGAGGTGTCGGTGAAGAACCCCCGGCGTTCGGGCGCGTCGGTGTAGCCGGCGTCCTCCGCGACGTCCGGGAGGGGGCCGTACAGGCTGTTGCTCATTCCGTCAGTCCTCCGGGATCCCGGCCATTCGGCGGTAGCGCCGCACGAGAGCGCGCAGGGCCGGCCCCTGCGGGCGGCGTCCGGGTCGGATGTCGCAGGTCGCCGCCTTGCTCTCCTGGATGTGGGTGTTCGCGTCCAGCACGATCGGCAGCAGGTCGTTGGCGGAGTCGCCGCGGACGGCGCCGGCCGACCCCCAGTGGTACGGCAGCCCGATCTGGTGGATGACCCGGCCCTGGATCCGCAGCGGCCGGACGCGGTCGGTGACGAGGACCCGCGCCTCGATCGCCGTGCGCGCCGAGATGACGGTCGCCCAGTCGCCGTGGACCAGGCCCCGCTCGGCGGCCAGCTCCGGCGACACCTCGCAGAACATCTCCGGCTGCAGCTCGGACAGGTAGGGCAGGAACCGGCTCATGCCGCCCGCCGTGTGGTGCTCGGTGAGCCGGTAGGTCGTGCAGACGTACGGGTAGACGTCGCTGCCGACGGGGTCGTAGCGGTTCCCCGGGCGCTGGTAGGTCTGCCGTACGGGATTGCCCTGCTGCTTGTAGAGCAGGTTCTCCACCGGTGACTCGTGCGGCTCGTAGTGGGCGGGCAGCGGCCCGTCGACCAGCCCGCGCGGCACGAAGAGCCAGGCCTTGCCGTCGGTCTGCATGATGAACGGGTCGGTCCCGCCGATGGCGGCCTCGGCCTTCGCGTCCGGCGGCGGTTCGTAGGACGGCGGCTTGGTCTTCTCGAAGTCGGGGACGTCGTGGCCGGTCCACTGCTCGCCGTCCCACCAGACGTACGCCTTGCGCTCGCTCCACGGGCGGCCCTGCGGGTCGGCGGAGGCGCGGTTGTACAGGATGCGGCGGTTCGACGGCCAGGCCCAGCCCCACTCGGGCGCCACCCAGGACTGCTCCGAACCCGGCTTGCGGCGGGCGGTCTGGTTGACGCCGTCGGTGTAGCAGCCGGAGTAGATCCAGCAGCCGCAGGACGTCGAACCGTCGTCCTTGAGCGCGGTGAACCCGGCCAGGAGGCCGCCGTCGGCGTCGTGGCCGTTGATCTCGCGCAGCACCGCGTCCGCGGACGGGTCGCGGTGCTCCCCCTCCTCGGGGTAGTCCCAGGTCAGGTCCAGGATCGGCCGGTCGACCGGATCGCCGGAGCCGGCCAGCCGCTCGCGGATCCGCAGGCCGAGGTGGTAGATGAACCACAGGTCGCTGCGGGCGTCGGCCGGCGGTTCGATCGCCTTGTGGTGCCACTGCAGCAGCCGCTGGGTGTTGGTGAACGTCCCGTCCTTCTCCACGTGGGAGGCGGCGGGCAGGAAGAACACCTCCGTGCCGATCCCCTCGGAGGTCAGCTCACCGGTCTCGATCTCCGGGGAGTCCTTCCAGAACGTCGCGCTCTCGATGAGCTGCAGGTCCCGTACGACGAGCCAGTCCAGCGCGGCCAGCCCCAGGCGCTGCAGCCGGCCGCCCGCCGAGCCGACCGCGGGGTTCTCGCCCAGCAGGAAGTAGCCCTTGACCTTGCCCTCGATCTGGTCCATGACGGTGTGGTACGTGCCGTGGTCCCCGGTGAGGCGCGGCAGGTAGTCGAAGCAGAAGTCGTTGTCCGCGGTCGCCGCGTCACCCCACCACGCCTTGAGGAGGCTGACCATGTAGGACCGCTTGCGCCCCCAGAAGCCGGTGTCGCCGGCGGCGCGTTCGAGGTACGTGTCGAGGTCCTCGTGGTGGTGGGCGTACGGCATCGGCAGGTAGCCGGGCAGCAGGTTGAACAGCGTCGGGATGTCCGTGGAGCCCTGGATGCTCGCGTGCCCGCGCAGCGCGAGGATGCCGCCGCCGGGCCGCCCGATGTTGCCGAGCAGGAGCTGCAGGATCGAGGCGGTGCGGATGTACTGCGCGCCGACGGTGTGCTGTGTCCAGCCCACGCTGTAGACCCAGGCGGTGGTCCGGTCGGGACCGGAGTTCGCCACGATCGCCTCGGCTAGCTCGGCGAAGGCGTCCGGCGCGATGCCGCAGACCTGCTCGACCATCTCCGGGGTGTAGCGCGCGAAGTGCCGTTTCAGCACCTGGTAGACGCAGCGCGGGTGCCGCAGCGTCTCGTCGTGCCGCTCGGCGTGGCCGGTCTGGGACGGCGTGGCCTCGTACGTGGCGCCGGGTCCGTGCTCCTGGGTGATGCGGCCCGACGGTCCGTCCTCGTCGCCCTTCTCCTGCTCGTCGCGCGCGCCGGCGGCCGGCGCCTCCTGCTCACCCCCGGCGTACGCCCAGGTCTCCGGGTCGTACGACGAGGACTCGGCGTCGTAGCCGGAGAACAGCCCGTCGAGGTCCTCGGTGTCCTGGAAGTCGTCGCTCAGGATGACCGAGGCGTTGGTGTAGCGCAGGACGTACTCACGGAAGTCGTGACCGCCGCTGAGCACATGGTTGATCAGCGCGCCGAGCAGGACGATGTCGCTGCCCGCGCGGATCGGCGTGTGCCGGTGCGCCATCGCGCTCGTGCGGGTGAACCGCGGGTCGATGTGGAAGATCCGCGCCCCGCGGGCCTTCGCCTCCATCACCCACTGGAACCCGACCGGGTGGCACTCGGCCATGTTCGAGCCCTGGATGACGATGCAGTCGGAGTTCGCGAGGTCCTGCTGGAACGTCGTCGCGCCGCCGCGTCCGAGACTGGTCCCCAGACCGGGGACGGTGGCGGAGTGTCAAATACGGGCCTGGTTCTCGATCTGGATCGCGCCGAGCGCGGTCCAGAGCTTCTTGATGAGGTAGTTCTCCTCGTTGTCGAGGGTGGCGCCGCCGAGGCTCGCGAAGCCCATCGTGCGGCGCACCGGCTTGTCCTCGAAGGTGTCCTGCCAGCCCTCACGGCGGGCCGCGATGACCCGGTCGGCGATCATGTCCATCGCCTCGTCGAGGTCGAGCGACTCCCACTCGGTGGCGTACGGCCGGCGGTACAGGACCTTGGTCTGCCGGCTCAGCGAGGTGACGAGTTGCTTGCTGGCCGAGCCCTTGGGGCAGAGCCTGCCGCGGGAGATCGGGGAGTTCGGGTCGCCCTCGATCTGGACGACCTTCTCGTCCTTCACGTAGACCTTCTGCCCGCAGCCGACCGCGCAGTAGGGGCAGATGGAGTCGACGACCCGGTCGGCCTGCTCGGTCCGGGCCCGCAGGCCGTCCGTCCGCGAGGAGCGCGCGGAGCGGCCGCGCCCCAGGGGGTCGGTGCCGGTGAGCTGCCGGATCACCGGCCAGGACTCGATGCCCACGCCCGTGCTTCCCCCCTCCCCGGGTCGATCTCGTCGTCCGCTTGCCCTTTCCGGCCTCTTTATAACACTGAGGGGCGCAGTTTTCTCACACGACGCGGCGGGCCCGCCGTGGATCGGCGGGCCCCGTCCCCGGTTCAGAACGCCTTGCCGAGGTCCCGTGCTTGGGCGAGCGCCGCACGGCGGGCGCCGTCCGCGTCGGCCGTGACGAGGTTCGGCCGGAACCGCACCGCCTCGATGTCGGTGATCCCGGCCCACCGCAGCCAGTCCTCGAAGAAGGTCTGCTGGAAGTCCGCGCCGAACGCCGGGCCGCGCCCGTCGCCGTACACGGCGCTGGTGTAGACGACCGCCGCCTTCTTGCCGCGCAGGAGGCCGCTGTACCCCTCCTCCGGGTCGAACCCGAAGACCATGCCGGGCTGGGAGACGACGTCGATGAACTGCTTCAGTACGTACGGCACGCCGGCGTTCCACATCGGGACGCTGAAGAGGTACCGGTCGTAGGAGTCGAACCGCTCGAAGGTCTCCCTCGCGGCACGCCAGGCGGCGGCCTCCTCTCCGGTCGGCTCCTCGCCCGCGAAGACCGCCATCTTCGCGGCCGCGGCCGGTGGCCCGAACGCCGGGAGGGTGCCATCCCACAGGTCGAAGGTGTCGACGACACGCCCGGGATCGGCGTCCCGGTAGGCGTCCAGGAAGGCGTGTGCGAGTTTCAGCGACTCGGAACGATCCCCGCGCGGAGACGCGGAGATGTGCAGGAGACGGCTCATCGGTGCCACCCTTTCCATATCCGGACCATGGTCCGATTCCTCTTCGGAGAACGTACCGGACTGTGGTCCGGTACGGCAAGCGGTACGGTCGGATCATGGGCCGAGTGACCGTGCGGCGGCGGATCTCGCACATCGACGAACGCGGACGCCGGACGAGACCGGACACCCTCGTCGTCGAGGAACCCCTCGAGATCCGCCTGGCCGGGCGCCCGCTGTCGGTCACCATGCGGACGCCGGGGAACGACTTCGACCTGGTGACCGGCTTCCTGTACGCCGAAGGCGTCATTCGGGCGCCGGAGGACGTCGCCGCGATGCGCTACTGCGCCGACACCGACACGTTCAACGTCGTCGACGTCGCGCTCGCCGCGGAGGTCGGCCCGCCGGAGGTCTCGGTGGAGCGCTCCTTCTACACGACGAGCGCGTGCGGGGTCTGCGGGAAGACGAGCATCGACGCCCTCCGGCAGCGGGCGCGCTACGACCTCCGGTCCGACACGACCGTCCTCGACCCGGAGGTCCTGGCCGCCCTGCCGGACACGCTCCGCGAGGCGCAGCGGGTCTTCGAGCGGACCGGCGGGCTGCACGCCGCCGGGCTGTTCGACGCGAACGGCACGCTCGTCGCGCTCCGCGAGGACGTCGGACGGCACAACGCGGTCGACAAGGTGGTCGGCCGAGCGCTGAAGGACGGGCGGCTCCCGCTCACCGGTCACGTGCTCCTGGTCAGCGGCCGCGCGTCGTTCGAGCTCACGCAGAAGGCCATGCTGGCGGGCATCCCGGCGCTCGCGGCCGTGTCCGCGCCGTCCTCGCTCGCGGCCGAACTCGCCGAGGAGGCCGGCATGACGCTCATCGGCTTCCTCCGCGGGTCCTCGATGAACGTCTACACGGGGGCCGAGCGGATCAAGGACTGACCGCAGTCCTACGGTAGGCGTCATGTCGGACGACACGCGCACCCGCCGGGTCCACGGCGACGGCGTCGAACTGGCGGTGTACGAGCGCGGCTCCGGGCCGACGGTGCTGCTCGTGCACGGTTACCCGGACACCCACGCGGTATGGGACGCGGTCGCCGCCCGTCTGGCGGACCGCTTCCACGTCGTGGCGTACGACGTGCGGGGCGCGGGCGCGTCCTCGCGTCCGTCGCGGCGGGAGGCGTACGGGTTCCAGCACCTGGTGGCCGACATGCGCGCCGTGCTCGACGCCGTCTCCCCCGACGCGCCGGTGCACCTGGTGGGCCACGACTGGGGCTCCATCCAGTCATGGGAGGCGGTCCGGGAGATGCCCGGCCGGTTCGCCTCGTTCACCTCCATCTCCGGGCCCTGCCTGGCGCACGCCTCGCACTGGTTCCGGACGCGCCCGCGACGGCCGTCCGGCGTGCCGGCCGTCGCGCGGCAGTTGGCGCGGTCGTGGTACCTCGCCGCCTTCCAGGTGCCGGTCGTTCCGGAACTCGTCTGGAGGCGCGGGCTGGCCGGCCGGTGGGGCCGGCGCCTGGAGCGGCTCGAAGGCGTGCCGGCCGGCGACGGGCACCCCGCGCCGACGCTCCTCCAGGACGCCGTGGCCGGGCTGAACCTCTACCGGGCGAACATGCTCGGCGGGACCCGCAGCGCGCGCCGGACCGGCGTCTCCCCGAAGGTGACCGTGCCGACGCAGGTCATCGTGCCGACGAAGGACACGTACGCCACCGCGGCGCTGGCGGCCGAGGCGCCGCGCCCGTTCACCGGGCACCTGCGCGTACGGCCCGTCGCCACGTCGCACTGGGGGCTCCTCACCCGGCCGGAGGAGTTCGCGCGGCTCATCGCCGAGCACGCCGAGCAGGCCTCCGCCGCCTGACGTCGCGCACGCGAGCTCGGGAGGCGCCGGCGCGGTGTGCGCCGTGAACCGGTGGTACCCGAGCCGAGCGCTCCGGGCACCCGGCGCGCGGTCCAGGGGTGCTAGACGAACGCGGGAGGAGGCGGCTGGGCGCCGACGGCCTCCCGGGCGGCCGCGGCGAGCCGGGAGACGGCGTCGCGCAGCACCTCCGGCGGGAGCACGTAGGGCAGGCGGAGGTGGTCGTCCAGAACGCCGTCCACGCCGAAGGCCGTCCCCGGCACGGCGTGCAGGCCGTAGCGGGCCGCCGCCGTCGCGAGCGCCGTGCTCGACGTCCCCGGCAGCCGGGCCCACAGTGACAGGCCGCCCGGCGGGACGGTGAACGTCCAGTCGGGGCACTCGCGGCGCAGGGCCTCGACGAGGACCCCGCGGCGCTCCCGCAGCATCGCGCGCCGCTCGTCGGCCACCGCGTCGATGCGGCCGAGCAACCGGGCCACGATGAGCTGCTCGAGCACCGGGCTGGCCAGGTCGACGGTGTCGCGGGCCTCGGCCAGCCTGCGGACGAGCGCCTGCGTCGCCCGGATCCAGCCGATGCGCAGGCCGCCCCACAGCACCTTGGACGCCGACCCGATGCTGATCACGCGTCCGTCGGTGTCGTGGGCGGCCAGCGGACGCGGCCGCGCGACGTCGTCCACGGCGAGCTCGGCGAAGGTCTCGTCGCCGACGACGTACGCTCCGGTGGCCCGTGCGGCCGAGACGAGCGCGGCGCGGACCCGATCGTCCATCAGCAGGCCGGTGGGGTTCTGGAAGTCCGGGATGAGGTACGCCAGCCGGGCGGCGGACTGCCGCAGGCCGCTCGTGATGAGTTCGGGATCCCAGCCGGCGTTGACGCCCGCGGGCACCAGGCGCGCTCCCGCGCGGCGCAGCGCGTCGAGGGCGTGCGGGTAGGTCGGCGACTCGACGAGCACGGAGTCCCCGGGCCGGACGAGCGCCTGGAGCACGAGGCACAGCCCGTGCTGGGCCCCGGTCGTGACCAGGATCTGCTCCGGCAGCGTCGGCACGCCGCGCGCGGTGTAGCGGGCGGCGACGGCCTCGCGAAGCGGCGCCAGTCCGAGCGGCTCGTAGCCGGGGCCGCAGGCGTAGGGCGGGAGCGCGGCCACGGCGGCGGCGACGTCGTCCTCGAAACCACGGGGAGCGGACGGCGTGACGCAGGCCAGGTCGATGAGCGAGCGGTCCTCGGCGAGCCTTTGCCGGGCCGCCTTCGGGCTGCCGGCGGGCAGTGCGGTCCAGCTGCCCGCCCCCTGCCGGCTCTGGACGTATCCCTCGGCGCGCAGGGCGTCGTACGCGGAGGTCACCGTCGTCCGGCTCACTCCCAGCGCGGCCGCGAGATCGCGCTCGGCGGGCAGCCGCGTGCGCAGCGGCAGCCGGCCGTCGAGGACCAGGGCCCGCATGCTCCGGGCCACCACCGCGTACCGGGGCCGGCCCTCCGGCGCGCCGCCGAGCAGCCGGGCGAGGCTCGTGGCATTGATCACCCGCGACGTCATATGGCCACTTTTCCTGATTGGCCATTAATCTGCAAGCCACTTCCATGGGTGAATGAGCCACGTCCGAGAGCCGGGCACCGATCCGTCGGTGTTCCTGCTGGAAGAAGTCGCACGTGAGCGGAGAAGACCGGTGATGGTCCGCCGATTGGCCCAGTTGTACGTTGGATTGGCCCTCTACGGGCTGGGGATCGCCCTGCAGGTGGCCTCCGGGCTCGGCAACGACCCATGGGACACCCTCCACCAGGGGCTCGCCCGCCAGACCGGCCTGTCGATCGGCACGTGGATCATCATCGCCGCCGTGGCCGTGATGGCCCTGTGGATCCCGCTCCGCCAGCGGCCCGGCATCGGAACGATCAGCAACGCCGTCCTCGTCGGCGCGTTCGCCGACCTCTTCCTCTGGGCGCTCCCCCACCCCGGGACGGTCGTCGCACAGTGGGCATACCTGGTCGCGGCGATCCTCATCGGCGGGTTCGCCACCGGGTGCTACATCGGGGCCGGGCTGGGACCGGGACCGCGGGACGGCCTGACCACCGGCCTGGCGGCCCGCGGCCACTCCATCCGCGTCGTCCGCACCGGCATCGAGCTGACGGTGCTAGTCGTCGGCTGGCTGCTGGGCGGCACCGTGGGCATCGGCACGCTGCTCTACGCGGTCGCGATCGGCCCGCTCACGCACGTCTTCATCCCGAGGCTGGAGATCAAGAAGGCGCCGCGCGAGGAGACGCGCCGCGCGGCGGCGCGGCAGCGGCCGGAGGGCGAGGGCAGGGCCCCCGTCCCGGCCGCCGCGGTGCCCGCCGAATGCGGCGACGCACGCTAGGCGTGTCCTAGGCGCCCGCCGTCCCGGTCGGCCCGGTGCCGGCCGGGCCGGTCCCGGAGCCCGGATCGAGCCGGTGACCGACCTGTTCGGCCGCCCGGCGCGCCGCCGACAGCGGCGTCGCGACGTCCTCCAGGGAGGCACGCTCCGCCCGGACGCCGTAGACCGCCTCGACCACTCCGGCGACGAGCATGATCCCCGCCGCGATCAGGTAGGCGACGAACAGCCGTCCGGGGTCCGGGTGGTCCTTGTCGCCGATCAGCGACCCGAAGATCGTCGGGCCGAGGGCGCCGAACACCTGGGCGATCGCGAAGAACAGCGCGATCGCCTGGGCGCGAAGCTCCAGCGGAAAGATCTCGCTGACGGTCAGGTAGCCGGAACTGGCCGCCGCCGAGGCGATGAAGAAGATCACCGACCAGAGGATCGTCTGGGTCAGGGCGGACAGCTCGCCGAGCTTGAACAGGTAGCCGCTGACCGCGAGCAACGTGCCGGACAGCAGGTAGGTCCCGGAGATCATCCGCTTGCGGCCGATCGTGTCGAACAGCGGCCCCAGGAGCAGCGGACCGAGCAGGTTCCCGGCCGCGAAGGCGAAGAAGTACTTCGGCACGTCGTGGTCGGCCACCCCGTAAAAGTGGCTCAGCACCAGGCCGTACGTGAAGAAGATCGCGTTGTAGAGGAACGACTGACTGATCATCAGCGTGGCGCCGAGCAGCGACCGCGACGGATACTCCCGGAAGAGCGTGCGCCCGACGGTCAGGAACGACACGGACTCGTGCGGGTGGACGTCGAGGTACCGGCTCTCGTCGACGGGCGGCAGCCGGTGACCGGACGCCTCCACCTCGCGTTCGATGTACGCGACCGTCTCCTCCGCCTCCTCGGCGCGCCCGTGCATGAGCTGCCAGCGGGGGCTCTCCGGCAGCGTTCTGCGCAGCGTCCAGATCGCCACGCCGATCACCGGGCCGATCAAGAAGCCGATCCGCCAGCCGAGGTTCTGGGGCAGCAGGTGCGGGTTCAGCAGGACGTACTCGCCCAGGGACGCGAGGATCGCGCCGAACCAGTAGGTGCCGCTGACGGCCAGGTCGACCCGGCCCCGGTACCGGGCGGGGATCAGCTCGTCGATCGCCGAGTGGATCGCGGCGTACTCCCCCCCGATGCCCATCCCGGCGATGAACCGGAACAGCAGGAAGATCCCGTAGTTGAACGACAGGGCGGTCAGGGCGTTGGCCGCCAGGTACAGCCCGAGCGTGGCGATGAACAGCTTGCGGCGGCCGAGCCGGTCGGACAGCCGGCCGAAGATCAGCGCGCCCGCGACCTCGCCGAGCAGGTAGACCGTCGCGGCGAAGCCGACGGCCCGGGAGCTCAGCCCGAGCGTGCCGTGATGCTGCAGGACCGGCCCCACGATGCTGGCGATCTGGATCTCCAGCCCGTCCAGCACCCAGGCGACACCGAGCGCGACGATCATCCGGGTGTGGAACCGCGACCAGGGAAGCCGGTCGATCCGGGCGGGTACCAGGCTGCGAACGACGTCCGGCGGAGACGCCGGGTCATCGGTCTCGTGCATGTCATCTCCTTGGTCCACGCGCCCTCGCGAGGGACAGGGGAGACGTAACCGAGTGACCGGGCGGTAAACAACGATGTCATGCGTCCTGCGGTCACACCGGACTCGTGCCGCGCTACGGTACGACGGAAAATTCGAGACGGGAGGGGGCGGCGTTGCCCGCGCGAATCGAGGACTACGCACTCATCGGCGACCTGTTCAGTTGCGCGCTCGTGGGGTTGGACGGCTCCATCGACTGGCTGTGCCTGCCCCGGTTCGACTCCCCCGCCTGCTTCGCCGGGCTGCTCGGCACGCCCGACAACGGCCGCTGGCAGATCGCCCCGGTCTCCGGCGGCCGGGCGACCCGGCGCCGCTACCGCGGCGACACGCTGATCCTGGAGACCGAGTGGGACACCCCGGAGGGCACCGTCCGGGTCATCGACTTCATGCCGGAACGCGGCGAGGCGGCCGACGTCGTCCGCATCATCGAGGGCGTGTCCGGCCGGGTGCCCATGCGCCTCGACCTGCGGCTCCGCTTCGACTACGGCCGGGTCGTCCCCTGGATGCGCCGAATCGGCGACCACCTCACCGCCACCGCCGGGCCCGACTCGGTCTGGCTGCGCAGCCCGATCGAACTGGAGGGCCGCGACTTCGCCCACCGCGCGACCTTCGTGGTGTGCGAGGGCGACTCGCTGCCGTTCGTCTGCACCTGGCACCCCTCCCACCTGCCCGCCCCGCGTGACGTCGACCCGTACGAGGCCCTCGACGGCACCGAGCGGTTCTGGACCGAGTGGGCGCGGCACTGCACCTACGACGGCCGGTACCGCGACGCGGTCGTCCGCTCGCTGGCCACGCTGAAGGCCCTGACCTACGAGCCGACCGGCGGCATCGTCGCCGCCGCGACCACCTCGCTGCCCGAGGACGTCGGCGGCGTGCGCAACTGGGACTACCGCTTCTGCTGGCTGCGCGACGCGACGATGACGCTGGAGGCCCTGCTGCGCAGCGGCTACCGCGACGAGGCCAAGGCCTGGCGGTCCTGGCTGATGCACGCCGTGGCCGGCACCCCCGAGGATCTGCAGATCATGTACGGCGTCGCGGGCGAGCGCCGCCTGGAGGAGTACGAACTGCCGTGGCTGCCGGGGTATGAGGACTCCCGTCCGGTCCGTGTCGGCAACTCCGCGTCCAAGCAGTTGCAGCTCGACGTCTTCGGCGAGGTCGCCGACTCGCTGTTCCTCGCGCTGAACACCGGCATCCAGCCCGAGCGGCACGCCTGGTCGCTGCAGCGCGCGCTGACGGGCTTCCTCGAGGAGCACTGGGGCGACCCGGACGAGGGGCTGTGGGAGATCCGCGGTCCCCGCCGGCACTTCGTCCACTCGAAGGTCATGACGTGGGTGGCGGTCGACCGCGCCGTTCGCATGATCGAGACGTTCGACCGGCAGGGTCCCCTCGATCAGTGGCGGGCGCTGCGCGACGAGATCCACCGTGAGGTGTGCGCCAAGGGGTTCGACTCCGACCGGGGGACGTTCACCCAGTCGTACGGGTCCAAGGAGCTCGACGCCGCACTGCTGCTCATCCCCCGCGTCGGCTTCCTGCCTCCCGACGACCCGCGCGTCGTCGGCACGGTCGAGGCGATCCAGCGGGAGCTCACCGTGGACGGCTTCGTCCAGCGGTACGAGACGAACGATCGGGAGGAGGGGGTCGACGGCCTGCCGGGCCGCGAGGGCGCGTTCCTCGCCTGCAGCTTCTGGCTGGCCGGCGCGCTCCAGCAGATCGGCCGCGTCGACGAGGCCCGCGAGCTGTTCGAGCGGCTGCTGGACCTGCGCAACGACGTCGGCCTGCTGGCCGAGGAGTACGACCCGCGGCTGCGCCGCCAGGTCGGCAACTTCCCGCAGGCGTTCAGCCACGTGCCCCTCGTCCTCACCGCCTACGACCTGGAAGGCCACGACGGCGTCCGCCGCGCAACGGCACGCGCCTGAGGCCGTCGCGAGCCACTGCTGCTGAGCGTGCGAAACGCTCGGTCATCGCCGTTCGGCCGGGCGATTCCTGCTCGATATCGCGGCCTTCAGGGTCCCCTTCACCGAGCATTCCGCCCGCCGGCTACAGCGGCGGAGTGTGGGTCAGGGGAGGGTGTCGAGGAAGTGCATGAAGTCGGCGGGGAGCACCAGGCGGCCGCCGATCGTGCGGGACTCCAGGAGGGTGAGGGTGCCGTTCCGGATCCAGAACAGCTCCGGGGTGAGTGAGCCGGGGCCCTCGTCGTAGGCGTTCCTGGCGAAGGCGTGCAGGCGCTCAGCCGTGATCATCGCGGTGTTCTTGCGGATGGCGCAGGCGGCGATCGCGCTCCGGGTGGGAGCGACGGCCAGCGCGCCGTACGGTCCCGGGTCGAGGTAGGAGTCCAGCCACAGCAGGTGCGTCGCGGCGTAGAACGTCTGTCCCTCCAGCACGCGGATGCCGGTGTCGTCGATGACGTCGCACTCCAGCGGGCCATCGGCGCGGACGCCCTCGCGGCCGACGGCGAACAGCTCGTCGGCCGTCACCGGCCACGTCATGGCGTCGTCGGTGACGATCGTGCGCACGGTCGTGGGGGTGTCGGCGACGATCGCCTCGATGAGCCCGGGCGCGAACGGCCGGCAGATGAGGCGTCCGGTGCGGGCCTCGGCCGGGTAGACGCGGGCCCGCAGGAGGCCGCGCACCAGCGCGAAGTCGCGCAGGTCGAGCGGCTCCTCGATGGCGGTGATGATGGTGCCGACGTGGTCGGCGACCAGTGCGGGCCAGTCGTCGCGCGGCACCTGGCGGGCCAGTTGGCGCAGGTTGCGCATGCCGATGTGGAGACGCTGCGGGCCGTCGAGGAGCATCGCGTCGTTCTGGACGGGACGGCAGCCGTACCCGTGGCTCTCGGCCACCAGCACGACGAGCGAGTCGAGGGCCCGGTCGTCTCCACCGGCCGGGGCGGGCCGGTGGTCGCGGCGTTCGTACGTCGTCATGGTGTCTCCCCCGCGAAGGCGCCCGGAGGTCCGGACCGCCGTCCCCGGGCGTCCGGCACGCCCGGATGAAGTACGAGCGCGTCCGCGTCGAGCAGGACCGGAGCGCCCAGCCGGATGGTGAGCTGGCGGGGGCCGTGCCCGACCGGCACCCCCGCGAGGATCGGCACGCCGAGCGGGCCGAGACGGTCGGCGAACACCGCGTCGAGGTCACCGCAGCCGGTCCAGGTGCCGAGCACGATGCCCGCGACGCCGTCGAACCAGCCCGCCTGGCGCAGTTGGGTGAGCATGCGGTCGACGCGGTAGGGCGCCTCGCCGACGTCCTCGAGGAAGGCGATGCGGCCGGCGGCCGGCTCCGGGGCGTACGGCGTGCCGAGCAGGGAGGTCAGGAGAGCGAGGTTGCCGCCGGTCAGGGAGCCGGTCGCGCGGCCCGGGCGCAGCGCGTGCGTGCCGGTGACGGGCCCTCCCCGGTCGAACAGGGCGGCTCGCAGGTGGTCGACCGCCTCCGGCTCGCCGTCGGCGATGAGGGAGGCGATCATCGGCCCGAACGAAGTGGTCACCCCGAGTCGTCGTCCGAACGCGACGTGCAGGGCGGTGATGTCGCTGGACCCGTGCAGGGGCTTCGGTTTCGCGCGGCCGAGCGCGGTCCAGTCGAGATGGTCGAGGACCCGCGCGGCGCCGTACCCGCCGCGGGCGCACAGGACCGCCGCGATCTCCGGGTCGCACCAGGCCGCCTGCAGGTCGGCCGCGCGGTCGGCGTCGGTGCCGGCGAGGTGGGGCAGGGTCGCGGCGATGTCGAGGGCGTGCCGCCCGAACGTCACCTCGAGGCCGAGGCTCCGCAGCACCGTGGCACCGCGCTCGAGACGGTCGGGGTCGACCGGCCCGCTGGGGGCGATGACGGCGACTCGATCCCCGGCGTGCAGTGACGATGGCTGACCGCCCCCGGGGTCGCGCATCCGCCCCTCCTTGTTATGTACTGCGTCAGAGCATGGCACCAACAACCCCCGCAGCGGAAGAGGTCAGGTGTCGCGTGACCAAGACGCCGGTGTCAGCTCACCCCTGACACCCTGCGGTCAGAACGTCCCCGATCGGCTCGCGCATCACGCGGCACGCCGATCATACGGTGTTTGCCGTTCCTTAACGATCCGAAACCCCTCGGTCACGCGGTGGCCCGCCTGGGCTCGGCTCCGGCGACTTCGCGGGACAGGCCCTAGTGTGGCCGGCGAGCTGTTCGGACTCGAACGAGGAGTGTGTCATGACACGGACGGCCGTGGTGACCGGCGGCGGGACCGGTATCGGCCGGGCGATCGCGGAGGCGCTGATCGCCCAGAACGTCGACGTGACCATCACCGGGCGCCGGAAGGAGGTGCTCGAGGAGACCGCCGCCACGATCGGGGCGCGGGCCGTGGCGTTCGACGCCGCCGATCCGGTCGCGGTCGAGGAGGCGCTCCCGGCGCTGCCCGAGCGGGTCGACGTGCTGGTCAACAACGCCGGCGGCAACGCCACGCGCCGCCTTTCCCCGCCGGCCGACGGCGACCTGGCGGGCCTGCGCGAACTGTGGCTCGCGCAGTACGACCAGAACGTCGTCAGCGCGGTAATGGTGACGACGGCGTTGACGCCGCGCCTGGCCGCGAACGGCAGGGTCGTCCTGGTCGGCTCGATCGCGGGCGTGCGCGGCGGCGGCGCGCGCGGCAACGGGTCGTACGGCGCCGCCAAGGCGGCGGTGCACAACCTGGCCGCCGACCTCGGAGCGCGGCTCGGCCCGCGGGGCATCACCGTGAACACCGTGTCGCCCGGCCTCGTCGAGGACACCGAGTTCTTCAACGGCACGCTGTCGGAGGAGCGGCGCGCGCGGTCGGGCTCCGAGACGTTCACCGGGCGGGTCGCCACGCCCGCCGAGGTCGCGGCGACCGTGGCCTTCCTGGCGTCCCCGGCGGCCGGGCACATCACCGGTCAGGTGATCCACGTCAACGGAGGCGCGTTCCCGGGACGCTGACCTGCTCGGCCGTCCGACGCGGCGATGATGCATCATCGGTGGATGCGATTCTCCGGGCGTTCGGTGGTGGTGACCGGCGCCGGCGCCGGGATCGGGCGGGCGATCGCCCTGCGGTTCGGGGCGGAGGGCGCTCAGGTCGTCGTCGCCGACCTGGACGCCGCGAGCGCCGAGCGTACGGCGGGTGAGATCCCCGGCGCCCGCGCGGTCGCCGTCGACGTGACCGACGGCGCCGGTGTCCGGGCGGCGCTGGCGGACCTGCCCGTCGACGTCCTGGTGAACAACGCCGGCGGCGCGGTCGACGCCGCGTTCGAGGAACTGCCCGAGGAGGCCTGGGATCGGGACGTCGACCTGTGCCTGAAGGGAACCTTCCTGTGCACCCAGGCCGTCCTGCCGGCGATGCTGCGGCGGGGCGGGGGCGTCATCGTGAACGTGGCCTCGGTGAACGGCATCACCCATCTCGGGAACGAGGCCTACAGCGCGGCCAAGGCGGGCGTCCTCAGCCTCACGCGCAGCGTCGCGGTGCGCTACGGCCCGGCCGGGATCCGCTGCAACGCCGTCGCGCCGGGCACGATCCGCACCAGCGCGTGGGACGAGCGCGAGAGCCACCGCCCGGGCGTCCTGGACCGCGTCGCCGGCTGGTATCCGCTGCGCCGCGTCGGCACTCCGGACGACGTCGCCGCCGCGGTGGCCTTCCTGGCCTCCGACGAGGCCGCGTGGATCAGCGG
The DNA here is from genome assembly GCF_039542035.1 of Actinoallomurus liliacearum. Lineage (NCBI taxonomy): Bacteria > Bacillati > Actinomycetota > Actinomycetes > Streptosporangiales > Thermomonosporaceae > Actinoallomurus > Actinoallomurus liliacearum. The sequence goes on from NZ_BAABHJ010000001.1 coordinate 380,873, forward strand.
GACGACGCTGCCCGTGGACGGCGGGCTGCTGGCGGGCAACCAGCGCATGACCGACGACATCGTGGGCGACTGAGCCGCCGGTGCCCTGATCGCGGCACGGGGTGACCCGGGCCGTCGTCCCACCGGCCCTGGTCCGGTCCCGGGCACGGCGGCGTTCCACAATCGAAGGGAGAGCCCGCACGCGGGCGGCGTGGGCCACGGGCCCGCGGCCGCTCGCCGGGCCGAGGAGGCGGGCTCCGAACTCGAACCCGGGGGAACGCGATGGAACACCCGGACCGGCCGATGACCCGGCGGGACGCCCTCCGCGCCGGACTGACCGTCGCGGCGCTCGCGCCGGCGCCCGCCGCCCTCGCGCGCCCGTGGAGCGGCCTGACGCCGGAGCAGCAGGCCGGGCAGCGTGTGATCTTCTCCTACTCCGGCTCCGCCGTGCCGCCCGCGCTGCTGGCGCAGATCGAGGCCGGGACCGCGGCGGGCGTCATCTTCTTCGCGGACAACGTCACGAGCCTGGACCAGATCACCGCGGCGACCCGCCGGCTGGAGGCCGCGCGGAAGGCGGGTCCGGTACCGGCTCCGCTGTTGCTGATGACCGACCAGGAGGGCGGCAGGATACGACGGCTCCCGGGCGGCCCCGTCAGCTCGCAGAAGGAGATCGGCCAGGCATCCGATCCCACCGCGGCGGCGGCCCGGGCCGGCACGGAGGCCGGGCGGCTGCTCGCGGGCGTCGGAATGAACGTCAACCTCGCGCCGGTCCTCGACGTCCATCGGGCGGAAGGCGACTTCGCCGATCGGCTGGGCCGCTCGTACAGCACGGATCCGGCCGTCTGCGGCCGGCTGGGCGCCGCCTTCGTCACGGCGCAGCAGCGGGCCGGGGTCGCGGCGACCGTCAAGCACTTCCCGGGGCTCGGTGCGGCCGGGCCGGACGAGAACACCGACCTGCGGCCCGTCACGTTGCGGGTCCCCCGGTCGGTCCTGCGGACCGTCGACGAACCCCCGTACGCTCCGGCGATCGCGGCCGGTGTGCGGCTCGTGATGCCGTCCTGGGCGGTCTATCCGGCGCTGGACCCGGCACGGCCCGCGGGCCTGTCCCCGGTCGTCCTCGGGTCGCTCCGCGACCGGCTCGGGTTCCGGGGCGTGACCGTGAGCGACGCGATCAACGCCGGGGGGCTGGAGGCCTTCGGCACGTACGCGGAGCGGGCGGTCGCGGCCGCGCGGGCCGGGATGGACCTCATCCTCGTCTGCTCCCAGCGGGTCGCCGACGGGCAGGCGGTCGTCTCCGGCCTGGCCGGCGCCCTGCGGAGCGGACGGCTGGACCGGCGCGCCTTCGACGCCGCACGGGCCCGGGTCTCCGATCTTCGCCACAGGTCCGGCTGAATTCCCGCGTTTGGCTCTTCGCGCCTGCGGCAAAATCCAGTTTTCTGGCACTAACATCCGATGTGTCCGTCAACCGGTCGTGGGCACGGCCGACGCATCCGGGGAGAGGCCCCATGAGTGGCGATCAGGGCGAAGTCGACCTGACGAGAGTGGCAGACTTATGGGACCCATGCGCACGACGTCCCCCCACATCCTGGTGGTCAATGGCACCAAGGTCCGCCGCCCGGTCTTCCTCCTGGGCGCACCCCACTCGGGAACGGACCTCCTCGCCCGCGCGCTCAGGCGCTCGGGCGCGTTCCACGTCACGATGGGACGCCCCGGCGTGGTCCGCACGGTGTACGCCTTCGCCCGGCGACCCTCGATCGCCAATGAGCAGGGGCAGGGCGCGGCGCGCGTCCTGCGCGACGCGTACGCGCACACCTGGCAGGTGACGCGCGAGGGCTGCGGCGAGTGCCCGGCGGACTGCCGCGGACTGGGCCGGATCGGGGCCGACGGCACCTGCGCGGACCCGCGCGGCGTCCAGCGGTTCGCCGACGCCACCCCGGACCTGATCTACAGCACGGACGTGATCCTGGACGCCTTCCCGGACGCGCAGCTCATCCAGATCATCCGGGACGGCCGGGACGTCGTCGCCGGAATGCTCACCGACGAGCGCTGCCTGGCGTGGTTCCGGCCCGGGTTCGCCAACCTGGACGAGGTCTTCCCGAACCCCTTCTTCGGGGTCGAGGACGTCACCGAGCGCGCCCGCTGGCCGCAGGCCGGCGTCGCGGTCAAGTGCGCGCTGCGCTGGCGGGGGGCGATCCGGCTCAGTGCCCGGCTCCGGGCGCAGACGCCCGAGGAGCAGCTGCTCACGATCCGGTACGAGGAACTCGTGGCCCGGCCCCGCGAGGTCGTCTCCGCCCTGTCCGACTACCTCGGCCAGCGGGTCTCCCGCACCGCGCTGTACGGCCTCCACGACGGAGGCGTCGGCCGGTGGCAGGAGGGGCTGACGCCCAAGCAGGTCATCCAGGTGGAGAAGATCGCCGGGGCCGAGCTGACCCGTCTCGGCTACCGGCTCAGCGACCGGGGATAGCCGTCGGCGGGCTCCCGCGTTCGGCGTACCGCCAGCCGATCGCCAGTCCGGCCGCGCCGCACCCGACGAGGAGAGCGGTGATCCGCCGCATCCCGCGCCTGTTCTTCACCATCGCGCTCACTCCGCAGTGACGATTCGCCGCCTGCTCCCACACTGTCCCGAGCGCGCGACGGCGGCGTTGCGATGAGAATGCGCTCAGGTGAAACCCCGCGGACGGTCCGCGGTGTCGGCCCGCGCCGAACGGGCGCCGGCGCGCCGGTGCCCCAGGACGCCGGCGTCCCAGGGCGCCGGCCCGGAACGCCGGAGCGGGCTCAGTCCTCGTTGTCGTCGTCCGGGGCGTCGGTGGGCCCGCGCAGGACGGCGTCGTGCGATCGGTCAAAGTCCTCGCCGGATCCCTGCACGCAGCGCACGGCGACGCCGTGGCCGGGTTCGCGGACGGTGGCGCATCCGTTCGCCGGCAGCGGGGGCGGCCGCCGGCCCCCTCTGCGAGGCTCCGGGACGTCGCGGACGACCCCCGCCCTGATCCCCGCGATCGACGGCCGGTGGTGCCGGCCCTCGCGGAGCGGCCGGTGGTGGGCGGACCCGGCCCGGGCGGTCTGATGATGGGAGACGTTCACGTCCCGGTCCACCGGCTCGACTCTCTGGCGGCAGCCGGTCATCGCCAGCGCGGCTCCTAAGACCGCGCCCACCATGGCGTGCGAACGTCTCATCTCGTCTCCCCCGATCCGCGTCCCACTCAGGGACTGAAGTAGTGCTGCATCCGGGTGACCCGGCCCCGGCCGTCGAACCACAGCTCGAACATGTGCGACCGGTCCACCAGCGGATGGAGCCGCGCCTGCAGCTTGGCGAGCAGCGCGCGGAACTCCTCCGGAGTGAGCCGGACTCCGCGTACCCAGTCGGTGACGCCGTCGTTGGCGATCGGGGCGGACGCCCGGATCACCGCTCCGGGCGCCAGCCGCAGCGGGACGTAACGCCCAACGTCCGCCGGGCGCACCGTCTCCGGCCCGCCGGGCTGGACCTTGCGGGCCGGCGCGAACAGCACGACCTCCGCCGTCGGGCCGGCCATGACCAGGCCGAAGACACGAGAGCGGTCGGCGTACGGCGCGCCCGGGTCCGGACCCGCAGACGGAGCGTCGGGGCCCGGCGGGTCGGTCCGCTCACCGGTCCCCGCGCCGGTCAGCAGCAGAGCCCCGGCGCAGGCGATCAACGCGACGACGGTCACCCAGTGTGCCCGCTTGGTATACGGAAAGCTCACGCCGAGGATCTACCCTCGTCGTCACCGGCTCATTCCTGTGCGCTGACCGAGCGCCGACAAATCACCACAAAAACAAAAAGCCGATTCCACCCCGCTGCCCGAAACGGAACCGACCGCCGGCGTCATGACCGGTCGGCGCCCTGCTCACCAGAGGTGTTCTCCGAATCCCGCGAGCGGGCGTCCGATGCCGGGCGTTCGAGCTCTTCGGCGGCGATACGGCCGACCTCGCGGAACAGCTCGCTGCTCGGCCAGATCTCACGCGGCGGCGGGATATGGGTACGGGCGCGGTCACCCGGCATCGCCATCGACCGTTCCCTTCACTCGTGGACGAATGCTCGCTGAGTCCGTCTACCCGCGAACGGCCGTTGTACGCGGGACGGGCCGCCTCCCGGCTGCCGGCGCGGTGCCCAAGAGGTCCGCGCCGGTCGCCGCGAGCGGCTCAGTGCACCGCGTCGGGCACTTCCTGCCGGGCGAACTGCGTGTGGTACAGCTCGCTGTACAGCCCGCCCCCGGCGAGCAGCTCGTCATGCCGGCCCCGTTCGGCCACGCGACCGTCCTCGATCACGAGGATCTGGTCGGCCTCGCGGATCGTCGACAGCCGGTGGGCGATGACGATCGACGTGCGGCCGGCCAGGGCGGTGCGCAGCGCCCGCTGCACCGCGGCCTCGGACTCGGAGTCCAGGTGGGCGGTGGCCTCGTCGAGCACCACGACCGAGGGGGCCTTCAGCAGCAGCCGGGCGATGGCCAGGCGCTGCTTCTCCCCGCCGGACAGCCGGTAGCCCCGGTCTCCGACGACGGTGTCGAGGCCGTCGGGCATGCTCTCGACGAGCTCCCAGATCTGCGCGGCCCGGAGCGCCTCGGCCAGTTCCTCGTCGGTGGCGTCGGGCCGGGCGTACGCGAGGTTGGCGCGGATCGAGTCGTGGAACAGATGCGCGTCCTGGGTGACCACGCCGACCGTGCCGCGCAGCGACTCGAGGGTCGTGTCCCGTACGTCCTGGCCGCCGATGCGGACGACGCCCTCCGTCACGTCGTACAGGCGGGACACGAGCTGGGTGATGGTCGTCTTACCGGCGCCGGAGGGCCCGACCAGTGCGGTCATCGTCCCCGGAGCGGCGCGGAAGCTCACTCCGTGCAGCACCTCGCGGCTCGGCGCGGTGTCGGTCCGCGCGATCGACTCCAGGGAGGCCAGCGAGACCTCGGCGGCCGCCGGGTAGCTGAAGACCACGTCGTCGAACTCGATCGCCGGCGCGTCGTCCGCCACGAGCAGGTCCAGATCGTCCGCGGACCCGGCGGACGCGGCGGGGTCGTCCGGGCGAGGGGAGGCGGAGAAGCGCTCCGGCAGGGGCCGGGCGTCGGGCTTCTCGTCGATCATCGGCTTGAGGTCGAGCACCTCGAAGACGCGGTCGAAGCTGACCAGTGCGGTCATCACGTCGACGTGCACGTTGGACAGCGCGGTCAGCGGACCGTACATGCGGGTGAGCAGCGTCGCCAGGGCGACGAGCGTGCCGAGCTGGAAGCTGCCGTCGACGACGAGCGAACCGCCGACCCCGTACACCATGGCGGTCGCCAGCGAGGCCACCAGCGTCAGGGCGGTGAAGAAGACCCGGCCGTACATCGCGGACGTCACCCCGATGTCGCGCACCCGCCGGGCCCGGTCGGCGAAGCCCGCCGACTCCTCCTCGGGCCGGCCGTACAGCTTGGCGAGCATCGCGCCGGCGACGTTGAACCGCTCGGTCATGAGCGAGCTCATCTCCGCGTCGAGCTGCATCTGCTCCCGGCTGATCTTCTGCAGCCGCCGGCCCACCCATTTGGCGGGGAAGATGAAGATCGGTAGCAGCACCAGGGCGATCAGCGTGACCTGCCAGGACAGCACGAGCATCGTGACCAGCACGAGGATCAGGCTGATCACGTTCGAGACGACGGAGGACAACGTGGTGGTCAGGGCGCGCTGCGCGCCGATGACGTCGCTGTTCAGGCGGCTGACCAGCGAACCGGTCTGGGCGCGCATGAAGAAGGCGACCGGCATGCGCTGTACGTGGTCGAACACCTGGGTGCGCAGGTCGTAGATCAGCCCCTCGCCGATGCGCGCGGAGTACCACCGCTGGCCGAGGCCGATGAGCGCCTCCACCAGGGCGAGGCCCGCGACGGCGGAGGCCAGTGTGATCACGACCCCGGTCCGGTGCGGCACGATCCCGTGATCGATGATGGTCTTCAGCAGCAGCGGGTTGGCCACGACGATGACGGCGGCCACGGCGTTCAGCGCCAGGAAGAGCACGAGCTCCCGGATGTACGGGCGGGCGTAGCCGGCGATGCGGCGCACCGTCCCGGCCTTGAGCCGTTCCTTGACGACCGACCTGTCGCGGCGGAACGACGCCATCATCATCCAGCCGTTGTCCGGCATCCCCACGGCGGTCCCTCCCGAGGATTCGCGACGTAATCATGTAAGCGCGTCGGCAAGAACGTACCGGATCGTTGGTTGATTCCCCCGGGTTTCCGGTTCGTCGCTCGCCTCCATCCCAGCCTGCGCCATGCACACGGATCCCCGCCATCCGCCGTCCGGCCGAACCGGACCCCGGACCCGCGACCTAGTCCCCCTTCCAAGGACTTGTGCCGGAAGTCGATCTTGCGTGGAATGTCACAAGCCCCGACAACCCCCCAACGGAGCCTTCATGCGACAACGCACGCTCGGCGTGGTCCTGGCGATCACCACGATCACCGCCGCGCCCGCCATCTCCGCACGCCCCGCCGACGCCGCCCCCACCCCCCACGTCACGGTGTCCGGTGGGGAGACCCAGCCGGTCTTCTCCCGCGCCGACGCCATCACCCAGACGGTGAACATCGAGGTCCCGGTCGACAGCGACCACGACGGCGTCCGGGACCGGGTGCAGATGCGGATCATGCGCCCCAAGGAGACCGACCAGGGCCTCAAGGTCCCGACCATCGTCGAGCCGAGCCCGTACTGGGCCGGCGGCAATGACGTGCCCAACCACGACGTCGACATCGACGGCCTGAGCGCCCGCGGGCTGCGGCAGAACCGGTCGGCCGACGTCCTCGCCGGCGCCTTCCCCGGTTACTACGACAACTACTTCCTGCCGCGCGGCTACGCCGTCGCCGACCTCGACAGCCTGGGCACCGGCGGCTCGACCGGCTGCCCGACCTCGGGCGCGCGCAACGAACAGGCCGGGGCCCGCGCCGCCGTCGACTGGCTGACCGGCCGCGCGCGCGGCTGGGCCCCCGACGGCACCCCGGTCAAGGCGACCTGGTCGACCGGGAACGTCGGCATGATCGGTCAGTCCTACGACGGGACGCTGCCGAACATGGCGGCCGCCACCGGTGTGCCGGGGCTCAAGGCGATCGTGCCGATCGCCGGGATCTCCTCCTGGTATGACTACTACCGCGCCAACGGCGGCGTGCTCGCGCCCGGCGGCTTCCAGGGCGAGGACCTCGACGTCCTGGCCAAGTACGTCTACACGCGCGCGGACCGGGAGATCTGCAAGCAGGTCATCGCCGACATCGAGGCGAGGCAGGACCGCGACACCGGCGACTACAGCCGGTTCTGGGACGAGCGGAACTACGTCCAGGACGCACGGAAGGTGCGCGCCGCCGTGTTCGTCGTGCACGGCCTGAACGACTGGAACGTCAAGACCAAGCAGTCGGTGCAGTGGTGGAACGCGCTGGCGCGCGCCGGCGTCCCCCGGAAGCTGTGGCTGCACCAGGCGAACCACAACACGCCGTTCCGCTGGCGGATCGAGGAATGGCTGCGGCAGACGCACCACTGGTTCGACCACTGGCTGTACGGGATCGACAACGGCATCATGCAGGAGCCGCGCGTCGACATCGAGCGGGCGCCCGGGCAGTGGGAGCAGCACGCGGACTGGCCGGAGCCCGGCACGCGCACCGTCGACCTGCACCTGAACACCTCCGGTGACCTGGCCGCGAAGCCGCAGCGCGGCGCGGCGCAGTCGATGGTCGACGCGGGCCGCACCCGGACGGCCGAGCAACTCGCGGCCGACCCGACGACGCCGGATCCGAACCGTTTGGTCTACCTGACCCCGCAACTCGCCAAGCCGGTGCGGGTCGGCGGCACGCCGCGCATCTCGCTGCGTGCCTCCCTCGACGGCCGCTCGCCGTACCTCACCGCGCTGCTGGTCGACTACGGCACCGACACCCGGCCGACCGGTGTGGTCGCGAGCACGGGCGAACAGGTCTGCTACGGCGAGGGCGTCCCCGGCGACGACGGCTGCACCACCCGGACCGCGCACGTCACCGAGACCAAGCCGTTCAAGATCGTGACGCGTGGCTGGCTGGACGCCCGCAACCGGCACGACCCGGCCCGTACCGAGCCGCTCAAGGCCGGGAAGACGTACGACTTCACCTGGGACTTCCAGCCGAACGACTACGTCTTCAAGGCGGGCCACCGGCTGGGCGTCGTGGTGCTGTCCACCGACTACGACTACACGCTGCGCTATCCGGCCGGAACGCGGCTGACAGTGCGGCCCGGGGTGAGCACCCTGCACCTGCCGGTCGCCCCGCGCTGAGACGACGATGGGCGGGCGGCGTGACGCCGCCCGCCCATCCTGAGCTTCGCTCAGGCGCCGAGGTTGAAGGTGTCCGGGTCCGGGCCGGTGCGCTCGTCCCGGTTCAGGCCCGCGATGGCGGCCAGGTCGTCGTCGCTCAGCTCGAAGTCGAAGACGTCGATGTTCTCCCTGATGCGGGACGGCGTGACCGACTTGGGGATCACCACGTTGCCGATCTGGACGTGCCAGCGCAGGACGACCTGCGCCGGGGTCTTGCCGTGCGCGGACGCGATCCGGGTGACCGTGTCGTCCTTGAGCAGCCCGCCGCCCTGGGCGAGCGGGCTCCACGCCTCCGTGGCGATGCCGTGCTCGGCGTGGAACGCCCGCAGGTCCGCCTGCTGGAGGTACGGGTGCAGCTCGATCTGGTTGAGCGCGGGGACGACGTCGGTCTCCTCGAACAGCCGCCGCAGGTGCGGGATCTGGAAGTTCGAGACGCCGATCGCCTTGGCCCGGCCCTCCTTGTAGACCTTCTCGAACGCCTTCCAGGTCTCCACGTAGGCGTCCTTGGCCGGCAGCGGCCAGTGGATGAGGTAGAGGTCGACGTGGTCGAGCCCGAGCTTGTCGAGGCTCAGGTCGAACGCCCGCAGCGCGGCGTCGTACCCCTGGTCGCCGTTCCACAGCTTCGTGGTCACGAACAGCTGGTCGCGGGGCACGTCGGCGTCGGCGATGGCCTTGCCGACGCCCTCCTCGTTCTCGTAGGCCGCCGCGGTGTCGATGCTGCGGTAGCCCGCCTCGATTGCGGTGCCGACCGCGGGGGCCGCCTCCTCGTCGGGAACCTGCCAGACACCGAACCCCAGCTGCGGCATGGCGGCACTGGTGTTCAGCGTGATCGTCGGGACGCTTGACACAAGGGTCCTTCCATTGTCGTCGAAGTAATCGCCTCCCGGCAGCGTACGGACCCGGCCGGAACTCCCCTCCAGCCGGGTCCGTTTTGCCGCCGGGGGGGGCGGACCATCACGTATTGCCCTCTGTGTCCGTCCCTATTCCTCGGTCCCGGATGACGACGAGGTCGTGCCGGGCCTCCGGCCCGGCGGACCGTTCGGCGCCCTCGACGACGAAGCCCGCGTCGGCGATCATGCGCAGGTCGTCGTCGCCGGCCTGGCCCTCGCTCGTGAGGTAGTCGCCGAGGAAGATCGAGTTCACGACGTGCAGCGCGAGCGGCTGCAGGCCGCGCAGGTGGATCTCCCGTCCGCCGGCCAGCCGCACCTCCACGTCCGGGAAGACCAGCCGGAACAGCGCGAGGACGCGCAGGCAGCGCAGCGGCGTCAGCTCCCACCTCCCCGCGAGCGGTGTCCCCTCGAACGGGATGAGGAAGTTCACCGGGACCGAGTCCGGGTTCAGCTCGCGCAGCGCGAACGCGACGTCGATGACGTCCTCGTCGCCCTCCCCCATGCCGAAGATCGCTCCCGAGCACGGCGACAGCCCGGCGGCCGCCGCCTCGTTGACCGTGTCGACCCGGTCCTGGAAACCGTGGGTCGTGCAGATGTCGCCGTAGCGTTCGGCGCTGGTGTTGAGGTTGTGGTTGTAGGCGAACGCACCCGCCTCGCGCAGCTGCTCGGCCTGGCCGGGCTTCAGCAGGCCGAGGCACACGCAGACCTCGACGTCGCGCGCGGCGATCTCCCGGACGGCCGCGCCGACCCGGTCGATGTCCCGCTGTGCGGGGCCCCGGCCGCTGGCGACCAGGCAGACCCGGCGGGCGCCGCGCGCGACCGCCTGATCGGCGGCGCGGACCATCTCCTCGGTGTCCTGCCAGGAGTACTTCAGGATGTCGGCGTCGGACCCCTTGCGCTGCGAGCAGTAGAAGCAGTCCTCCGGGCACAGGCCGCTCTTCATGTTGACCAGGTAGTTGAGCTTCACCCGGTTCCCGAAGAAGGCCCGCCGCACCCGTCCGACTGCCGCGATCAGTTCGAGCGTGCCCTCGTCAGAGACGGCGAGCACCGTACGGGCCTCATCCCGGGTCAGCGCCTCCCGGCGCATCGCCTTGGCCACGATCGGATCCACGAGATCGTCCATGGGGCGAGTCTGCCGTGTGCCGGTCGACGCGCGGAGGAGCCACCGGCACAACAGGGCGGACCGTGGCTTGTAGGCGCGATCTACTTGACGCGAGCGCGCTCCGGAGCGACCCGTGCCCGCCGGCGGCCGCGGACCGGGACCATCGACGCGCCGGCGGCCGAGGGTCAGGAGGCCGGCGACGCGCCGGCCGGGTCGCCGAGCAGGGGCACCTGCTCGCGGCGCTCGGCCGCCGCCTGCTCCTCGAGGGTGTTGTGCGGCGCCTGCCGAATGAGGCGCTTCGTCGCGGCAGCGGTGGCCGGCGGGACCTGGAGGATCGCCGCGACGAGGTCGGCGACCGCGGAGTCGAGCTCGGCGGCGGGCACGACCAGCTCGGCCAGGCCGAGACGGGCGGCCTCCTCGGCGAAGACGGTGCGCGTCGTCAGGCAGATCTCCAGGGCGCGCGGCACGCCGACGATGTCGACGAGCGGCTTGGTCCCGGTGAGGTCCGGGACGATGCCCAGCGCGGGCTCCTTCATGGCGAACTTCACGTCGTCGGCGACCACGCGCAGGTCACAGGAGAGCGCGAGCTGGAAGCCGCCGCCGATGGCGTGCCCCTGCACGGCCGCGATCGAGACGATGTCGGGGCGGCGGAGCCAGAGGTAGCCCGCTTGCAGTCCCGCGATGAACTCCTCGTCACGGGGGCCGGAGGTGTCCTCGCCGGGCACGCCCTCGGGGCTGAAGAGCCGCAGGTCGATGCCCGCGGAGAAGGAGGGACCGTCGCCGCGTACGACGACGACACGGACGGTCTCGGGCAGCGTCTCGCCGATGCGGGCGAGCGTGTGCCAGGTGCTGAAGGTCAGGGCGTTGCGCCGCTCCGGCCGGGCAAGGCTGATCGTCGCCACGGCGCCGTCGACGTCGAGGCGCAGGCCTGCTCGCTGAAGCTCGGCAGGGTCGAGCGGTAGGTCCGCCATGACGCTCCTTCCACGCGTGCGTCGTGGCGGACGGGCCCGCCACCGCGCCCGACCCTAGCGGGTCGGGCACGGTGGCCTCTCATGCGGTCCGGCGCCGAGAGCTGGGGGGAGTAGCTGTCCGTCAGGACTTCTTACCGCGGGTTGCCCCACCGCGTCCGCGCAGGTTCACGCCGGACTCGGTGAGGATGCGGTGGATGAAGCCGTACGACCGTCCGGTTGCGGCAGCCAGGGCACGGATGCTCTCGCCGGAGTCGTAGCGCTTCTTCAACTGCTCCGCCAACTTATCTCGCTCGGCACCGGTCACGCGGGTGCCCTTCTTTAGGGTCTCGGCCACGAGTACCTCCCGTAGTGATGCGGTGACCGCTGCGTTATCCCCAGCCATGATCAGACATTCGCGCGCGATCGGCTACCCACTACGCCAGAAAAGATCTGCTTCGTTGTGTCAAGGTTGCGCTGCAGGTCAGGCAAGTGCCACGAGATCGGAAAATTCGTCACTCCAGATGTCCTCAACACCATCCGGAAGCAAGATCACTCTTTCCGGTTGCAGCGCCTCCACCGCACCCTCATCGTGGGTCACCAGAACGATCGCCCCGGCGTACGTCCGCAGGGCGCCCAGGATCTCCTCGCGGCTCGCCGGATCGAGGTTGTTCGTCGGCTCGTCGAGCAGCAGCACATTGGCGCTGGAGACCACGAGAGTGGCGAGTGCGAGGCGGGTCTTCTCGCCTCCGGACAGCACGCCGGCGGGCTTGTCGACGTCGTCGCCGGTGAACAGGAACGAGCCCAGGATCTTGCGCACCTCCGTCTCCGGGAGGTCGGGGGCGGCCGAGCGCATGTTCTCCAGCACGGTGCGGTCCACGTCGAGGGTGTCGTGCTCCTGCGCGTAGTACCCCAGGCGCAGGCCGTGCCCGTCGACACGCTCGCCCGTATCGGGCTTTTCGACGCCCGCGAGGAGGCGCAGCAGCGTCGTCTTGCCCGCTCCGTTGAGGCCCAGGATGACGACCCGACTGCCCCTATCAACCGCTAGGTCGACATCCGCGAAGACTTCCAACGAACCGTACGATTTGGACAAAGCTCGTGCCATGAGCGGCGTTTTGCCACACGGAGCCGGCGCGGGGAACCGAATCCGGGCCACCTTGTCGGCCTGACGCTCGTCCTCGACCCCGGCCAGGAGGCGCTGCGCACGGCGTTCCATCTGCTGCGCGGCCTTCGCCTTGGTCGCCTTCGCGCGCATCTTGTCGGCCTGCGTCTGCAGGGTGTTCGCCTGGCGCTCGGCGTTGGCGCGCTCGCGCTTGCGGCGCCGCTCGTCGGTCTCCCGCTGCGTGAGGTAGGTCTTCCAGCCGACGTTGTAGAGGTCGATGACGTTGCGGTTCGCGTCGAGGTGGAAGACCTTGTTCACGACCGCGTCGAGCAGGCCGACATCGTGGCTGATCATGATCAGCCCGCCCTGGTGCGACTTGAGGAAGTCGCGCAGCCAGGAGATCGAGTCGGCGTCCAGGTGGTTGGTCGGCTCGTCGAGCAGCAGGGTGTCGGCGCCGGAGAACAGGATGCGCGCCAGCTCCACGCGGCGGCGCTGGCCGCCGGACAGCGTGCGCAGCGGCTGGCCGAGCACCCGGTCCGGCAGGGCGAGGCTGGAGGCGATGGAGGCCGCCTCGGCGTCGGCGGCGTACCCGCCGAGCACGTGCAGCCGGTCCTCGAGGCGGCCGTACTTGCGGACCGCCTTGTCGCGTTCGGCGCCCTCGGCGGTCGCCATCTTCAGCTCGGCCGCGCGCATCTGGCTGATGACCTCGTCCAGGCCGCGCGCGGACAGGATGCGGTCGCGGGCGAGGACCTCGAGGTCCCCGGTGCGCGGATCCTGCGGGAGGTAGCCGACGGTGCCGGACCGCGTCACCTCGCCGGCGGCGGGCAGGCCCTCGCCGGCCAGCACCTTGGTCAGCGTGGTCTTGCCGGCGCCGTTGCGGCCGACCAGACCGACGCGGTCGCCGGGGTTGACGCGGAACGAGGCTCCCTCGAGCAGCAGACGGGAGCCGGCGCGGAGTTCGATGTCACGGGCGGTGATCACAGTGAGAACGCTCCTGGGGGGCGGGCTGGGAGAGGCGAGACGACGAAAAGGGCGCCGCCCGGAGGCCCCGATGGCCCGGCCGCGCCCTTGGAGCGCCTGATCAGCTCGCAAGCATGCCCCCAGTGTAGGGGACGCCGCCCCTGGATCTTGACATCGTCGCCGCGCCGGCCGAGCTCGGTGATCTTGCACACGTGTGACGGCCGGGATCAGGGGAAGCGTGTACGGCGAGCCGGCCCGCCGACCTGGGCGGGTGAGACCGACGACGAGAGGGAGGCGCGTGATGGCCGACGAACGCTCCAGGGAGGAGCTGGAGGAGGAGCTCCGGGTGGTCGAGGACGACATAGCGTCCCTGCGGCCGACGCTGAAGGAGCTGCGCCGGCAGATCGGGCAGCAGGAGTACGGCCCCACCGACCCTGCGGAGCAGTCCGTACAGCTGCAGAACGTGGAGGAGCAGGAGGCGATCCTCGGGCGGATGGAGGACAGACGCGTCGACCTGCTCCGGCGGCTCGGCAAGGAGTGACACCTCGGCCGGGGCCCGGGCCCGGCCCGATCCAGGTACCCGAACGGGGAGTCTCCCCGTGGTCGCGTGTCCGCCCGGGGACAAGAGTGGATGTCGGCCGTTCCGCCCCGCTTCCCCGTCGAGGATGAGGTCTCACCGATGCGTCGTATCCAGATCAAGGTCAAGCGCCCGCGTCCGACCCCGGTCGTCGAACTCGACCTGCGCACTCCTTCCGGCCGCCGGCTCCCCTACTGACCTTCTCGAGAGCCCCCACGAGGACGGGCGCGCGGCACGCCGCGTCCGCGGGCGAGTCCTGATCGTGACCGTCGGCGTGCAACCGCGCCGACGTCGTCCGCGTCCGACCAGGCATGCGTACGCTCTTCCGGATCCTGGTCCCCCTCGTCGTGGCCGTCGCGGCGCTCGGAGTCGTCCGGCCGTCCTGGGCCTGCGGCTGCGGGGCGCTCATCACGAGGACGGACTCGGGAGTGAACGTCGCCGACGAGACGTCCATCGTCCGCTACGACGGCTCGTCCGAGGAGATCGTCATGCGGCTCTCGGTGCGGTCCAGCGCCCGTGACGCCGCCTGGCTGATGCCGACCCCGTCCCGCGCCGCGGTGTCGCTCGGCGAGCGCGGCTGGTTCGACCAGCTCGACCGGCTCACCGAGCCGAAAGTGATCCGGCGCAGGCACTGGCTTCCGGATCTCGGCGGCGGGGACCGCGAGGTCGGCGCTTCGGCACCCAGGGCGGGCGGCCGGGTCGGCGTGCTCGCCCAGCAGCGGCTCGGCCCCTTCGAGGTGACGACGCTGTCGGCGGGCGACTCCCACGCCCTGGCGGCGTGGCTCACGTCGCACGGCTACCACCTGAAGGGCCGCCTCAGCCAGGCGCTGGCACCGTACGTGGCACGGCACTGGACGTACACGGCGGTCAGGCTGGCCCCTGAGAGCGGTTCGCTCACCGGCGAGCTGGACCCGCTGCGCATCAGGTTCGCCGCCGCCTCCCCGGTCTACCCGATCCGGCTGTCCCGGCTGGCGAGCACGCCCCAGGCCGTGCACCTGTACGTCCTCGCGCCGCACCGGGTCGCCGTCCGCGGGCTGGGTCTGTTCACCACGTACGCGGGCCGGGTGCGCCCCGCGCAGGTCTCCTCCCCCGGCTTGCGCGCGCTGCTGGGCGGCGGGGCGTTCATGACGGAGTTCGTGCGCCAGGGGATCCCGCCGGCCGACTTCACCGACGACCTGGGCTTCGGGTACACGGCCGACACGTCCTACCGGCAGGTCGAGTACGAGGAGGGCGGGCTCGTGACCTTCCTGGGCCTGCCCGCCTTCCTGTGGGTCCTCGCGCTGCCCGTCGTGGTCGTCGTGGCCCTGGTGGCGATCCTCGTGGCCCGCCGGTCACGGACGAGGCGGTCCATCCGCACCACGCCCTGACCGACTGATCGACATCTCTGTCACCCCCCGGTTTGGGAACGGCCGCCCGGTGGGAGGATCTCGGCATGTGGATCGCTCCCGAACGCCGACGCGTGGGCCGGTGGATCGCACCGGCGCTCGCCGTGGCGGCCGGCCTGGCGATCGGGGTGACCGAGACCGCACGGGGGCACGCGACGACCGGGCTGGTGGGCCTCGCCGTGCTGCTCGGCTACGGCGCGCTGCTGGCCTACCGCCGAAGCGAGTCGGTCCTCACCGTGCATGAGGCGTTCGGACTCGGCCGGCGCTCCGGGATCCACCTGCGGGCCGCCGCCATGACCGGTGACGTGCTGGTCGGCGTGATCGTCGCGGCCTTGCTGGTCCAGGCGCTGCGCGGCGCCGAGATCGGTCTGCTCGCCGGCCTGGCCGCCGTCGCCGGGGTGACCTACTTCCTGTCCGTCCTGATGCTGAACCGCACCTACTGAGCCTCCGCACCGGACGGACGGCGGGCGTCGCGTCGGCGCCGGACCGGAGGCCGCGGGTTACGGAAGTCCCTTCGGTCGCGCAGGGGCCACCCGAAATCACAAGGGCGGCAACTGGTGAAATTCCCGATGAATAGTGAGGTCAGCGGGCTACCGGCACCACGAAACCGTCGCAGAATCGTTCCGTGACAGCTTTCGCCGCCGCCCCCGGCGGCCCGCAGCCCGCGTTCGCGGGGCGTCCGGACGCCTCGTCGCCGGAGCATGTCACCCTCCACCCCATCGTCGACCTCGAGGCCGGAACGGTCGTGGCCGTGGCACCCGCCGTGCCCGGCGCGCGGATTCCCGACCCGGACGGCGAGGTCGACCGCGCGATCCAGGCGGCCCGCGCCCTCTCCCGCGCGGAGACGCTGCTCCCCCTCCAACTGCTCCTGCGAATGAGCACTCTCGCCTACGACCGGCCGATGGAGCGGCTCCACCGGACGCTCGCCGACCTGGGCCGCCGTCCCGGCGGCGTCATCGTCTCGCTGACGGGCGACCCCGGAATGCCGCTCGACGAGGCCGCCGCGCGGCTCGGCGGGCTCCGCTCGGCCGGGTACCTCCTCGCCCTGGAGGCGGGCGACCTGCCGACCCGGTTCGTCGCCGACATGGCCCCGACGGTGCTCATCCTCGACTCCGCGGTCACCCGGCGGGCCGCTACGGACCCCCGGCGCGCCGCGATCGCCGAGGCGTTCGTCGCGCTGGGCCGCCGGATCGGCGGGCACGTGCTCGCTCCGGGCGTCGCCTCCGACGACCAGCTGACGCATCTGCGGGGACGCGGCGTACGGCTGGCGCAGGGGCCGCTGCTGGCGCCCCGGGACTGGCGGCCCGGCATGCCGGTGACCGTCCCGGTCGGCTCGCGCGATCTCGAGCGTGACCGGCTCGGCCCGCGCGTGACGGAGTTCATGATGCCGGCGACGGTGATGCCCGACACGGCCACCGCCGAGGAGGTGCTGTCGGTGTTCAACGCCGACCCGGGCACCAGCAGCGTCGTCCTCGTCGACCGGACCGAGCGCCCTCGCCACACGGTCGACCGCACCCGCTTCCTGCTCCGGCTGGCCGGCGCGTACGGCCATGCCCTGCACGCGCACAAGCCGGCCGCGCGGCTGGCCGATCCGCCCCGTTCGGTGCCCCGGACGGTGCCCGCGATCGCGGCCCTCCGCGCCGCGGGCGACGACGCCGAACGCGTCTACGACGACCTCGTGGTGATCGACGAGATCGGGCGCTGCCTCGGCGTCGCACGGGTCGGCGACCTGATCCGCAGCCTGTCCGCGCTGGATCACTGAGATCCGGCCGCCGGACCGCGGCCCGTGGCGGGGTGCTCGGCCCGGCGCACCCAGGTGAGGAAGCGCTCGACGCCCTCGATGACGCGGGCGGTGCGGTAGGACGGGAAGATGTCGAAGGCGTGCTGGGCGCCCTTCATCTCGGCGTACAGCACCGGGGCCGCCGACACGTTCCTCAGCCGCGCCGCGAAGGAGCGCGCCTGCTCGACGGGCACCAGCGTGTCCAGGCTGCCGTGCACCACCAGGAACGGCGGGGCGCCCGCGTTGACCCAGTGCGCCGGTGACGCCTTGTCGTACGCCTCGGAACCGTCCGCCCGGCGCACGCCCATCACGTGGCGCTCGATGGCGGAGGCGAAGACCTTCGAGCCGCCGTCCAGGAGGGCGCCGAGGTCGTAGACCCCGTAGAACGGCACGGCCGCCCGCACGGTCGTGTCGACGTCCGCGAATCCGGGCTGGTACTCCGGGACGTTCGGCGTGAGCGCGAGGAGGGCGGCGAGGTGGCCGCCCGCCGAGCCGCCGGTGACGCACAGGAACTCGGGGTCGGCGCCGTGCTCCTCGGCGTGCTCGCGGTACCACCGGATCGCGCGCTTGAGGTCGATCAGGTGGTCGGGGAACTTCACCCGCGGGCTGAGCCGGTAGTCCACGTTGACGCCCACCCAGCCGTTGGCGGCCAGGTGGCCCAGCAGCGGGATCCCCTGCTCGCGCTTGCTGCCGATCATCCACGCCCCGCCGTGGACCTGCATGATCCCGGGCCGCCGCTCGCCGGGCTCCGCCGGCCGGTACACGTCGAGCCGCATCCTGGGCCCGTCCCCGTACGCGATGTCGCGGGTGCGCGTCACCCCGGAGCGCCGGGTCATGAGGAACGGGAGGACGACGTGCGACCGGGGGAAGGACGGTGCCCGCTCCCCCGGATCGAGCTCGAGTTCCGCGCTCCACCGCTGAACGGTCACGGTGGTCCGGCGGGCCCGCGCCATCACCACGACGAGGCCGGCCCAGCCCAGAGCGGTGACGAGAAGCCCGGCCAGGCCCGCCGCGCCGGTGAGACCGCCGAACCAGGCGATCAGCGCCGTGACGGCCGCCTCGGCGACCAGCACCCAGGGGGCCAGCTCGATCGTCAGCCAGGCGGTGAAGAACCCCGGGATCAGCAGCAGGAGCCCCTTCCGGGGCCAGAGCGCGTTGACCGTCGTCAGCAGCGCGAGGACGCCCGAGGCGAGGAGAACGTACGGCATGGGGTCCCTCCGAGGCGTGGACCGGCTCTTACGGTCCATCACGGACGGCGAGCCGACAACGTGATCGCCGCCACACGCCCCGGAGGCCCCCGGCCCTACTCGATCTCGGCGTCGTCGGGAGCGCCCCTGGCCAGCGCCGCCAGGGTCTCGAGCGCCGCGGCGAGAGTGCCGATCGGCGGTGCCGACAGGGCGAGACGTACGGCATTGGGCGCCTGAGCCACGACGACGGTGAAGGCCGCGCCGGGGGTGACCGCGATGCCGCGACGGGCGGCGGCCGCGACGAACGTGTCGGCCCGCCATGGGTCGGGCAGCCGCCACCAGCAGTGGAAGGCCTGCGGATCGGCGTCGACGGCGAACTCGGCGAGGTGCTCGCGTACGAGCCGCTGGCGGGCCATCGCATCGCGGCGTTTCATCTCCCCGAGGGCTGCGACCGTGCCGTCGGTGAGCCATCGCGTCGCCGCCTCGACGGCGAACCTCGGAGCGGTCCAGCCGCCTGAGCGCAGCGCCGAGGCGACCCGGCCGCCGATCGCCTCCGGTGTCACCGCGAAGCCGACGGTCAGGCCCGGGGCCACCCGCTTCGACAGGCTGTCGACGACGATGACGCGTTCCGGCGCGAACGCGGCCAGCGGCGCGGGCTCGTCGCGGAGGAACGAGTAGATGCCGTCCTCGACCGCGTAGATCCCGAGGTCCCGGAGAGCGGCCGCCACCTCGGAGCGCCGCGACTCGGGCATGGTGCCGCCGAGCGGGTTGTGCAGCGTCGGCTGGAGGTAGACGGCCCGCAGCGGCCCGGCCGACCGGATGGCCTCCGGCAGCACGCCGCACTCGTCCATCGCGAGCGGGACCAGCGTGATGCCGAGGCGGGCGGCGATGCCCTTGACCAGTGGGTAGGTCAGCTCTTCGACGCCGACGCGGTCGCCGGCCGGGGCCAGGGCCGCGAGCGCGGCGGCGATCGCCTGCCGTCCGTTGCCCGCGAGCAGCAGGCGTCCCGGGTCGGGGGTCCAGCCCGGACGGGACAGCATCGCGGCCGCCGCCTCCCGCATGGCGGCCGTGCCCGCCGCCCCCATGGGGGCCAGCGCACCCGCCAGCACGTCGGGGCGCAGCATTCCGCCCAGGCTCTCCGCGAGGAGCGCCGGCTGCTCGGGCGGCACGGAGAAGTTCAGCTCGAGATCCACCCGTGCACGGGTCGGCTCGGCGAGGGCCGGCTCGCTCGACGGCGCCGCGGCGCGGACGAACGTGCCGCGCCCCACCTCGCCGACCGCGAGGCCGCGGCGGATCAGCTCCCCGTACACCCGCGCCGCCGTGGAGCCGGCGATGCCGTGCCTGCGGGCGAACTGCCGCTGCGGCGGCAGCCGGTCGCCGGGCCGCAGCCGGCCGGAGGCGATCTGCGCCGCCACCGCGTCGGCGATCCGCCGGTAGTCGTCCATCACGCCCTCACTCACCACTTTGCTCCGAGAGCAATTTTTTATATTGCACCGAGATATTGCTCCCCATAGCATCGAGCCGTCAAGCCCGGCGCGTAAAGGAGAGCTTTGACGTGGGCACGTTCACCAAAGGTCCGGTCACCATCGATTACGACGACCACCGCTCCGACGACACCACACCGCCCCTGGTGCTCGTGCACGGCCACCCCTTCGACCGCTCGATGTGGGCCCCTCAGGTGGAGCACGTCGGCCGAACCGGGCGGCAGGTGATCGTCTCGGACCTGCGTGGGTACGGACGGAGCACGGTCGTCCCGGGCAAGACGCCGCTCCAGGTCTTCGCTCAGGACATCGCCGATCTTCTCGACCGTCTCGGCGTGGCTGAGATCGTTCTCGGTGGGCTGTCCATGGGCGGCCAGATCGTCATGGAGTTCCACCGGCTGTTCCCCGACCGGCTGCGCGGCCTGATCCTCGCCGACACGACTCCCCAAGCGGAGACCGAGGAGAGCAGGCGGGCCCGTGAGGCGATGGCCGATCGGCTGCTCCGGGAGGGCATGGACGGCTACGCGGAGGAGGTCCTGCCGAAGATGGTGGCGCCGGCCAACATCCGGCGGTATCCCGCGGTGGCCGAGCACGTTCTCGGGATGATGCGGGGGACGTCCCCGGACGGAGCCGCCGCCGCGCAGCTCGGCCGCGCGGAGCGCCCCGACTACGTCGCGTCGCTGGCACGCGTCCGCGTGCCCACGCTCATCGTCGTCGGCAGCGAAGACGAGTACACGCCGATCGCCGACGCGCGGCTCATGCACGAGGTCGTCCCCGGTTCCACGCTGGTGGTGATCGAGGGCACCGCGCACCTGCCCAACCTGGAACGGCCCGCCGTGTTCAACGAGGCGCTGAGCAGGTTCCTCGACTCGATCCCCGGGGAGCGATGAGCCCGATGGCCATGACCGCATTCGTCACCGGTGCGAGCACCGGGTTCGGCACCGCGATCACCCGCCGCCTCGCGGCCGGCGGCACGCGCGTCGTCGCGTCGGCGCGAAGGACGGGCCTGCTCGCCGAGGTGGCGGCCGACCACCCGGGCATGGTGCACCCGCTCGAGCTCGACGTCCGGGACAGGTCGGCGGTCGAGGACGCGATCGCCGCCCTGCCCGCCGCGTTCGCCGACATCGACCTGCTGGTCAACAACGCCGGCCTCGCCAAGGGGCTGGAGCCCGCGCAGGACGCCGACCTGGACGACTGGGACCAGATGCTCGACACCAACTGCCGGGGCCTCATGTACTGCACCCGCGCGATCCTGCCCGGCATGGTGGCGCGCGGCCGGGGTCACGTGGTCAACGTGGGCTCGGTCGCCGGGACCCATCCCTATCCCGGCGGCAACGTCTACGGCGCGACCAAGGCGTTCGTCCACCAGTTCAGCCAGAACCTGCGCAGCGACCTGCACGGCACGGGCGTCCGCGTCACCTGTGTCGAACCCGGCATGTGCGGCGGCACCGAGTTCTCCGCCGTGCGCTTCGGCGGGGATCGAGAGAGGGCCGACGCCGTCTACACGGGGATGCGGCCGCTCGGCCCCGACGACATCGCCGAGGCCGTATCGTGGGCGTCGTCACTGCCGGCCCACGTCAACATCAACGTCATCGAACTGATGCCCGTCGCCCAGAGCTTCGCGGCGTTCCAGGTCCACCGGTCATGAGGCTTCCAGAGCCGTCTTGATCCGGGTGAGAGTCGTGCGCATGCCCTGCCGGTTGACCTCGGCGCGTCCGTCGGCGGGGACGCCGGTGAAGACCCGGCCGAGCAGGGACGCGAACGCCGCTCCCCGGCCCGCCTGCCGCAGGTCCTCCCAGTGCTCCGTGAGGCGGATCGAGCCGTCATCGGTCGTCTCGACCCGGTAGCCCCACACGGCCACCGGGACGCCGAAGGTCGTCACCCGGAAGGCGAACGCCCTGCCCGGGACGGCCTCGGTGACCCGGCAGGTGGTGAACCACACGCGGGCGCCGATCCGGTTGAATCCGACGAAGCTCAGTCCGGGGACCACCCGGCGGCCGCGCACCCACACCGCGAAGACCTCCGGGCTCCACTCCCCCATCCGGCGCGGGTCGGCCACCGCCTCGTACACGCGTTCCGGCGCCGCGTCGATGACGACGCTCTCCTCGACCGTCCACTGGCGTTCCATCGGACGATCATCTCGCAGGCCGTCAGCGCAGGTGGGCGAATCGCTGCTGCCAGGCCGCGAACCAGCCGGCGAACCAGGGTTCGTTCGCGGCGAGCGGCACGATGTAGGTGACCGTCTCGGCGTGGTAGCGGCGCTGGAAGTCCGGCGGCATCCGGTCGAGCGTCTGGACGTTGCTGACCCGGTCGGCGAGCTTGACGAGGATCGCCTCGCGGGGCGCGTCGCGCAGCCGCCGCAGGTAGGCGACCTTCGCGGCGCGCTTGGCGGCCTTGCCCTCCACCGGCGGCTTGGTCACCCAGTCCACCAGTTCCCCGACCTCCGGGCCGAACGCGGCCTCGACGTCGGCCAGTGTCGCGTCCGTGTCCTCCACCGTGTCGTGCAGCAGGGCGGTCACGAGCACGTCCGTGTCGGTGACGCCGGCGCCGCGGACCAGCACCTCGAGCGCCTCGAACAGGTGCTCGGCGTACGGCGTGCCGGTGGGCCGCCGCTGCTCGCCGTGCCAGCGCAGCGCGGCCTGGGCGGCCCGGTCCAGCGCCTCGACGTCGATGGGCTGCGACGTCAGGGCGGCGCGGGCCTGCTCCCAGGTCCGCCAGTTCGTGAAGGTCTCCACGCTGCCTTCTCCTCCCGGTGACCGGGCACCGTCACGAGGTCGTCTCGATCGACCGTGAACGTGCGCCGGACCGTACGGTCGCGGC
Organism: Actinoallomurus liliacearum; assembly: GCF_039542035.1. Lineage (NCBI taxonomy): Bacteria > Bacillati > Actinomycetota > Actinomycetes > Streptosporangiales > Thermomonosporaceae > Actinoallomurus > Actinoallomurus liliacearum. Next base: position 403,379 of record NZ_BAABHJ010000001.1, read on the forward strand.
ATGATTGCCCAGTGAGAAATCCGCCCGACGATCACGCCGTCGCGGTGTGGATATGGCCCCGGGCGCTCCCGCTGGCCGCAGTCTTCGGGCCGGCGTGGGACGGCGCGGAGGTCCGCGCCCGTTTCCTCACCCTCACCGGCCAGTGGCAGGCCCGCCATCCGGCTCCGTCGGCCCAGGGCGCGAGGGACAGGCCGCGGCCCGGTCAATGGATGTGGCATCCGCCAGCCCATCGCATCTACGACTGCCACACGTACGAGGCCGGCGACGACTGGCTCGAGGTGGCGATCCGGATGGAGTCGATCGACTTCTACCCGAACCACTGCCGGATCGGGGCGAGCCTGACCATCGCCTGCCGCTGTGAGACCCCGCACCCCGATCCCCACCCGATCGTGGAGACCTCGTGGCGCACCGGCGGGCCCGCCGGTGCGCTCGACGCGCTGACCACGGTCCTGCGCTACACGGACCAGTGGATCGCCAACTCCCAGCAGCCGGCGGGCTGGCGCCGGCATGCCGGGTTGGAGTGAGAGGGCTCAGACGTTGAAGCCGAGGGCGCGCAGTTGCTCGCGGCCGTCCTCGGTGATCTTGTCCGGGCCCCACGGCGGCAGCCACACCCAGTTGATCGTGACCTTCTCGGCCAGGCCCTCGAGGGCGCTCGCCGTCTGGTCCTCGATCACGTCGGTGAGCGGGCAGGCCGCGCTCGTGAGCGTCATGTCGAGCGTGACGACGTTGCCGTCGTCGATGTTGACGCCGTAGACGAGGCCCAGGTCGACCACGTTGATCCCGAGTTCGGGGTCGACGACGTCCCTCATCGCCTCGAGGACGTCGTCCTCGGCGGCCTTCGTGTCGCTCATGCGTCGCTGCCTTCCATGGCTTTCGCGGTCGCGTCCTTCCACGCCATCCAGGCGAGCAGGGCGCACTTGATACGGGCGGGGTACTTCGACACTCCGGTGAAGGCGACGGCGTCCTCGAGGATGTCCTCGTCGGGCTCGAGCTGCCCGCGCGACTGCATCAGCTTGAGGAACTCGTCGCCGGTCACCATCGCGTCCTTCACCGGCCTGCCGATGATGAGGTCGGTCATCACCGAGGCGCTGGCCTGGCTGATCGAACAGCCCATCGCGTCGTACGACACGTCGGCGACCGCGTCGCCGTCGAGGCGGACGCGCAGGGTCACCTCGTCACCGCAGGTCGGGTTCACATGGTGCACCTCGGCGTCGTACGGCTCCCGGAGACCCTTGTGGTGCGGGTTCCGGTAGTGGTCCAGGATGATCTCCTGGTACATCGACTCGAGCTGCATCTGCTTCCCTTCTCAGGCGGCCGATGGGGGGTGCAACGTCAGGCGCTGCCGAAGAATTTCTGCGTCTCCCGCAGTCCCTCGACCAGCGCGTCCACGTCGGCCGGGGTGTTGTAGAAGTACAGCGACGCCCGGGTGCTCGCGGTCACCCCGAAGCGCCGGTGCAGCGGGCGCGCGCAGTGGTGACCGGCGCGCACGGCGATGCCGTGGGCGTCCAGCACCTGACTGACGTCGTGCGGATGGATCTCGCGGCCGTCCGGCCCCTCCAGGGTGAAGGAGATCGCGGTGCCGCGGTCCTCGGCCTCGGTGGGCCCGAGGATCCGCACGCCCTCCACCGCGGTGAGCGACTTGAGGGCGTAGGCCAGCAGCTCGTGCTGCTGGGCCGCGATGTCGTCGATGCCCACGGACTCGAGGTAGTCGATCGCGGCGCCGAGCCCGGCGGCCTCGGCGATCGGCATCGTGCCGGCCTCGAACTTGTGCGGCGGCGGCGCGAACGTCGAGCCCTCCATCGCCACGGTCTCGATCATCTCGCCGCCGCCGAGGAACGGCGGCAGCGTCTCGAGCAGCTCGGCGCGGCCCCACAGCACCCCGATGCCGGTCGGGCCGCACAGCTTGTGCGCGGTGAACCCGTAGAAGTCGACGCCGAGCTCCTGGACGTTCACCCGCATGTGCGGCACGGCCTGAGCTCCGTCGGCGAGGACGAGCGCGCCGACCGCGTGCGCCTTGTCCGCGATGAGGCGGATCGGGTTGATCGTGCCGAGGACGTTCGACTGGTGCGCGACCGCGACGATCTTCGTGCGCTCGTTGATGAGCTCGTCGATGTCGCTCAGGTCGAGTCGGCCGTCGTCGGTCACCCGGAACCAGCGGAGCGTCGCGCCGGTGCGCTGGGCGAGGAGTTGCCACGGCACGATGTTGGAGTGGTGCTCCATCTCGGTGATGACGATCTCGTCACCCGGGCCGACGCGGAACCGCTCGGCCTCCGGGCCGGCGGTGGCCGCGTTGCCCATGGCGTACGCGACGAGGTTGATGCCCTCGGAGATGTTCTTGGTGAACACCACCTCGGTCTCGCTGCCCGCGCCGATGAAGTTCGCGACCTTGATCCGGGCGCCTTCGTACGCCTCGGTCGCCTCCTCGCCGAGCTGGTGCGTCGCCCGGTGGATGTTCGCGTTGTGCCGGGCGTAGTAGTCCTCGATCGCGCCGATCACCTGGCGGGGCTTCTGCGAGGTGTTCGCGCTGTCGAGGTAGACCAGGGCCTGTCCGTCGCGGACGGTCCTGGTCAGGATCGGGAAGTCCGCCCGGATCCGCTCGACGTCGATGCTCACGCGGACGCGCCTGCCTTCGTGAACTTCTCGTAGCCCTCGGTCTCCAGCAGCTCGGCCAGCTCCGGGCCGCCCTGCTCGACGACGCGGCCGGCGGCGAACACGTGCACGAAGTCCGGCTTCACGTAACGGAGGATGCGGGTGTAGTGCGTGATCAGCAGCACGCCCGTCTCGCCGGAGCGGAACCGGTTCACGCCCTCGGAGACGACCTTGAGCGCGTCGATGTCGAGGCCGGAGTCGGTCTCGTCGAGCACCGCGACCTTCGGCTTGAGCATCTCGAGCTGAAGGATCTCGTGGCGCTTCTTCTCACCGCCGGAGAAGCCCTCGTTCAGGTTGCGCTGGGCGAACGCGGGGTCGATCTGCAGCTCGGCCATTGCCGAGCGCATCTCCTTGGAGAACTCGCGCAGCTTAGGCGCCTCGCCTCGCACCGCGGTGACGGCGGTGCGCAGGAAGTTCGACACCGACACGCCCGGCACCTCGACGGGGTACTGCATCGCGAGGAACAGCCCGGCGCGGGCGCGCTCGTCGACGGGCATGTCCAGGACGCTCTCGCCGTCCAAGAGGACCTCGCCGCTGGTGACGGTGTACTTCGGGTGGCCGGCGATGGCGTAGGCGAGGGTGGACTTGCCGGAGCCGTTCGGCCCCATGATGGCGTGGGTCTCGCCCGCCTTAACGGTCAGGTCGACGCCCCGGAGGATCTCCTTGTCCTCGACGGAGACGTGCAGGTCGCGAATCTCAAGCGTGGCCATGGTGGTTTCAGGACTCCTTGAGCGACACGTACACGTCGTCGCCCTCGATCTTCACTGGGTACGTGGGAACCGGCTGCGTGGCCGGCGGGTTGGTGGGCTTGCCGGTACGCAGGTCGAAACACGAGCCGTGCAGCCAGCACTCGATCGTGTGGTTGTAGACCTCGCCCTCGCTGAGCGCGACCTCGGCGTGCGAGCAGACGTCGCGCAGGGCGTAGACGTCCTCGCCGGCGCGGACGACCGCCACCGGGGTCCCGTCGATCTCGACCGCGAGCGCGCCCTCGGCGGGCAGCTCGGACAGCGCGCAGGCGCGCGTGAAGCTCATCGATCGATCTCCTCGTCGATCGCGGCCAGCACGCGCTCCTTGAGCTCCGGAACGTCGATCTTGTCGACGAGCTGGCCGAGGAAGCCGCGCACGACCATCCGCCGGGCGGTGTCGTACGGGATGCCCCGCGCCTGGAGGTAGAACAGGTGCTGGTCGTCGAGGCGGCCGGACGCCGAGGCGTGGCCCGCGCCGGCGACCTCGCCGGTGAGGATCTCGAGGTTGGGGACCGAGTCGACCCGCGTGCCGTCGGTGAGCACCAGGTTGCGGTTCAGCTCGTAGGTGTCCGTGCCCTCGGCCTCGGCCCGGATGATCACGTCGCCGATCCAGACGGCGTGCGCGTCCTCGTCCTGCAGCGCGCCCCGGTAGTCGACGCGGCTACGGCAGTTCGGCTGGGTGTGGTCGACGAGCAGGCGGTGCTCGAGGTGCTGACCGCCGTCGGCGAAGTACACGCCGTACAGCTCGGCGTCACCACCCGGCGCGTCGTACGCGACCGACGGGGCGATGCGCACGACGTCGCCGCCCAGGCTGACGGTGAAGCTCTTGAACCGTGCGTCCCGGCCCAGCTTCGCGTGCTGGTGGGACAGGTGCACGGCGTCCGACGCCCAGTTCTGCAGGCTGAACACCGTGAGCGCGGCGCCGTCGCCGACGACGAACTCGACGTTGTCGGCGTAGGCGGCCGAGCCGGTGTGCTCCAGCACGACCGTCGCCTGCGCGAACGGCTCCAGGATGACGGTCGTGTGACCGTACGCGACGCCGCCGCCCTCGCCGCGCAGCGTGAGGACGGTCGGCTCGGTGGCCACGATCTCCTTGCGCACCGTGACGACGGTCGCGTGGGCGAACGAGGCGTACGCCTGCGCGCTGACGCGGTCCGCCGGGACGTACGCCTTGCCGACCCGCTCGTCGTCGCGGCCCACCGTCTCGACGGTGACCTCGGGCGCCGCGGACACGTCCACGATCACCTTGCCGTCGGCCGCCGCGCCCTTGTGCAGGTCGCGCAGCCGGCGCAGCGGGGTGAAGCGCCACTCCTCCTCGCGCCCGGTCGGGACGGCGAAGTCGGTCACGTCGTACGAGGAGTGCTCGTGGAGGGTGGACAGCGGTTTGGTCTCCAGACCCATGATCAGCCCACCGCTCCTTCCATCTGCAGCTCGATCAGGCGGTTCAGCTCGAGCGCGTACTCCATCGGCAGCTCGCGCGCGATCGGCTCGACGAAGCCGCGCACGATCATCGCCATCGCCTCGTCCTCGGTGAGGCCGCGGCTCATGAGGTAGAACAGCTGGTTCTCCGAGACCTTCGAGACGGTGGCCTCGTGGCCCATCTCGACGTCGTCCTCGCGGACGTCGACGTAGGGGTAGGTGTCGGACCGGCTGATCTGGTCGACCAGCAGTGCGTCGCACTTGACGGTCGACTTGGAGTGCTCGGCGCCCTCCTGCACCTGGACCAGGCCGCGGTAGCTCGTACGGCCGCCGCCGCGCGCCACCGACTTGGAGATGATGGTCGAGGAGGTGTTGGGCGCGGCGTGCACCATCTTGGCGCCGGCGTCCTGGTGCTGGCCCTCGCCAGCGAAGGCGATGGACAGCGTCTCACCCTTGGCGTGCTCGCCCATGAGGTAGACCGCCGGGTACTTCATCGTGACCTTGGAGCCGATGTTGCCGTCGATCCACTCCATCGTGCCGCCCTCGTAGCAGACGGCGCGCTTGGTGACGAGGTTGTAGACGTTGTTCGACCAGTTCTGGATGGTCGTGTAGCGGCAGCGCGCGTTCTTCTTCACGACGATCTCGACGACCGCGGAGTGCAGCGAGTCGGACTTGTAGATCGGCGCGGTGCAGCCCTCGACGTAGTGAACGTACGCGCCCTCGTCGACGATGATCAGCGTCCGCTCGAACTGGCCCATGTTCTCGGTGTTGATCCGGAAGTAGGCCTGCAGGGGGATCTCGACGTGCACGCCCGGCGGCACGTAGATGAACGACCCGCCCGACCACACCGCCGAGTTGAGTGCGGCGAACTTGTTGTCGCCGACCGGGATCACGGAGCCGAAGTACTCCTGGAAGATCTCCGGGTGCTCCCGCAGGCCGGTGTCGGTGTCGAGGAAGATGACGCCCTGCTTCTCCAGGTCCTCGCGGATCTGGTGGTACACGACCTCGGACTCGTACTGGGCCGCGACGCCGGCGATCAGGCGCTGCTTCTCCGCCTCGGGGATGCCGAGCTTGTCGTAGGTGTTCTTGATGTCGGCCGGGAGCTCGTCCCACGACGCGGCCTGCTTCTCCGTCGACCGGACGAAGTACTTGATGTTGTCGAAGTCGATGTCGGAGAGGTCGGCGCCCCACGTCGGCATCGGCTTCTTGCCGAACAGGCGCAGGCCCTTCAGACGGAGGTCGAGCATCCAGTCGGGCTCGTTCTTCTTCCCCGAGATGTCGCGGACGACCTCTTCGGACAGCCCGCGACGGGCCGAGGCGCCGGCCACGTCGGGGTCGGCCCAGCCGAACTTGTACTTGCCGAGCCCCTCGAGCTCGGGGTGGGCTGCCGTGGTCATACGGAGGTGCCTCCGGACTCCTGCTTGTCGATCTTTTCGGGTTTTTCGGTCAGTTCACGTGACGTCACGTGGGTCGTGCATATTCCATCGCCGTGCGCGATCGTGGCCAGCCGCTGGACGGGAACGCCGAGCAGCCGCCCGAACGCCGCCGTCTCCGCCTCGCACAGCTGCGGGAACCGGGCCGCGACGTGCGCGACCGGGCAGTGGTGCTGGCAGAGCTGCTGCCCGCCCGCCGGCGCGGTGCTGGCCGAGGCGGCATAGCCGTCCGCGGACAGCGCCTCCGCCAGCGCGCGCACCCGCTGCTGCGGCGGTACGGCCCGGATCGACGCGCCGTAGCGAGCCTCCAGGTCGCCCACCTGGCGGAGAGCGAACTCCGCGACGGCGTCCTCGCCGAGCTTGTCGGCCAGGAACCGCAGCGCGTTGGCCGCCAAGTCGTCGTAGGCGTGCACGAAGGCGCTGCGCCCGGCGTCGGTGATGGCGAACAGCTTCGCCGGACGGCCGCGCCCGCGCCTCGACTGCGGACGGCTCCGCCCCTCCTCGATCATCCCCTCGGCGAGGAGGGTCTCGAGGTGGCGGCGCACGGCCGCGGGCGTGAGCCCGAGCCGCTGTCCGAGCGCCGAGGCGCTGATGGGACCATGTTCAAGAATCAGCCGTGCCACGCGGGCGCGGGTGGTGCGCTCCGCGTGGTTCGGACCGAGCGCGGGCACGCCGGCGGCCGCCGGGTCGTTGCTCGTCGTCTCGGTCACGTATTTCACAACATCAGTGTGGCCTAATTCCTTCCCCTAAGACAAACCGGCTCCGGTTATCTGGCTCACTTAGGCGAGCCTTGCCTCACCTGCGCGGACGGCTCCGTACGAAGATCGCCACGACGACGGCCCCGGCGAGGAACGCCGCGCCCGCGCCCGCCATCGGCGCGGCCAGGCGACCCCCGGCCCCGAGCGTGCCGAGCAGCGCGACGCCGACCGTGCTCCCCACCTGCCGGGCCGCGTTGATCGCCCCGGAGGCGACGCCGGCCCGCTCCGGCGGCGCGGCCCCGACGACGGTGGTCGTGGCGGCCGGCATCGTGAACGCCATCCCGAAGCCCGCCGCGAGCAGCGGGATCATGAGCAGGGGGTACGGCGTGCTCCGGCCGACGGCCATCAGCGCGAACAGTCCGGCCGCCCCCGTGACCAGGCCGATCAGCATGGTCGGCCGGGTGCCGGACCGGCCCGTCATCCGCCCGGACAGGAACGAGGCCAGTGACACCAGGATGCCCTCGGGCACCAGCGCCAGGCCGGCCGGCGTCGGGCTCATCCGCCGTACGTCCTGGAAGAACAGGCTGACGACGAAGAGCTGACCGTAGAAGCCGAGGTTGATCAGCAGGCCCACCGCGTTGCCGCCGGAGAACGCCGCGCTCCGGAAGAGGCCGAGCGGCAGCATCGGGTCGGCCGAACGGCGCTCCACCGCCACGAACGCCGCGGCGGACAGCACCGCGACCGCCAGGCCGCCGAGCACGATGGGCGAGACCCAGCCGCGGGTCCGCGCCTGGATCAGCGCGAACGTCAGCAGGCCCAGCGCGGCGACCGCGGCGGCCTGCGCCCCGAGGTCGAGGCCCCGCCGCCCGTGCCCCTCGGGCCGTACGACGTACCGGACGGTGAGCAGGAGGGCGGCCAGGCCGATCGGCACGTTGACGAAGAAGACGAGGCGCCAGCTCGCCGCGTCGGTCAGCACCCCGCCGACCACCGGGCCGAAGGCGGCCGCGATCCCCGCCACCCCGCCCCACACGCCGACGGCGCGGGCCTGCGCCCGGGGGTCGGGGTGCGCCGCCTGCAGCAGCGCCAGCGAGGACGGGACGAGGATGGCGGCCGCAGCGCCCTGGACCAGCCGGGCCACGACCAGGGCGCCCGCGGTCGGCGCCAGCCCGCAGGCCGCCGAGGCGACGGTGAAGAGCGTCAGGCCGGCGCAGAACACCCGGTGGGGTCCCACCCGGTCACCGAGCGCGCCCGCCGACAGCAGCAGGGTCGCGAATGCCAGGGTGTAGCCGTCGACCACCCACTGGAGCACACCGAGGCCGCCGCCGAGGTCGCGGCCCAGTGCGGGCAGCGACAGGCTCACGGCGGTGGCGTCGATGATCACCATGAAGTAGCCGAGGCAGATGGCGACCAGCGGCAGCGCTCGGGTGCGCTGCCGCGGCTCGGATGTGGATCTCAGCGTCAGCATGCCCCGATGCTTGCCCGCAATCGTTCAAACGAGCGTCGAAGCGTCCCCGGCCAGGCGGGGCCGGCCCGCTGCCTATCGGCGGCCCTGGAACGTACGCCGCAGGTCGTCGACCCACTGGCCGGGGATCTCCCAGGGGATGAAGTGACCGCCGTGGTCGTGGGCGGTGAGGTTGACGTGGTTGTACCAGGGGCCGCGGTCGCTGTTCGCGAAGTGCTCGACCCGGCGGTCGGTGCTCACGCCGGGCGGGTTCTCGTAGCCGACGAAGGTGATGCCGGTGGGCGCCTCGATGGGCGGCTGCCGGTCGTGGGACGGGGTCCACGGATAGCGGTTGTTGTTGGCGTAGGTACGGATCGACGTGCCGATCGAGTTGGTCACCCAGAAGATCATGGCGTGGGTGAGCAGGTCGTCCTTGGAGAAGACGGTCTCGATGTCGCCGCCGTTGTCGCTCCAGGTCATCCAGCGTTCGAGGATCCAGGCGAGCATTCCCGCGGGTGAGTCCGACAGCCCGTACGCGAGCGTGCTCGGAGCGAGGACGTGCGCCGCGAGGTGGACGGCGAAGCGCTTCTCGAACGCGACGAGCTGCGCGCGGATGTCGGCGGGCAGGCCGTCGGGGATGGGGCGGCCGCCGCTGAGGTCCCAGCCCCGGTCGCCATTGAACAGCGTGAGCTTCTGGCCGGAGCCGATGTGGATGCCGTACAGCTCGGCCGCGTACTTGTGCCCGAGCTGGCCGGTGACCATTGCCCCGACGTCGCAGCCCCCGGCGGCGTACCGGTCGTGGCCGAGGATCCGGGTCATGAGGACGTGCCAGAGGTCGGCGACCTTCCAGAAGTTCATGTCCGGGTGGTCCGGCAGCGGGCCGGAGAAGCCGAACCCGGGGAACGAGGGGACGATGACGTCGAACGCCTCGGCCGGGTCGCCGCCGTACGCGCCGGGGTCGGCGAGGGGGTCGATCACCTTCGACCAGTGCCAGAACGTCCAGGGCCAGCCATGCGTGAGGATCAGCGGGGTCGGGTCCGGGCCGACGCCGGGCCGACGCATGAAGTGCACCGGCACGCCCTCGACCTCGACGCGGTAGTGCTCATAGGCGTTGATCGCGGCCTCGGCCCGGCGCCAGTCGAAGCCGGTGCGCCAGTAGTCGACGAGCTCCTGCAGGTAGGCACGGTCCACGCCGTAGTACCGGTCCTCGTTGCCCGCGTCGAGCGGCCAGCGCGTCAGCTCGAGACGGTGCCGGAGGTCGGCGAGCACGTCGTCGGGCACGTGGATCGGTGCCGGTTCCAACGGGAACGGGCGCGGTCCGGCGGGGCGGATGTCAGTGGTCTCGTGGCTCATCGTGGTCCCCTGGAGCCGCTGCGCGGCGGTCGGCGTGCTGAGGTGCGCCACGAACAATATCAGTTGCTTATATAAATCCCTGATCAATCCGTTCCGGCGAGGGTGGCCACCAGGACGGCCTTGATGGTGTGCAGGCGGTTCTCGGCCTGGTCGAACACGATCGACGCCTCCGACTCGAAGACCTCGTCGGTGACCTCCAGCTCCTCCAGGCCGAACTGCGCGTAGATTTCTTCGCCGACCGTCGTCGCCCGGTCGTGGAACGCCGGCAGGCAGTGCATGAACCGCACCGACGGGTTCCCCGTCGCGGCGAGCACCTTGGCGTTGACCTGGTACGGCGTGAGCAGCGCGATGCGCTCGGCCCAGACCTCCTTGGGCTCGCCCATCGACACCCACACGTCCGTGTGCAGGAAGTCGGCGCCGCGGACGCCCTCGCCGACGTCGTCCGTCAGCGTGATCCGGGCTCCGCTGCGCTCGGCCAGGTCACGGGCGGCCGCCTGCACGTCGGCGGACGGCAGCAGGCCGCCGGGCGCGACGAGGCGGACGTCCATGCCGAGCAGCGCCCCCATGACGAGGAGGGAGTTGCCCATGTTGTTGCGCGCGTCGCCGAGATAGGCGAAGGCGATCTCCTCGATCGGCTTGGCCGCGCACTCCGCCATGGTGAACGCGTCGCACAGGCTCTGCGTCGGATGCCACTCGTCGGTGAGACCGTTCCAGACCGGGACCCCGGCGTACGCGGCGAGGGTCTCGACGTCCTCCTGCCGGCGGCCGCGGTACTGAATGCCGTCGAACATCCGGCCCAGCACCCGCGCGGTGTCCTTCACCGACTCCTTGTGCCCGATCTGCGAGCCGGCCGGGTCGAGGTACGTCACGTGCGCGCCCTGATCGTGCGCCGCCACCTCGAACGCGCTGCGCGTGCGGGTGGACGTCTTCTCGAAGATCAGCGCGATGTTGCGGCCGGTCAGACGGGGCCGCTCGGCACCCGCCCGCCGGGCCGCCTTCAGCTCGCCGGCCAGGTCGACGAGCGAACGGAACTCCTCGGCGGTGAAGTCGAGCTCCTTGCAGAAGCTCCGGCCGCGCAGCATGTGACCTCCCAGAGACATGGGCAAGACTGTATCGCCATGCGCTCGACTGAATCAATATTCAGATCGATGGTCAGGGGTGCCCGCCTCCCTCGCGGGCGGTCCCTCCTAGACTCGGGTCCATGGAGCCCCTCGCCGTCGCAGTCAATGACCTGGTCAAACGCTACGGCATGACGGCCGCGGCCGACGGCCTCTCCTTCGGCGCCCGATACGGCGAGGTCACGGCCCTGCTCGGGCCGAACGGAGCGGGCAAGACGACCACCGTCGAGATCTGCGAGGGCTACCGGCGCGCGGACTCCGGCAGCGTGCGCGTGCTCAATCGCGATCCCCGGGACCCCGAGCTCAAGACGCGCATCGGCGTGATGCTGCAGTCGGGGGGCGTGCCGACGAACGCCCGCGCCGCCGAGTTCCTGCGCCTGATCGCGAGCTTCTACGCCAGTCCCCTGGACCCCGCCGCGCTGCTCGACCGTCTCGGGCTGACCTCCTCGGCCCGGACCTCGTACCGCCGCCTGTCCGGCGGCCAGCAGCAGCGCCTGGCCCTCGCCGCCGCGGTGGTCGGCCGCCCCGAGCTGGTGTTCCTCGACGAACCGACCGCCGGCCTCGACCCGCAGGCCCGCCACGCGACGTGGGAGCTCATCGAGGACCTGAAGGCCGCCGGCGTCGCGGTCATCCTGACCACCCATCACATGGACGAGGCCGAACGGCTCGCCGACGAGGTCGTCATCGTCGACCACGGCCGGGTCATCGCCTCGGGCCCGCCGTCCTCGCTGACCGGCGCCGAACGCCAGTTGCGCTTCCGCGCCCGTCCCGGGCTCGGCCTGGACGAGCTGCTGTCCGCGCTGCCGCCCGCGACGATCGCCAAGGAGTCCCCGGCCGGCCACTACGTCATCGAGGGCGACCTCGTCCCCGAGCTGCTGGCCACCGTGACCGCCTGGTGCGCCTCCAACGGCGTCATGACCGAGGACCTGCGAATCGAACGCCGCACCCTCGAAGACGTCTTCCTCGAACTGACCGGACGGGAGCTCCGCTCGTGACGGACCTGACCTTCACCCCCTCGCCCGGTGCGGCGCCGAGGTCCCACATGGTCCGGGCGCAGACGGCGTACGAACTGCGCACGCTGCTGCGCAACGGCGAGCAGCTGCTGCTGATCCTGATCATCCCCGTCGCGCTGCTGCTCCTGTTCAGCAGCGCGCCGCTGCTCGACCTGGGCGCGGGCCGGCGTGTCGACTTCCTCACGCCGGGCGTGCTGGCGCTGGCCGTGATGTCCACGGCGTTCACCGGGCAGGCCATCGGCACCGGGTTCGAGCGCCGGTACGGCGTGCTCAAGCGCCTCGGCGCGACGCCGCTCCCCCGGTCCGGGCTGATCATCGCCAAGACGCTCACCGTGCTGGCCGTCGAGGTCCTGCAGGCGCTGGTGATCTGCGTCGTGGCGGTCGCGCTCGGCTGGAGCCCGCACGGGAATCCGGCGACCGTGATCCTGCTGATTCTCCTGGGCACGGCGGCGTTCAGCGGGTTCGGGCTGCTGATGGCGGGCACCCTGCGCGCCGAGGCGACCCTGGCCGCCGCGAACCTCGTCTACATCCTCCTGCTGGCCCTCGGCGGCGTCATATTCCCGTTGACAAGATTCTCCGGGGGCGTACGGTCGGTCCTCGAACTGCTACCGATCTCCGCGCTCGCCGACGGGCTGCGCCAGGTACTGCAGCACGGTGCCGGGCTCCCCGCCCGCGATCTGGTGATCCTCGCCGTGTGGGCGGTGCTCGGCCTCGCTCTCGCCGCACGATTCTTCTCCTGGGAGTGACGCATGGCGCTCGCCGACGCCCCCGGCTCGTATGACGGAGCCGGGTCGGTCCGGTCCCGGCCGACCGGTCTCCGGCTGTCCCTCGGCTCGGTCCCGCCGCCCGCCCTGATCCTGCTGGGCATCGTCTCGGTGCAGGTCGGCGCGGGCCTCGCCAAGAACCTCTTCGGCCAGATCTCGCCGGACGCCATCGTGATGCTGCGCCTGGCCACCTCGGCCATCGTGCTCTCGGTGATGGCCCGGTCCGCGCTGCGCGACCTGCGGCGCCTGCACTCCTGGCGCGACATCGGGATCGCCGTGCTGTTCGGCCTCACCCTCGCCGGGATGAACTTCAGCTTCTACCAGGCGATGGCCCGCATTCCGCTCGGCGTCGCGGTGACGATCGAGTTCCTGGGACCCCTCACCGTGGCCATCGTCGCGTCCCGACGCCGGCTGGACCTGCTGTGGGCGGTCCTGGCGCTGGGCGGAGTGGCGATGCTCGCCCACGGCAGCGGCGACGTCCCGCTGGCCGGGGTGGCGTTCGGGCTGCTCGCGGCGGTGGGCTGGGCGGCGTACATCGTGCTGAGCGGCGCGACGGGCAAGCGGTTCTCCGGGTCGACCGGCCTGGCCATCGCGAGCGTCGTCGGCGCGATCGCCATCATGCCCGTCGGGATCGCCACCGGCGGTTCGACGCTGCTCGACCCGAAGATTCTCCTGATCGGGCTCGGCGTCGGACTGCTGTCGTCGGTCATCCCCTACAGCCTGGAGCTCGAGGCGTTGCGGCGCATGCCGGCCCGCGTGTTCGGCATCCTCATGAGCGTCGAGCCTGCGGTCGCCGCCCTGGTCGGCCTCGTCTTCCTCGGCGAGGTCCTGGTGTGGCGCGAGTGGCTGGCGATCGGCTGCGTCATCGCCGCCTGTGTCGGCGCCACCCGCTTCCAGGACTCCCCGCCCGAAGCCCCCGAGGCCTGACCGCCCGGGCGGGGACCCGGATCCCGGGCATGGCGGGGCGCTCGTACGATGAAGGGCGTGCGATCCGACAACCCGCTGGCCCGGCTCCGTGATCTCGTGTGGCGTCCCACGCCCGCCTCCCTGCGCGGGCTGGCCCTCACGAGCGTCGCGGGCAACGCCCTGATCATGGCGACGGGCGCGGCCGTGCGCGTCAGCGGCTCGGGCCTCGGCTGCCCCACCTGGCCGAAGTGCACCGGCACCAGCCTGGTGCCGACGCACACCCCGCAGCACTCGGCCGTCAACATGGCGATCGAGTTCGGCAACCGGATGCTGACCTTCCTGGTGCTCGCGCTCGGCCTGGCGGTCTTCGTCGCGGCGCTGCGGCTGCGCCCCCGGCGCAGGGACCTGGTGCGGCTGGCCGCGATCCAGCCCCTCAGCGTGGTCGCGCAGGCGATCGTCGGCGGGATCGTCGTGCTCACCGACCTGCACCCGGTCTCGGTGACCGTGCACTTCCTGCTGTCGCCGGCCATCCTCGCGGCGGCCGTGGTGCTGTGGGTGCGCGCGAGCGAGGGCGACGACCGCGCCCGGCCCCTCGTCCGGCAGGAGCTGGTCTGGCTGGGCCGCGCCCTGACCGGCGTGGTCTTCCTGCTCCTCGTGGCGGGCACCGTGGTGACCGGCACCGGGCCGCACGCCGGGGATCCCAAGGCCCGGCGCTATGACTTCCAGATCGAGCAGGTCGCCCAGCTCCACGCGGACATCGTCTGGGCCACGGTCGGGCTGACCTTCGCGCTGCTCCTGGGCCTGCGGCTGACCAACGCCCCGAAGCACGTCCAACGGCGCGCGGTGGAGCTCCTGGTGGTGGAGCTGGCGCAGGGCGTCATCGGCTACGTGCAGTACTTCACCAACGTCCCCGGCGCACTCGTCGTCGCCCACGTGCTGGGCGCGGCCCTGGTGTGGATCGCCACCCTCCGGGTCCTGTTCGCCCTCCGCGACCGTGGCGGCATGCCGGCGGCCCCGGCCGCCGAGCCCGCACCGGCGACGCGCGACACCGCCCCGGCCGCCTCCCTCGGCGGCTGATCCGCCGAGGGAGGCGGCCGGGGCGCGCACGGCGCTCGGCGATCGTGGGTTCGCGCGCCCGGTTCCGGGCGGAACGTCCGGCTCCCGCGGGCTCTTCGCCGAGCGTTCGGTTCGGCCGGCCGCCGCTCGGTGGTCAGGCCGCGTGGGTGAGCTTGGTGGTGAGCCACTGGAAGCACTTGGGGAGCATGGCCGTCCAGACGCCGGTGTTGTGGCCGCCGCGCGGCACGACGTACGTGTAGACGATCGAGGGCGCGCGGGCCGCCTGGACCATCGAGTTCACCGCCGTCGTGGTGCCCGGATCCTGCTTGCTCGCGGTCAGCAGCAGGTCCACCGCCGGGCGCCTGGTCCGCAGCAGCGCGGGGAGGTCGGCGCCCGGGAGCCTGGCCAGCGCCGGGCTGTAGGCGGCGAAGTAACCGGAGAGGCTGACCCCCGCCCGGAACAGATGGGAGTGTTCCGTGGCGAGCTTGGCGGCGCAGTAGCCGCCCGTCGAGTAGCCCATCGTCCCCCAGGCGTCACGACCGGGCAGGGCGCGGAAGTTCTCGGTGACGATGCGCCGGACGTCGTCGGTGAGCCACGTGGCGACCTTGGGGCCGCCCGGCACGTCGGTGCACTCGGTGTCGTGGCCCGGCACGACGGTGATGGTGGGCGCGACGAGGATGTACGGCTGCGCGGCGCCCTGCTTCATCGCCTCCTGCAGCTTCTTCGGCCCCTGCATCGTGTGGAACCAGGTGATCGGGGTTCCGGGGAAGCCGGGGAACAGCTCGACGACCGGGAACCGCTGCTGCGGGTGCCGGTGGTACTGCGGCGGCAGCCACACCCAGATCTTGCTGCGGATACCCGACTTGGCGCCGACCAGGTCGGCCGAGAGCGCCTGATCGGATCGGTCGGGCCGGAAGTCGTTGCGCAGCCGCTTGGAAAGCCCGCGGGCGAGTGGCTGCGATCCGCCGTTCTGCTGCTGGATGGGCGCGTCCGCGCCGTTCTGGCCGAGCAGGTCGTTCCAGGACGCGAAGAACTGGAAGTGGTCGTTGAGGCCGACGCCGGCGAGGAGGACCGCCGTGACCTGGCAGACCAGGATGAGCGCCGCCCTGATCGGCAGGACGGTCGTGCCCCGCGCTCGTCCCCACAGCAGCACGCAGCCGACCGGCGCGGCCAGTGCCAGCAGGATCGACAGGACGAGCAGCGGCCAGCCCAGCAAACTCAACCGTGGCCTCCCCGAAGGCGTCGAACTGAGCGTCACCGCAATGGCACCTGAACGGTGGCTCAACGCGCTGCGGTCGCGGGCCGATCGTAGAGGGGCGGGGGTTCTCTCCGGCTTGAGCGAAGGTGTCGGCCGCGTGTACTCCGCATTCACCTGACGTGAAGGTGCCGCACCGGCGCGCACCGCCGTCGCGACGGCGGCCGGTGGTGCGACGGCGGTGCGCCGGAGGCCGGACGGCGGTCGGTGGCGCGAAGGTGTCGTCGCGCCACCGGCCGCGGCCCTCTTCGCGGCCCGGGGGGAGGCCCGGTCGGCCCAGGTCCTCGACGCGCTCGCCGAGGTGCTGCGGCTGGACGCCGCCTCTCGCCCCTGATGACACCCGGGGTGAACCGCCTCCGCGCCCTCTTCACCGACCCCGTGGCGCAGGAGTATCACCCCGATTGGGACGAGAACGCGGCCGGTGTCGTCGCCCAACTGCGCGCCGAGGTGGACGCCGACTCCGACGACGCCCGCCTGAGGGCGCTCGTCGGCGAGCTCTCGCGGACGAGCGAACGCTTCCGGACGCTCTGGGCCCGGCATGACGTACGCCGCGGTACGAGCGGGACGGGCCTCATCCGCCATCCGAGGGTCGGCGATCTGCGTCTCCGGCGCGAGAAGCTGGCCGTCACGGGCACGGACGGACTACTGCTGGTGATCTATCACGCCGATCCCGGCACCCCGTCCGCCGAAGCCCTCGCGCTGCTCGCCTCGCTCGTCCGCACCGGCTCCCCCGGCACCGCCGAGCCCGACCGCCGGTAGCCGCCTCGTACGGCGCGGAGCAGGTCCGTCCGCGACGGCCGTCCGCGCGTCGGGCCCGTCCGGCGCGCTCGGGGTTCAGTCGCCCCGGAGGTAGGCGCGCAGGCGGTCGAGCGGCCAGGTGTTGACGACGTCGTCCGGGGTGAGCCAGCCGCGCTGCGCGGTGCCGACGGCGTACCGGAGGTTGTCGAAGTGTCCCGGGGCGTGCGCGTCGCTGTCGATCGCGAACTTCACGCCGTGCCGCCGGGCGTGCCGGATCAGGTCGGCGGGCAGGTCGAGCCGGTCGGGGAAGGCGTCGATCTCCAGGATCGTCCGGGATCGCGCGCACGCGGCGAACACGGCCTCCCAGTCGGCGTCGACGGGGGCGCGGCGGCCGATGCTGCGGGCGGTGGGGTGACCGATGATGTGCACGTGCGGGTTCTCCACCGCGCGGACGAGCCGGCGGGTCATCGCCGCCCGGTCCTGGGTGAAGTGGGAGTGCACGGACGCGACGCACACGTCGAAGCCCGCGAGGAACTCGGCCGGCCAGTCCACCTCGCCGTCGGGGTCGATGTTCAGCTCGGTGCCGTGCAGCAGCGCCATCTTCGGGTACCGCTCCTGCAGGGCGTGGACGGCCTCGCGCTGGGCGAGCATCTTCTCGTCCGTCATGCGCTGCATGAAGAGGTTCGGCGCGTGGTCGGTGATCGCGTAGTACTCGTTGCCGCGCGCGGCCGCGGCGGCGACCATGTCCTCCAGCGAGGCGACGCCGTCGGTCAGGTCGGTGTGGGTGTGCAGGTCGCCGCGCAGATCGGTGAGCTCGACGAGGCGGGGCAGCTCCCCGCGGAGGGCCGCCTCGATCTCGCCCTCGTCCTCGCGCAGGGGCGGCGGGATCCACGGGAGCCCGAGCCGGGCGTAGACGTCCTCCTCGGTGGCGGAGACGATGAGCTCGCCGGTCTCGACCGAGAACAGGCCGTACTCCGAGAGCTTCAGCCCGGCCCGTACGGCGATCTCGCGGGTGCGGACGTTGTGCGCCTTGGACCCGGTGAAGTACTGCAGCGCGGCGCCCCAGGACTCCGGCGGCACGACCCGCAGGTCGACCTGGATCCCCTTGACCGTACGGACGGAGGTCTTCGTCTCGCCGCTGCCGATCACCTCGGTGACGAGTGGGAGCGCGGTGAACGCCGCCATGAGCGGACCGGAGTCGTCGGCGGTGGCGAGGATGTCGATGTCGCCGATCGTCTCGCGGCACCGCCGCAGCGACCCGGCGACCGCGCACCGGCCGGCGAGCGGGGACAACTCGGCGACGATCTCCGCGGCGAGCTCGGTGGCGACGTCGATGAGCGCCCGCTCCCCCTGGCTCCGCAGCAGCTCGATGCCGTGGAGGATGTTCTCCTCGGTCTTGGCGCCGAAGCCCTTCAGCCCGGTCAGCCGGCCGGCCGGGATCGCCTCGGCGAGTTCCTCGACCGAGGAGATCCCGAGCTCCTCGTAGAGCACCATCGCCTTCTTCGGCCCGAGGGTCGGGATGGCGGTGAGGGCCCGGACCCCGGTGGGGATGCGCTCGCGCAGCGCCTCGAGCTGCCGGATCGTGCCGGTCTGCTGGTAGTCGAGGATCTTCTCGGCGATCGCCTCGCCGACGTTCGGGATCGTGCGCAGCCCCTTCAGGTCGAGCGCCGTGACGTCGTCGGGGTGGCCGCCGATGGCCCGCGCGGCCTTCTCGTAGGCGCGCACCTTGTACGCCGCCTCACCGGTGATCGACAGCAGGTCGGCGAACTCCTGGAACAGAGCCGCGACGTCATCATTAGGGCGCCCCATGGACCCGATGCTAGGGCCTGTGGTCACGGCCGGGTTGATCACGCCCGTACGTTCACCTCTCCGGCGCCCACGAGACGGGCTCTGCCAGGTCTCGGCCGATCTCACGACCTCCCGGTCCAGTGCTTCGGCCGCGACCGTGTGCGGCCACCGGGTGGCATCGCCGATGTCCCGGAAGAGAGCGGGTACCAGGAGGGACCGGACGACCAGCGTGTCCAGCAGTACCCCGAACGCGACGATGAAGGCGATCTCGGCGAGGCCTTTGTCGGATCACCGGGCCTACCCGAAGATCGAGAGTTGATCCGGCCTTCACGCGGGCCCGCAGTCCGTGTTCTCCAGTCGCCGCAGAGGCTATCGGCGCGGGACGGGTCCGGTGACGCGTTCGGCGGCCAACCGGCCGGACACCAGCACCATGGGCACGCCGACCCCCGGCTGCGTGCCCGAACCGACGAACACCACGTTCTCCAGCCGCGGCGCGAGGTTCGCGGGGCGCCATGGCCCCGTCTGGCCGACCGTGTGCGCCAGCGCGAACGGGGTGCCGGCCGCCATGCCCGCCGCCGCCCAGTCGGACGGCAGGACGACGTTGCGCACCGTGGTCGCTCCCGACAGGCCGCGGTAGCCGCGTCGCTCCAGCGTGTCGATCAGGTGCTCGACATAGCGCGGCCCGGTGCGGCGCCAGTCGATGCCGGCGGTGAGGTTGGGCGCCGGGGCCAGTACGTAGAGGCCCCGCGCTCCGGGCGGCGCCATGGCCGGCTCGGTGATGCTCGGGTTGCACACCAGCAGCGACGGGTCGCTCATCGTACGGCCGTGCCGGGTGATCTCGTCGAACGTCGCGCGCCATCGTCGGCCGAAATGGATGTTGTGGTGGGCGAGGTGCGGGTAGCCGGCGGCGACGCCGAGGTGCAGCAGGACGCAGGACGGTGAGTATCGCAGCCGTCGGCGCAGTGGCCGCCCCAGCAACTCGGCGGCGGCCACCGGAAGGTCCGGGTTGAGGACCACCACGTCGGCGGGCAGCCGGGTACCGTCGGCCAGGCGTACCGCGCGGGCCCGGCCCTGGACCAGGTCGACGCCGGCGACCTCGTGGTCATAGCGGATGTCGACACCGTGCTTGGCGGCCACGGCGGCGAGCGCCCGGGCGACGGCGTGCATGCCGCCGCGCGGATAGTAGACGCCGGCCACGGTGTCCAGATAGGAGATCAGCGCGTACAGGGCCCGGGCCCGGTGCGGCGGCACTCCGGCGTAGAGCGCCTGGAAGGAGAACACCCGCCGGGTGCGCGGATCGGCGAAGAAGGTGCCGATGCGCCGGGACAACCGGCCGAACCCGCCGGAGGCGGTGAGGCGCGCCAGGCTCGGGCCGGCGAGGTCGAGCGGGCCGTCGAGGTTGCGGTCGATGAAGGCGTCCCAGCAGATGTCGTAGAGCCGGCTCGCGTAGTCGACGAACCTGAGGAACCCGTCGGCCTCCCGGAGGCCGCACAGCCGTCCGATCTCGGCGGCGGTGTCCGTCGTGGCGGCCCGCACGTCGAGGGTCGACCCGTCCGGGAAGTGCGCCCGGTAGGCCGGGTCCAGCCGCACCAGATCCACCCAGTCGGCCGACCGCTCCCCGACCGCCGCCATCGTACGGTCCAGCAGTTCGGGCATCGTCAACACGGTCGGCCCCGTGTCGAACCGGAAGTCTCCGTCCCTGCGTTCACCGCAGCGTCCGCCCGGCGCGCTCGTCCGCTCCAGCACGGTGACATCGCGCCCGGCCGCGACCAGATGGATCGCACAGGCCAGGCCGCCCAGCCCCGCGCCGACGACGATCACCTTGTCCGTCGGTCCGGCAACCGTCCTCATCGCGCCCTCCCGCCCCCGAATGCGTCCCCCCGCACCGCACCGCGTCACCGGGCGCGGCGCGGTTTTGGCATCGATTTTGGAGTCGGCACGCACCGGCGGTCCCGGCGGCGACGCGGTCAGGCCGCGGTCGCGAGCCCCAGGTCCGGGCCGAACAGCTCGTAGTGGATGCGATCCGCCGGAACACCGAGGTCCAGGAGCTGGGACCGGATCGAGCGCATGAAGGGCACCGGGCCGCACAGGTAGGCGCGGGTGTCCTCGGGGATGTCGATCCCCGACAGGTCGGCCAGTCCCGTACGGCCCGCCGGCCAGGCGACCTCGGGTCGCTCGTACCAGATGTGCGCCTCGGCACGCGGCAGCTTGTCGACGAGGAGTCCGAGCTCGTCGCGGAAGGCATGGGTGCGCTGGGAGCGGTCGGCGTGCACGGCGATCACCTGCCGGGTGGACCCGGTGGCCGCCAGGTGGGCCAGCATGCTGATCATCGGCGTGCTGCCGATGCCCGCGGAGGCCAGGAGAAGCGGCGACTCACCCGGCGGCTTTCGGTGTTGGCGACCCGGCCTCTCGCGTCAGGGGGCGTAGCTCATCACGTGGGCGTGGACCATGCGGCCGACGGCGGGGTCGCACCGGCGGAACGCCTCGGTGATGTGGGTGTGCTCGGCGGCCTTGCCGCACAGCTCGGTGCCCCGGCGCCGCAGGGACAGGGCCGTCCACACCTCGATGCCCAGCGACTGCCACACCGACCGCAGCAGGCGGTTGCCGGACGCCTCGACGATCTCGCGGTGGAACGCGATGCTGTGCCGCATCTCCTCGTCCCGGTCGGTGGCGGCGGCCAGGCGCGCGATGTGGGCCTCGAGCGCCTCGACCCGGCCGGCCATCCGGCGCACGGCGAGGTCGGCAGCGGTCTCCTCCAGGCCCGCGCGGACCGGGAAGACCTCCGCGAGATCCTCGTCTGTGAAATCGCGCACTCTCGCGCCCCGGTTGGGCAGCGTCTCGATCAGGCGGAGCGCCTCGAGATGGCGGAGCGCCTCCCGGACGGGTGCCTGACTGACGCCGAGCTCGGCCGCGATGCGGCGTTCGACGATACGCTCGCCGGGGGCCCAGCGGCCCGAGGTGATGCCGTCGATCAGGACCTGGCGGATCTGGTCGCCGAGGCCGGTGCGCACCAGCGGGGCAGACGCGTTCATGTTACTCAATGGTAGCCGCCCCCTACGTGGTAAAACCCTTCTTATCGCTGATCTATGATCGATCATAGATAATCGCCTCCTGATTGTATGGGCGCGGCTCATGGGAACCCCATCGAAGCGCCCGGACACGAAGGGAAGACCTCGATGGGTGACACCAAGACGAGGACCCCGGCACGACGGGCCAAGACTCGCGTGGCACAGCCCGAGCCGGAGACGCTGGTCGCGTACTACCGGCAGATGCTGCTGATCCGCAGGTTCGAAGAGCGCGCCGCCCGGGCCTACACCGAGGCCAAGATCGGTGGCTACTGCCACCTGAATCTCGGTGAGGAGGCGACGGTCACCGGGCTGATGGCCGCGCTGGAGCCTCGTGACTACCTGTTCACGAACTACCGGGAGCACGGCTACGCCCTCGCCCGCGGCATCGACGCCCGCCGGGTCATGGCCGAGCTGTACGGCCGGAGCACGGGCGTCTCCAAGGGCTGGGGCGGCTCGATGCACATGTTCGACCTGGAGTCGCGACTGCTCGGCGGGTACGGCATCGTCGGCGGCCAGCTCCCCCTTGCCACGGGCGCGGCGCTCGCCGTGTCCTACAAGGGCGGCGACGAGGTCGTCATGTGCCAGATGGGCGACGGCACGACCAACATCGGCGCGTTCCACGAGTCGCTGAACATGGCCGCCCTCTGGGACCTGCCGGTCGTCTTCGTGGTCGTCAACAACGGCCTGGGCATGGGCACCACGGTCGAGAACTCCTCGGCCGAGCCGGAGCTGTACCGCCGGGCCGCGGCGTACCGCATGGAGGGCGCCCGCGTCGACGGCACCGACGTCGTCGCCGTACGGGAGGCCGCGCGGGCTGCGGTCGAGCGGGCCCGGGCCGAGCACAAGCCGTTCCTGCTGGAGACGACGAGCCCGCGCCTGCGCGGCCACTCGGTCGTCGACCCGGCCCGCTACCGCACGGCGGAGGAGAAGGACGCGCTCAAGGCCGCCGACCCGCTCGCCCACTTCGGGCTCGCGCTGGAGGAGGCCGGCGTCCTGGACGCGGAGGCGCGCGAGAAGCTGGACGCCGAGGTCAAGGCCGAGGTCGACGACGCGGCCGCGTTCGCCGACGACAGCCCGCACCCGGACGTGTCCACGCTCTTCGACTACACCTACGCCACGCCCGTGCATGGCGAGTCCCGCCGCCTGCCGGCCGACCCGGTCTTCTGAGGAGATTCACATGGCGACCATGACCTACCGCCAGGCCCTCCGGGACACCCTGCGCGACGAGATGCTGCGCGACGAGAACGTCTTCGTCATGGGCGAGGAGATCGGCGTCTTCGAGGGCTCGTACAAGATCACTGAGGGGCTGCTCAAGGAGTTCGGGCCCAAGCGCGTCCGCGACACCCCGATCGCCGAGGAGGGCTTCGTCGGCGCCGCGATCGGCGCGGCCATGCTCGGCCTGCGCCCCGTCGTCGAGATCATGACGATCAACTTCTCGCTGCTCGCGCTGGACCAGATCGTCAACCACGCCGCCAAGATCTACGGCATGTTCGGCGGGCAGTGCAGCGTGCCGATGGTGATCCGCACGCCCGGTGGCGGCGGCCAGCAGCTCGGCGCCACGCACTCGCAGAACGTCGAGCTGTTCTACTCGTTCATCCCGGGCCTGAAGGTCCTCGCGCCCAGCACGCCCGCCGAGGCGTCCTCGATGCTGCGGGCCGCGATCCGCGACGACGACCCGGTGCTGTTCCTGGAGAACCTCGCGCTGTACAACACGCGCGGCGAGGTGCCCGACGACCTGGAGCCCGCCGAGATCGGCCGGGCCGCCGTCACCCGGCCGGGCACCGACGTGACGATCGTCGCCTACTCGCGGATGGCCCACGTCGCCGCCGAGGCGGCCGAGAAGCTGGCCACCGAGGGCATCAACGCCGAGATCGTCGACCTGCGCAGCCTGCGCCCGCTGGACCGCGAGACCGTCGTCGAGTCCGTCCGCCGCACCGGCTGCGCCGTCGTCGCCGAGGACGACTGGCTCACGTACGGCATCGGCGCCGAGATCGCCGCGACGATCCAGGAGGGAGCGTTCGACTGGCTCGACGCGCCGGTGCGCCGGGTCGCGATGGCCGAGGTGCCGCTCCCCTACTCCAAGCCGCTCGAACTGGCCGCCCTGCCGTCGGCCGAGTCGCTCGTCACCGCCGTCCGCGACACCGTACGCGCGACCGGCCGTTAGGAAGATTCATGCCCGAGATCCTCATGCCGCGCCTGTCCGACACCATGGAGGAAGGCGTCATCAGCGCGTGGCACAAGAAGCCCGGCGACAAGGTCACCGCCGGGGAGGCCCTGGTCGACATCGAGACCGACAAGGCCCTCATGGAGTACGAGGCGTACGAGGACGGCGTCCTCGGCGAGATCCTGGTCGCGGAGGGCCAGACCGCGGGCATCGGCACGCCGATCGCGGTCCTGCTGGCCGAAGGCGAGTCCGCACCCGCGCCCCGGCAGGCCCCCGCCGCGCCGGAGGCCTCCGCCGCCGCGAACGGCCAGGCGGCCGCGCCGCAGCAGACCGCCGCCACGCCGGCCCCCGCCGCGACCGCCACGGCTCCGGCGCAGGACGTCGCCGCCGCCGCGTCGAACGGCGCCCGCTCCCGGCCGCCGTCCTCCCCGCTCGCGCGCAGGCTGGCGCGCGAGAACGACATCGACCTGGCGACGCTCACCGGCTCCGGCCCCGGCGGCCGGATCGTCCGGGCCGACATCGAGGCCGCGCTCAAGAACGCCCCGGCCCCGGCGGTCGCCGCCGCGCCCGCGGCGACCGCGGCTCCCGCCGCGACCGAGGACCCGGACGTCGAGCGGGTGCCGCTCAGCCGGATCCGGAAGGTCACCGCCCGCCGACTCACCGAGAGCATGCAGACGACGCCGCACTTCTACCTGACGCGGATCGTCGACGTCGGCGCGCTGCTGGCCTTCCGCAAGACGCTGAACGAGTCGCTCGCCCCGGCCAAGGTGAGCGTCAACGACCTCATCGTCAAGGCGTGCGCGACGGCTCTGCGGGCGAACCCGGTGCTGAACGTGTCGTTCACCGAGGACAACCTCCTCGTGCACAAGCGGGTGAACGTCGGCGTGGCCGTGGCGCTGGAGGACGGCCTCGTCGTCCCGGTGATCCGGGACGCCGACCGTAAGACCGTGTCGCAGATCGGCATGGAGACCCGCGAGCTGGCCGGGCGGGCGCGCGAGCAGCGCCTCACCCCGCAGGAGATGTCCGGCGGCACGTTCACCGTCAGCAACCTCGGGATGTTCGGCGTCGACTCCTTCACCGCGGTCATCAACCCGCCGGAGGCGGGGATCCTCGCCGTCGGCGGGACCCGCAAGGACGTCGTGGTCGGCGACGACGGTGAGTTCGTCGCCCGGGACCGGCTCACGCTGACGCTCTCCGTCGACCACCGCGCCTGCGACGGCGCGACCGGCGCGAAGTTCCTCGGCGAGCTGGCCGGGCTGCTGGAGAACCCGCTCCGCATCATCGCCTGACCCGGAAAGGGGCATTTCCTCCGCCTTCAATGGGGGGAGGAAATGCCCCGGCCACGGAGCCGAGAGCCGCCCGTCCGGCAGGACGGAGCGCGTGCTACTCGACCGGGACCATACGACGACGCCCCGTCGTCCTCTCGAGGAGGATGGCGGGGCGTCTTCGGCGTTACGGGCTCAGGACCTGCCTGGCCCGGCCGGTTCTGATCCACGGCAGGCCCTGCCCCGCCGGGGGAGAACCTCGCGACCGGCCCTTACGACGTGGGGCGCGATCGTTCTCGCTTGCAGCAGACAGTACGAAATCGTATATTCCGTAATCGTGAAGTCCGAATCCGTACCATCTGGATGGTCGGCTCTGCTCGCGTTGCAGCGGGCCACCCACGCCACCCTGCAAGCGCTCTCCGCGGAGCTCGTCGACCTGGGCCTGACCACCTCCGAGATGAACGCGCTGGCGAACCTGGCCGACGGCCGAGGGCGGACCGTGTCCGAACTCGGCGCGGCCGTGGGCACCCGCCCCACCACACTGACCAGCGTGCTGGACCGCCTGGAACGACGCGGCCACATCACCCGCGGCACCCGCTCCGGAGACCGCCGGGCGGTACTCATCGAACTCACCTCGTCCGGGCAGGTGGCCGCCACGACGATCCGGCAGGCCATGGCCGACTTGGAGCACCGCGCGCTCGGCGGCCTGCCAGACGACGCGATCGCCCACCTGCGCGCCGCCCTGCAAGCCCTGACGGAGGTTCCCTCATGACCATGCGTCCCTCCGACGGCGCCCCTGACTTCGATGCGTTGATGGCCGAAGTGATGGCGACCGCCGAGCGGTTCGGCCACCGGGAACATGTCCGTCTGACCTGGCTGGCCGTTCGACGGGTCGGCGTGTCCGCGGCGGTCGGCCTGGTCGGCGACGGCATCCAGCGCACCGCCCGCTATGCGAAGGTGCCCCAGAAGTACCACGCGACCATGAGCCGGGCCTGGGTCGAACTGGTCGGTCACCACGCGGCCGAACACGGCGAAGACGACTTCACCGCATTCGCCGACCACCACCCCGCCCTGCTCGACAAGCGCCTTCTGACCCGCTTCTACCACCCGGCGACGCTGGCCTCCGCACAGGCCAGGACCGGCTGGGTCGAACCCGACCGTGCCCCATTCCCGTGGCAGGACACGAGCCGGCGGCAACCCCGAGACGAAGGGGCACGATGACCATGATCGGGCAATGGCCGCACGGGTTCACCGGGCCGTGAAGACCGGCCGGCGCGTCATCTCCCTGGTGGGGTCGGACGGGGGACGTACCGAATACTCGGGAAAGACCTCGTTCCTGGCGCCAATATGCGAGCTTGGTCCCCTTCTCGGGCTGCGGTCGCCGAGCATTCGGTACGCCTCAGCGGGCGAGCCCCGGAGCCCGCAAGCTCCGCGAGACGGCAGGGATGACCGCCGACGCGCGCTCGCGTGGCGCCCAGGGTTCACACGTCCCGGTGGTGGACGACGGCGATGGAGACGGCCGCGGCGGCGAGCGCCCAGAGGGCCAGCGTGATCCACGCCTCGGTGGTCGTCGTCGGATGGCGGACGGGGAAGTCGAAGCGTCCGTAGCCGACGTCGACCAGGCGTCCCCAGGCGCTGGCGGGCAGCGCGTGCTTGACGTCGGCCGTCCAGCGGTAGTGGTCGGTGAAGCAGAGGGGCAGCAGCAGGAGCACCGCCGTGGTGATCACCATGGTGGCCGCGCCGTGCCGGATGATCGCGCCGAGGCCCATGCCGATGAGCGCGCTGACCGGTGCGAGCAGCGCCGATGCCGCCACCGCCTGGAACGCTCCGGGGTACCCGATGGACATGCCGACGTGGCGGCCCGACAGGATGGCCTGGGTGGCCCAGAAGGAGACTCCGGCGACGACCGTCCCGTAGCCGAGCATGACCACCGTGACGTCGATCAGCTTGGCGGTCACCAGCGAACGGCGGGCCGGCACGGCCGCGAAGGTGGTTCGGATCAGCCCCGTGCCGTACTCGCCCGTGATGGTGATCGCGCCGACGCTGCCGGCGGCGAGCATGACGATCATGCCGGCGATCTGCGTGAACGCGTCGCGCATCGCCCAGATGGGGACGAAGATGGCGCGGATGTCGGAGTTGTACTGCGGCCAGTTGTGGTAGTCGGCGACGGCCGCGTTGATATTGATTCCGATGATGGTCAGCCCGCTGAGGAGCAGGGTCCAGTAGGTCGAGCGGAGCGACCAGAGCTTGGCCCACTCGGCGGCGAGGAGGTCGCGGAACCGGGCGCGCGGCTCGGTGACGGCGGGGCGGACGGTGCGGGTCGGTGCGGTCATCGGGGGTCTCCGGCGAGGTATTCGACGCTGTCGGCGGTGAGTTCCATGAACGCCTCCTCCAGCGAGGCTGTGCGGGGGGCGAGTTCGTGGAGCAGCACCCGGTGCTGGAAGGCGAGTTCGCCGATGCGGGCGGCGCTCAGCCCAGTGACCATGAGCGCCCGGTCGCCGTCCGGTCGCACGGACCCGCCCTCGGCGGTCAGGACGGCCGCGAGCGCGGAGGTGTCGGGCGTGCGCACGATCACGCTCTGGGGCGTGCCGCGGGCCGCGAACCCGGCCAGGCTCTCGTCGGCGATCAGCTCGCCCCGGCCGATGACGATGAGATGGTCGGCGGTGTGCTCCATCTCGCTCATGAGGTGGCTGGAGACGAACACGGTCCGGCCCTCGGCGGCCAGGCGGCGGAACAGGCCGCGGACCCACCGCACGCCCTCGGGATCGAGGCCGTTGATCGGCTCGTCGAACAGCAGGACGGGCGGGTCGCCGAGCAGGGCGGTCGCGATGCCGAGCCGCTGCCTCATGCCGAGGGAGAACCCGCCGATGCGACGGCGCGCCGCCTCCGTCAGTCCCACCTCGCGCAGGACCTCGTCCACCCGGCCGCGCGGGATCCGGTTGGCGCGGGCGAGGGTGGACAGGTGCGCGTACGCGGTGCGGCCGCCGTGCACGTCCTGGGCGCCGAGCAGCGCGCCGACGTGACGGAGCCCGCGCGGGCGGTCGCGGAACGGATGGCCGGCGACGGTGGCGGTTCCGCTGGTGGGCTCGTTCAGCCCGAGGATCATCCGCAGGGTGGTGCTCTTGCCCGCGCCGTTGGGGCCGAGGAACCCGGTGACGTGTCCGGGGCGCACGCTGAAGGTCAATCCGTTGACGGCCGTCTTCGAGCCGTAGCGCTTCGTCAGTCCGCTCACTTCGATCACGGGGCCAACGGTGTCGCGCGCCGGGTCCGCCGCGCATCGGGCCGTCGTCGGCATTCGCGTGGCGCGGGTGCCGACCGTGGTCGTACATCCGTGGTCCGATGCCGCACGAAGATCAGACGATTACGATTCCAGGCATGTCCGCCGTGCCCCCTTCTCCCCTGTTCAAGCGCGTACCGCCGGGCGCGTGGACGGCCCTGGCCTGGTGCGCCGGCACGATGTTCACGTTCCTCATCCGGATGAGACTGCCCGCGGAGAGCGTGGCCTCGGTCTACCCTGGGGTCCTCTTCCACCGGTGGGACGGCCGGACGACGCTGGCGCTGGCCACGGCGCTCACGCTGCTCGGTGGCGGCCTGCTGCGGCGGTGGCCGATCGCGGCTCTCGTCCTGGTGCTCGCCGGTTCCGTCTTCGGGACGCTCCCGCTGAGCGTCGGCGCGATCCCGGTGCCGCAGTTCCTGTCCGTCGACGTCGCCCTGTACTTCATCGCGGCCACCGGGCGACGCCGGGTGTCCCTCACCGCCGCCGGTCTGGTCTTCGCCACGCTCACGGCGTTTCTCACGTTCCGGCTGGCCTGCGATTGGACCATTGGGACGTCGACGGAGCTGGCCGTGGCGATGACCGCGCTGGTCGCCTGGCTCATCGGCAACTCGACGCACCAGGCCCGCGAGCACGCCGAGGCCAGGCGGGCCCAGACCGCGGCCGAGGCGGTCACCGCCGAGCGGCTCCGGATCGCGCGCGAACTGCACGACATGGTCGCGCACACCATCGGCATCGTCGCCCTCCAGGCCGGCGCGGCGCGAAGAGTCATCGACACGCAGCCCACCGGAGCGCGCGACGCCCTGTGGGAGGTGGAGATGGCGAGCAGAGAGACGCTGTCCGGGCTGCGCCGGATGCTCGGCGCCCTCCGCCAGGCCGAGCTGAAGGACGGAGCACGGGCGACGGTGCTCGACGAGATGCCCGGCCTGGCCGACGTCGACCGGCTGGCCGCGACGACGACCGCCGCCGGGGTCCGCATCGACGTCCACTGGCAGGGGGAACGCCGCCCGCTGCCCCCGGAGGTCGACCTGTCGGCGTACCGGATCATCCAGGAGGCCGTCACCAACGTGGTCCGCCACGCCGACGCTCGATCATGCGTCGTGTCCATCGACTGCCTGGAGGATGAGCTGTCGATCGAGGTCGTCGACGACGGCCGCGGCCACGGCACCACCCCCGGCACCGGCTACGGCCTGGTCGGCATGCGCGAGCGCGCCGCCCTGCTGCACGGCGACCTCACCGCCGGACCACGGACCGAAGGCGGCTTCCGCGTCGCGGCCCGCTTCCCGCTGCCGGCGGGAGTCAGATGATGAGGAGGGCGATCACGGCCTGGGGCGGAGCCGTCCTGTTCCCTCTCGCGCTGGCCTGGTCACAACTGGGCTCGCCGGGCCCCAGGCTGTACTACAACCCTGCCCTGGCCGTGGCGGCGATGTTGTCGATGACCCTGCTCATCGGCGTGCTCCGGCGGGTCCCGCTGCTCGCGCTGTTCATGATGCTCCTCGGCTGCGTCGCCGTGGTCCTGCTGGCGAATCCACAGCACCAGAGCGGCCGAGCCCCGTTCCTTCCCTTTCTGGCGGTGGATCTGGCCCTGGCGTTCATCGTCGCCACCCGGACCTCTCGGGTCTCGATCGCCGCCGTCCTGCTGTCCCTCGTTGTGCAGTTCCTGACCGTCGGGGCCTTCTCCGACGGAACGGACGTGGGCAGCAACGCCGAGATGGCCCTGCTGGCGCTCGCCACGGCGTACATGGTCGGCAGGCTGATCCGCGAGCGCCGCGAGCACGGGGAGGCGCTGCGTACGCGCGCGGTGGCCGACGCCGTCACCGCCGAGCGGCTCCGGATCGCGCGCGAGATGCACGACATGGTCGCGCACACCATCGGCATCGTCGCACTCCAGGCCGGCGCGGCGAAACGAGTGATCGACACGCAGCCCGCACGGGCGCGCGAGGCGCTCGGCGAGGTCGAGACCGCCAGCCGGGAGACGCTGTCCGGGCTGCGCCGGATGCTCGGCGCCCTCCGCCAGGCGGAACTGGAGAAGGGGGCCGAGACCGCGCCGCTCGACGAGATGCCCGGCCTGGCGGACGTCGACCGGCTGGCCGCGACGACGACCGCCGCCGGGGTCCGTGTCGACGTCCGCCGGCGAGGGGAACGCCGCCCGCTGCCCCCGGAGGTCGACCTGTCGGCGTACCGGATCATCCAGGAGGCCGTCACCAACGTGGTCCGCCACGCCGACGCCACCTCCTGCACCGTCTCCATCGACTACCAGGACGAAGACGTGTCGATCGAGGTCGTCGACGACGGCCGCGGCCACGGCACCACGACCGGCACCGGCTACGGCCTGGTCGGCATGCGCGAGCGCGCCGCCCTGCTGCACGGTGACCTCACCGCCGGACCACGGACCGAAGGCGGGTTCCGCGTGACCGCTCGCCTCCCCCTACCGACAGGAGTTTCATGACCGTCCGCGTTGTCCTCGCCGACGACCAGCCGCTGGTGCGCACCGCACTGCAGATGGTCATCACCGACGCACCCGACATCGAGGTCGTCGGAGAGGCCGGAAACGGCGCCGAGGCGGTCGAGCTGGCCGGAAGCCTCGAGCCGGATGTCGTCGTGATGGACATCCGCATGCCCGGGATGGACGGGATCGAGGCGACTCGGCGGATCACCGCCGACGGCGGATCGACGCACGTCGTCGTCCTCACCACGTTCGACGACGACGACTACGTCTACGGTGCCCTGCGCGCCGGTGCGGCCGGGTTCCTCGTCAAGGACATGGCGCTGGACGACATCCTCACCGCCATCCGCGTCGTCGCCGCCGGGGACGGTCTGATCGCGCCGAGCGTCACGCGCCGCCTGATCGAGGAGTTCGCCGACCGCCCGGGACCCGTTCCCGGACGGCGCACGCTCAACGGCATCACCGAACGCGAGCACGAGGTGCTGACCCTCGTCGGACGCGGCCTGTCCAACGCCGAGATCGCGGCCGAGCTGGTCATCAGCGTGGCGACCGTCAAGACCTACGTGACCCGGCTGCTGACCAAGCTGGACGCCCGCGACCGGGTGCAGCTCGTCATCATCGCCTACGAGACCGGCCTGGTGACCGCGGCGCATTGACGTCCTCCCCCATCTGAAGATGGGGGATTCCAGACCCGATCTCTACCCTGGAGATGAAGACAGGTTGAGGTTCGCGGTTCATGGCCCCGCCCAGCGGCTGAAGGGCTCCCCGCGCTGTCACCGTCCGTCCGACGGCGAGGTCTCTGATGTTCTTGGCCGCGTTCACATCCGCGTGATCGACATGCCCGCAGGCGCGACAACGGAAGACCGCTTGGCTCTCACGGTTCTCCGCAGCGCGATGCCCGCAGGCATGACAGGTCTGAGACGTGTACGCGGGCCTGATCTTTTCCACCCGGCCTGGTGCCTTCTGCTCCAGTCGGGTGACCAGTTGGCCCCAGCCGGCCTCGTGGATGGAGCGGTTGAGCCCGGCCTTGGCCCGTACGTTCGTGCCCGGCGCGGCGAGGGTGCCGCGCGCGGACCGCACCATGTTCTTGATCTTCAAATCCTCGACCCGGATCAGGTCATACTCGGCGGCGAGACGGGTGGAGGTCTGCTCCACCCAGTCCTTACGCCGGTCGGCCTCCCGCGCCTTGATTCGGGCGATTGTGGTCTTGACTCGTGCCCGGCGGTTCGACCCGCGCTTGGTGCGCGCGAGTCTGCGTTGCAGGCGCCGCAGGCGGGTGGCCTCGGTCTTACGCAGGCCGGGTACAGACAGCTTTTCGCCGGTGGGCAGGGCGGCGGAGACGGCCACTCCGCGATCGACGCCGACGACCTCGCCTGTGCCGGGGCCGTCGATGGATGGCGGAATCACCGCAAAGCACACATGCCAGCGGCCCGCCCGGTCCCGGTTCACCCGAAAGGACTTGGCCGAATCGGGGATTTGGCGGGACCAACGGAACCGCACCCAGCCGACCTTCGGGATCCACACCTCACCCGTCTTGCGGGACAGCCGCCGGACATCCCAGTGTTTGCCCCGTTTGCCGACGATCCGGTAACCCTCGTGGATGCCAGCTTTGCGCCAGGTGGGCCGACGCCCTGACCGTCGCGGCCGCGCAGATCCCGGTCGGCTGCGACCCCGAGGCCGACGGCACGGCCGTCCGGGAGATGATGACGGCGGCGAGAGCGGCGGGCGCCCGGCTCGTCCAGTTCCCCGAAGGCGCGATCTCCGGCTATCCCGGCGACCGGGCGGCGAAACAGGCCCTGTCCGGCTGGAACGTCGACTGGGCCGCCGTCCGGGAGCAACTAGAGGGCGTCGCCGCGTTGGCGGGTGAGCTCGGCCTGTGTGGGTGGTGGTCGGCGGCAACCACCGTCTGACACCCCCGAACCGGCCGCACAACAGCCTGTACGTCATCTCCGACCAGGGTGAGCCGGTCGGCCGGTACGACAAGAGGCGGTGCTCGCACACCGAGATCGGCGACTGGTACTCCCCCGGCTTCGACGCCTGTGTGTTCGACGTCGACGGGTTCCGGTTCGGCTGTGCGCTCTGCATCGAGATCAACTTCCCGGAGCTGTTCCTCGAGTACGCCGCCTCGGGGGTCGACTGCGTGCTGTTCTCCTCGTACTCGCGGGACCCGATCTTCGAGGTCCTCGCGCGGGCGCACGCGGCCGCCGGCCTGTGGATCTCGGTGTCCGTGCCGGCGCAGTGCAGCGCCGCCATGCCGTCCGGGGTGATCGGGCCCCACGGGTACCGGCTCGGGAGCTGTGCCGGGGACGGCCGGCCCGGGCTGGTCTGCGTGCGGCTCGATCGGGGCGACCCGGCCCTCGACGTGGCGTTGCACAAGGCCCGGCCGTGGCGGGCGAGGGCGCGTGCGGGTGACCTGTACGAGACCCGCCGCGTCGACGACCCCCGCAGCGTGGCCAAGACCCGTTTCTGAGCGTCGTCGATGCCGCGTACCGGTCTTTCACCTTGCCTGAAAGGCCGGAACGCGGGGTAGGTCTACGACCGACAGCCGGGTAAGGCCGCCGCGTCGGCGTCGGCCGGGTTCGCCGGGCGGCCGCGCGCAACGGGGGGTGCGCCGGATGCGGGTGATCGTCGACCTCACGCGGTGCCAAGGGTACGGGCAGTGCGCGTTCCTCGCGCCGGACGTGTTCACCATGAACGGTCAGGAGGCGCTGCTGTACGACCCCGACGCGGACGACGCGCAGCGCGAGCACATCCTGCGGGCGGCCGCGGCCTGCCCGGTACAGGCGATCCACGTCGACCGAATGGCCACCCAGCACCGTGGGACGAGGGCCGGTCCCGCTCCCCCGGCGGTCGGTGCCGGCGACGGGTTCCGGAAGACGGGACGGATCGTGATCGTCGGCGCGTCGCTGGCCGGCGCGCGGGCCGCGGGCGTCCTCCGCCGGGACGGCTTCGCCGGCTCGCTCACCCTGATCGGCGACGAACCGTACGAGCCGTACGACCGTCCACCGCTGTCCAAGCAGGTGCTGACGGGCCTCGCTCCGGAGGATCACACGCTGCTGCCCCGCCTGCGCGAGCTGGATGCCGAGTGGCTGCCCGGTATCGCCGCCACCGGCCTCGACCTGGCGGCCAGGAGGGTACGGCTCGCCGACGACCGGGAGGTGTCCTTCGACCGGCTGCTGATCGCGACGGGCGCGCGGGCCCGGCCGTGGCCGAACCGCCGGGAGGCGGCGCTGGAAGGGGTGCTCCCGCTGCGCGGGATGGACGAGGCGGCCCGGCTGCGGGAGCGCCTCGCGGCCGGCCCGCGCCGGGTGCTGGTCATCGGTGCGGGGTTCACCGGCTCGGAGGTCGCGTCGGTCTGCCGGGCGCTGGACCTGCCGGTGACCGTCGTGGAGCGCGGCCCGGCGCCGCTGGTCGGCGCGCTGGGCGGGGTGATCGGAGCCGTCGCGGCCGACCTGCAGCGGGAGCACGGCGTGGACCTGCGGTGCGGCGTGACGGTGGAGGCCCTGGACGGCGACGCGGACGGCCGGGTCCGGGCCGCGCGGCTCTCCGACGGGAGCACGGTGGAGGCCGACGTCGTGGTGGTCGCCCTCGGGGCGATCCGCAACGTCGAGTGGCTGCGGGACTCCGGGCTGGCCGCGGGAGTGTGGGGGGTCGCCTGCGACGCGGGCTGCCGGGCCTTCGACAGCAACGGCCTGGTGACCGATGACGTCTTCGTCGCGGGGGATGTCGCGCGCTTCCCGCATCCGGTCTACAACTACCAGTTCATGGCGCTCGAGCACTGGGGCAACGCGGTCGCCCAGGCCGAGATCGCGGCGCACA
This sequence comes from Actinoallomurus liliacearum, assembly GCF_039542035.1. NCBI lineage: Bacteria > Bacillati > Actinomycetota > Actinomycetes > Streptosporangiales > Thermomonosporaceae > Actinoallomurus > Actinoallomurus liliacearum. Next base: position 437,792 of record NZ_BAABHJ010000001.1, read on the forward strand.
ACATGATCAGCGACCAGGCGCACCGCTGGCCGCACCTTTCCCTGCCGGTGTTCTGGTCCAACCAGTTCGGGACGAACATCAAGTCCGTCGGAGTGCCGACCTTCGCCGACGAGGTGGTCATCGCGCAGGGTTCCCTCGCGGAACGCCGGTTCGTCGCCGTCTACGGCTACCGGGGCCGGATCACGGCCGCGGTCACGTTCGACCAGGCCATGTGGCTGGAGTTCTATCAGCGCCTGATCGAGCGCGCCGCGCCCTTCCCGCCCGAGCTCCGCACCGCCGACCGGGCCGAGGAGAGGCGGCCGGTCCCGGCCGAGGTGCCGGAGCGGCTGGAGGCGACCCAGGTCACCGTCATGGTGACGGGGCACGATCCGGCCGAACGCCGCGCCTCGCTGCTGCACGGCGACCGGTGAACGAGTCAGAAGGAGGTGCCGCCGTGGCGCCGATCAGCGTCTTCGACCAGATCCTCGATCCGGCCAACCGCGCCGACCCGTACCCGCTGTACGCCGAGTTGCGCAGGACCCCGGTGTCCCGGCAGGAGGACGGACTCTACGTCGTCAGCGGGTACGACGAGATCGTCGCGCTGCTGCACGATCCGCGCGTCAGCTCGACCCGCCGGAACGTCCCGCAGCCTGGTGAGCCCGGATCGGGGGACGTCGCGGCGGTGCTGCCGCCCTCCTTCATCAACACCGACCCGCCCGAGCACGACCGGCTCCGTCGCCTGGCGATGCGTCACTTCGGCCCGCCGCGTTCGCCGCACCTGGTGGAGAGCCTGCGGCCGGAGATGCTCCGCGTGGTCACGGAGTTGATCGACGATGTCGCGTCCCGGGCGCGCATCGACATCGTCGACGACATCGCCTACCCGTTCCCGGTCACGGTGATCTGCCGGATCCTCGGGGTGCCGCGCGAGGACGAGGCGCGGTTCCACGAGTGGGCCGACGCGGTGGTGGAGTCGCTCGATCCCCGGGAGAAGGGTCTGGCGGAGCGGATGCGGCGACGGCACGCCGCAGTGAGCGAACTGCATCGATACCTCGGCGGGATCACCGATGAGCGCCGCGAGAGGCCCGGGGACGACCTGCTCTCCGGCCTCGCCACCGACGAGGGCCCGGAGGGGGCGATGTCCCCGGTCGAGGTGGTGGCCACCGCCACGCTGCTGCTGATCGCCGGCCATGAGACGACGGTCAATCTGATCACCAACGGGATGCTCACCCTGCTGCGTCACCCGGAGGTGCTCGATCGGCTGCGGCACGAGCCGGGCCTGGCCGTCTCCACGGTCGAGGAGCTGCTCCGGTACGAGCCTCCCGTGCACTTCCTCTCCTCACGGATCGCCCTGGATGACATCGAGCTCGGCGGGACCACCATCCCGAAGGGCTCGCCCATCGCCGTGGCGCTCGCGGCGGGGAGCCGCGATCCGGCGCACGTGCCCGACCCCGACCGTTTCGACCCGGATCGCCAGTACACGGAGCACCTGGGGTTCGGCGGCGGCGTCCACTACTGCTTCGGTGCTCCGCTCGCCCGGCTGGAGACGCAGATCGCCCTCACCGAGCTGGCGAAGCGGCTGAAGAATCCCCGCGTCGTGGCCGACCCGCCGCCGTACCGTCCGAGCGCCGAACTGCGCGGGCCCCGCCACCTCCTCGTCGACGTCGACGGCGTGGCGGACCCGGAGCACGGCTGATGCCCCGGTACGCGTGGCACCGGGGCATCACGGGGAGCCGGGTCCGGGTGACCGGGTGAGCCCGCCGACGCGGCGGGCTCACCCGGATCGGATCAGGCGAACGCCCAGGCGAAGACGTGCAGCGATCCTCCGCTGGACGGCGTGTTGAGGGTCACGCCCTTGACCTGCTTGCTCGCGTCGAGCGCGATCGGCGTGGCCGCGAACACGTAGATGTTGATCTTCTGGTTGCCGCCGTCGGAGGTGTTCCGGTACGGCGTCTTGGCGACGGTCGCGTTGCCGAACTTCGGCGGGTAGGCGTCGGCGCCGAGCGCCCAGTCGCTGAACTCCAGCTTGGCCGTTGCCGTCGACCCGTCGGTGTAGGTGATCGTCACCGTCGACGAGGCGTCGCCGTTGCCGGCCGCGCCGAGGAAGGCGAGCTTCGACGCGCCGCTCGGGGCGGTCGGCAGGCCGACGACCTGACCGTTCGCCTGGACGTTGTCGAGCTGACCGGGCGTTCGGTTCGGCCAGGTGAAGGTGAAGCCGTTCCACGCCACCGGCTGCCCCGGCTTGAGTCCGGCCGCCGCCAGGGCCTGCGCGGAGTAGCTCCAGCCGCCGCCGTCGAAGTTGGCCGTCCCCGCCTTGCCGTCGTCGGAGATGCCGGCGTTGTTCTGGTACCACTCGATCGTGCCGCGCTTCGCGACGTTCAGCGAGATGCCGGTGGTGCCCACCGACTGCCCGGAGGCGGTCAGCTCGAACGGCACCGAGTAGTAGTCCAGCTTCTGGTCGGCGGCCACCGACACGGTGACCCTCTGGTCGGCGTGCCCGGCGTCGGCGACCTTCAGCGTGCCGGAGGACGGCGTGACGGTGATGCCCGCCGGCGGTTTCGCGGTCCAGGTGACGGTGTCACCCGCGCCGACGGCCTGCACGCGCAGGGTGGCCTCGGTGGAGCCGCCGGGCTCGACCGACGCGGTGCCCGGCTGGAGCGCCGACAGGAACGGCCGCGCGCCCGTGCCGAAGGACGGCGGCGCGTCCTTCGGGTCGCTGCCGAACTTCGTGTTCGGCTGCGCGCCGAGCGTGTAGTCCAGCTTTCCGCCGGAGGCCACGAAGGACTCGGGCAGCCAGGCGCGGCTCGTCGCCTTGCCGCCGACCTTGAGCGACTGGACGTACTTGTTGGTGTCGGAGGCTCCCGGCGCGTTGATCGTGATCTTCTGGCCGCTCGACCGCTTGATCGTGATCTGCGGGAACTCCGGGCTGTTCAGCACCATCTCGGCGCGGCCCGGGACCGCCGGGTACATGCCGAGTCCGGCGAACACCCGCCACGCCGACATCGTGCCGAGGTCGTCGTTGCCGACCAGCCCGTTCGGGGTGGACTTGAACAGCTCGGTACGGGCCCGCGCGACGACGTCCTGGGTCTTGTACGGCTGCCCGGCCCAGACGTACAGCCACGGGGACTGCAGGGACGGCTCGTTGCCGAGGTAGGCGTACGCCTCGTGCGAGCCGGCGTTGAGCTTGGTGAAGAACGTGTCGAGCCGCTTGACCGCCTGGTCCCGGCCGCCCATCGCGTTGAACAGCCCGGCCACGTCCTCGTAGACCATCCAGTGGTACTGCGCGCCGTTGCCCTCGACGTACCAGTTGGAGTCGGCGGGGTCGAACGGCGTGAGGAACGAACCGTCGCCGAAGCGCGGCTGGATCCAGTCGTTCAACGGGTTGTAGATCGTCTCCCAGCCGTGCGCCCGCTTCATGAACTCCTGGTAGGTGTCCTTCTCCCCCAGGCGCTGGGCGAGCTGGGCGATGCCGAAGTCGGCCATGCCGTACTCCAGCGTGGTCGCCGGGTCGCCCGGCACGTAGCCGAGCTTGAGGTAGTCGGCGTTGCCGGGGCGTTCGGTGTATCCGGTGGCCTTGTCCTCGCCGACGCGGTTCGCGCCCTTGACCATGGCGGCCAGCGCGCCGTTCGCGTCGAAGTTCCGGGCGCCGAAGGCGTACATCGTCGCGATGATCGAGTGGTACGGGTCGCCGTTCATCACGCCGGTGATGGTGTTCTGGTGCGACCAGCGGTCCCACACGTCGCCGACGGAGTGCGCGTCGTTGTACATCGACTGGGCGATGTCCGCGCCGACGTCCGGGGCGAGCAGCGCGATGAGCTGCGCCTCACTGCGGTAGATGTCCCACCCGGAGAAGGTCGCGTACTGGTGGTGGCCCTTCTTGACCTTGTGGGTGCGGTAGTCGAACCCGGTGTAGGTGCCGTCCACGTCGTCGAAGACGTACGGCTGCAGCATGGCGTGGTAGAGCGCGGTGTAGAAGGTCCGCAGCCGGTCGGCGGCGCCGCCGCCGACCTGGATCTGCCCGAGCCGCTTGTTCCACGCGGCCCGCGCGGCGGACCGTACGGAGTCGAAGCCCCGACCGCCGATCTCCTTCTTCAGGTTCTGCTTCGCGCCGTCGATGCTCACGTACGACACCGCGGTGCGCATCTGCACCGGCTTGGCCTTGCTGGTGTCGAACTGCAGATAGACGCCCGATCCTGGGCCCTTGACGGTGACGTCCCCGGTCAGGGCCTGCGCGGAGCGCTGCGGCATCGGCCTGCCCTCGGGGCCGTTGTTGAGCCGCCCGAAGGTCTTCCGCGTCTGCTGGGGCACCTTCGCCGGGGCGCTGCCGCGCACCGCGTCCTCGCCGGGCTCGACCGAGTCGTCCTTCCACGTGCCGTACGCCTGGAAGGGCCGGTCGAAGGTCGCGGTGAAGTAGACGTAGTACTTGGTGTCCGCGCCGCAGAACCCCCCGGTCTTCGCCCAGCCCGAGACGGTATTGCCCTTGACGGTGGCCTCGGCGTCGTCCACGCCGTTGATCGACCCCGTCACGTTGAGGAGCAGCGTGCCCACCTTGTCCGTCGGGAAGGTGAACCGTGCGACGCCGGCCCGTTGCGTCGCGGTCAGCTCCGTCTTCACGCCGCTGTCGAGCGTCACGGCGTACGACCCCGGGGCGGCCTGCTCGTTCTCATGCTTGAAGGTCTGTACGTAGTCGGTGCCGTGGGTCGCCGGCGAGTTCTTGATCGGCCCGGAGAACGGGATGACGGGGAAGTCCTGCGCGCCCGTACAGCCCGGCCCGGAGATGTGGGTCATGCTGAAGCCGCGCAGGCGGTTGTCCTCGTACTTGTAGCCGCCGCCGGACGAACGGACGGTGTCGGGGCTCCACTGCATCATCCCGAACGGCGCGACGGCGCCGGGGAAGTTCATCCCGGCGCCGCCGCCGTGCCCGAAGTCGGGCCCGCCGTCCTGGGTCCCGACGAACGGATTGACGTAGGAGGCGAGATCGGGGGCCGCCGCGTGGGCCGGCAGGGCGGGGAGGGCCAGGGAGGTCAAGGCGAGGCCGAGCAGGCTCGCCAATCGAGGGCGGACGCGTCTGAACACAGCTGCTCCTCTGGGGGGAGGTCACAGGGCGCGCTGGCGGAGGACCATCGCAGTGCCATGACAACGTTGTCACGGCTACCGGCATTGTCAACGTCCGTCACTGCGGAGTCAATGGTCAAAACCGGTCACAAGTGCATCAACCAGTCACTTGACCGCGCTGCCCACTGATCGGCTCACTCCGAACGCGAGCCTCGCCGAACGCGCCGTGGACCGCGGACAAGCCGCGCCGTCCCGGTGCGCAGCCCGGCAGGGTCCGGTCACCGACCCGGTACGGTTCGGGGCCTCAGGAGCCCGGTGGGCCCCAGGGCCGTCCCCCCGGTCCGGACGTGCCATCGCCGCCGTGCGGACCGTACGGGCCCGGCGGGCCGTAGGAGCCCGGCGAACCGGAAGGTCCCGGAGGAGCCGGTGGCCCCGGTGGTCCAGGTGGGCCCGATGGGCCCGGCGGGCCGTAGGGGCCGGCGGGACCGGCGTACGGACCCGGTGCCGAGAACGGGCCCGGCGGCGGTGGGCCGTACGACGCGCCCGGGTGGAGGAATCCCGACTGGCCCTGCCCGGTCCACGGTGGGACGAGAGGGCGCGGCTGCCGCCCCTGGAACGCCTGCCGGGCCAGGTGCATGAGGTTCAGCAGGTCCTGGCGGCGCCGGTAGAACCACGCCGGCTCGGCGACGTTCCGCTCGGCCCGCTGGTGCAGCAGGGCCAGCTCCGTCGCGGCGAGCTGGTAGTCGGCCATCGCCCGGCTCGCCCCGGTGCCGCCGGCCATGCGGGCCCACTGGCGGGCCCGGCGGCGCAGCTTGAGGTTGCCGAGCATGTGAACGTCCTGGGGCGTGACCAGCCCCGTGCCGGCGTACATCGGCAGGTGCCGCTGGATCAGCCGGACGGTCTGGCGGCGCTCCCAGCGGACGATGACGATCAGCCCGATGAGGATGCAGAAGTCGATGCCGTAGGCGATCATCAGGCCCTTGAGACCGAACGCGGTGGAGAAGTTCCAAACGCCGTGCAGCAGCATCGCCGTGCAAAGGCCGGCGACGGGCGCCGCGACCCGGGCGGCGCCCCGGTGCAGCGCGGCGTAGGCGACGCCCAGCCCGGTCATCGAGGTGAACAGCGGGTGCCCGAACGGCGAGACCACGCCGCGCATGATGAACACGGCCTCGAGGTTGTGCTGGTGGAACGCCCGGATGTAGTACCCGACGTTCTCCATCATCGCGAACCCGAGGGCGACCATCGCGGCGTAGATGATCCCGTCGGTCAGCCCGTCCAGCTCGTTGCGCCGGAACCACAGGAACCCGAAGAGCACCGCGCCCTTCAGCGACTCCTCGACCAGGGGCGCGCCGACGGAGGCCGTCACCAGCTCCCCACGCTCGCCGAAGACCGGTTTGGTGAGCAGTTCGTACCCGGCGGTGTTGAGGATCAGCGCGCCGAGGACGGCGACGCCGGCACCCCACATGAAGGCGAACAGCAGGGCCCGCCACGGCTCGGGCTCGAGCCGGTCCAGGGTCAGGACGAGCGCGATCAGCAGCGGAACGGGCAGGATCGCCAGGACGAACCCGACGATGAACGGCGCACCGTTCATCGCGTCGAGGCCCAGGACGACGATCGCACAGGCCGACGAGACGACCAGTCCGATGATCAGCCCGACCGGTGCCCGGCCCGGCATGCGTCCTTCGAGGATCGCCTTAGGATCGACACGCGCCATGCCGGGAGATTAACCGTCAGTGCAGCAGCGGGTCGATCGCCACCGCGAGGAAGAGCAGCGCCAGGTAGGCGTTGGACAGGTGGAAGTAGCGCATCGGCTTGAGCACCGCGCCGGTGATGCCCGCCCGGATCCGGCCGAGAAGGCGGTAGGCCTCGACGAGGCAGGCCGCGCCGAGGACGGCCGCGGCGATCGGGTAGAAGATCGTCGTGTGCGCGATCGGCCAGAGCGCGAGGGAGCAGGCCACCGTGACCCAGGTGTAGGCGATGACCTCGACGGCGACACGGCGCTCGGTGGCCACGACGGGCAGCATCGGCACGTTGGCGGCCGCGTAGTCCTCGCGGTAGCGCATGGCCAGCGTCCAGGTGTGCGGCGGCGTCCAGAAGAACACCACGAGGAACAGCACGATCGGGGTCCAGGACACACTGTTCGTGAGGGCGGACCAGCCGATCAGGACCGGCATGCAGCCGGCGATCCCGCCCCAGACGACGTTCTGCTTGGTGCGCCGTTTCAGCACCAGCGAGTAGACGAAGACGTAGAACAGGATCGCGAACACCGACAGGCCGGCGGACAGCGGGTTGACGGCGAGGGCGAGGAAGACGGTGGAGGCGATGGCGAGGGTGATCCCGAAGACCAGCGTCTCCTTCGGCGTGACCTGCACCATCGGCAGGGGCCGACGGCGGGTCCGCCGCATCTTCGCGTCGATGTCGCGGTCGATGTAGCAGTTCAGGGCGTTGGCGCTGCCCGCCGAGAGCATGCCGCCGACGAGGGTGGCGACGACGGGCCACAGCGGCGGCAGTCCGCCGGCCGCCAGGAACATCACCGGGATCGTCGTGATCAGCAGGAGCTCGATGATCCGCGGCTTGGTCAGCGCCACGTAGGCGCGCACGAGTGCGCCGAACGGTCGACGGCCGGACGTGGGCGGCGCAGGAGTCCTCGCCGGACGGTTGATGACCACCGTCACCGGATGTTCACCTGCGCGTTCACGACGTTAAGGGACACTGTGTCTGATCCTCGGATTTCCTGCCGCCAGTCGGCTCTGATCGGGCACCGGCCACGTGGGCTCCACCGCGCAATCACTGTAGTGCCGGTCCCCGTGTACCCCGTCACCGGGGTAGGCGCGGCAGATCGGATTAACCGCGGCGTCCATGGGAAATTCGGCACAAGGTCGCGGCGTTGAGATAGAGGAGCACCCGTCAAAGCGGTGGGAGCGCGGGCGATAGGCTCGCATTCGGGCCCCGGCATGGCCTGGTCATGGGTTCTTTTCGGCTGGGGTCGGGTCTGGGGACATGACAGAAGTCGAGAGGAGCCTGGAGCGTCTCGTGAGTACGCAATCCGATAAGTCATTCGAGTGGACCGACCTGGACCGGCGAGCGGTGGACACCATCCGCGTGCTGGCCATGGACGCGGTGGAGGAGGCGGGTTCCGGTCACCCGGGCACCGCGATGAGCCTCGCCCCCGCGGCCTATGTGTTGTTCCAGCGGGTGATGCGCCATGACCCGACCGACCCCGACTGGACCGGTCGCGACAGGTTCGTCCTGTCGGCCGGCCACTCGAGCCTGACCCTCTACATCCAGCTGTACCTGTCGGGGTACGGCCTCACCGTGGACGACCTGAAGCACCTGCGCAAGTGGGGCAGCCTGACGCCCGGTCACCCGGAGCACGGGCACACCATCGGCGTGGAGACGACGACCGGGCCGCTCGGCCAGGGTCTCGGCAACGCCGTCGGCATGGCGATGGCGGCGCGCCGCGAGCGCGGCCTGTTCGACCCGGAGCCGGCAGTCGGCGACAGCCCGTTCGACCACTACGTCTACTCGATCGTCTCCGACGGTGACATCGAGGAGGGCATCAGCCACGAGGTCAGCTCGCTCGCGGGCCACCAGAAGCTGGGCAACCTCGTCGTCATCTACGACGACAACCACATCTCGATCGAGGACGACACCAACATCGCCAAGTCCGAGGACGTGGCGGCTCGGTACGAGGCGTACGGCTGGCACGTCCAGAAGGTCGACTGGACCGCGGACGGCGACTACAAGGAGGACCCCGAGGCGCTGTACCGCGCGCTCGAGGCCGCCCGCGAGGTGACCGACCGGCCGTCGTTCATCTCGCTGCGCACGATCATCGGCTGGCCGGCGCCGAACAAGCAGAACACCGGCAAGATCCACGGCTCGGCGCTCGGCGCCGACGAGGTCGCCGCCACCAAGCGGGTCCTCGGCTGGGACCCGGAGCAGACCTTCGAGGTCCCGGAGGACGTGCTCGAGCACGCCCGCGAGGTCGTCGACCGGGGTCGCGCGGCGCACGCCGCGTGGGACAAGCCGTACGAGGCGTGGCGGGCGGCCAACCCCGAGCGCGCCGCGGAGTTCGACCGGATCCGCGCGCGGCGGCTGCCGGACGGCTGGACCGCCAAGCTGCCGGAGTTCCCGGCGGGCAAGGACCTGGCGACCCGCGCCGCCTCCGGCGAGGTGCTGAGCGCCATCGGCCCGGTGCTGCCGGAGCTGTGGGGCGGCTCGGCCGACCTCGCGGAGAGCAACAACACGACGATGAAGGGCGAGCCGTCCTTCATCCCCGACGAGTACCAGACCAAGTCGTTCCCCGGCGACCGCTACGGCCGGACCCTGCACTTCGGCATCCGTGAGCACGGCATGGGCGCCATCATGAACGGCATCGCGCTGCACGGCGGCACCCGCCCGTACGGCGGCACGTTCCTGGTGTTCAGCGACTACATGCGCCCGTCGGTACGGCTCGCCGCGCTGATGAAGCTGCCGGTGACCTACGTCTGGACGCACGACTCGATCGGCCTGGGCGAGGACGGCCCGACCCACCAGCCCGTCGAGCACCTGTGGGCGCTGCGCGCCATCCCCGGCCTCGACCTCGTCCGGCCGGCGGACGCCAACGAGACCGCGGTGGCGTGGCGGACGGTCCTGGAGCACACCGACCGGCCCGCGGGCCTGGCGCTGACTCGCCAGAAGGTCCCGACGTTCGACCGCGAGGAGTACGGCTCCGCGGAGGGCACCGCCAAGGGCGGGTACGTCCTGGCCGACGCCTCGAACGGGCAGCCGGAGGTCATCCTCATCGCCACCGGCAGCGAGGTGCAGATCGCCGTCGAGGCCCGCAAGGTCCTCGAGGAGGAGGGCACGCCGACGCGTGTCGTCTCGATGCCCTGCGTCGAGTGGTTCGAGGAGCAGGACGACGCCTACAAGCAGCAGGTGCTGCCCCCGGCCGTGCGCGCCCGGGTGTCCGTCGAGGCCGGCATCGCGCTCGGCTGGCGCGGCTACGTCGGCGAGGCCGGCGAGAGCGTGAGCCTCGAGCACTACGGCGCCTCCGCCGACTACAAGACGCTGTACCAGCAGTTCGGCTTCACCGCCGACCGGGTCGTGGCGGCCGCGCGCGCCAGCCTCACGAAGGCGAACGCCGGCGGCCGGGGTTCGACGACCGGCAACTGAGGAGAGACATGAGCGACATCCTGAAGAAGCTCTCTGCCGAGGGCGTGTCCATCTGGCTGGACGACATCAGCCGGGAGCGCCTGCGGACGGGCAACCTCGAGTCCCTGATCCGCGACAAGTCCGTCGTGGGCGTGACCTCGAACCCCACGATCTTCTCCAAGGCGCTGAGCCAGGGCTCGGCGTACGACGAGCAGGTTCGTGATCTGGCCGTCCGCGGCGTCGACGTCGAGGAGGCCGTCCGGTCCATCACGACGTACGACATCCGCTGGGCCGCCGACGTGCTGCGTCCCGTCTACGACCGCACCGAGGGCCTCGACGGCCGGGTGTCGATCGAGGTGGACCCGCGCCTGGCGCACGAGACCGAGAAGACCGTCGCCGAGGCCAAGGCGCTGTGGTGGCTGGTCGACCGGCCGAACACCATGATCAAGATTCCGGCGACCCTCGCGGGCCTGCCGGCGATCACCGAGACCCTGGCGCAGGGCATCAGCGTGAACGTGACGCTGATCTTCTCGCTGGAGCGCTACGGCCAGGTCATCGACGCCTTCTTCGAGGGTCTGGAGAAGGCCCGGGCCAACGGTCACGACCTGTCGAAGATCGCGTCGGTCGCGTCGTTCTTCGTCAGCCGCGTCGACACCGAGATCGACAAGCGTCTCGACAAGGCCGGCCGCTCCGACCTGGCCGGCAAGGCGGGCATCGCCAACGCCCGGCTGGCGTACGCGCTGTACGAGGAGAAGTTCGGCACCGACCGGTGGAAGGCGCTCAAGGACGCGGGCGCCCGCGTCCAGCGTCCCCTGTGGGCGTCGACGGGCGTGAAGAACCCGGACTACTCCGACACGATGTACGTCGACCAGCTCGTCGCCCCGGACACGGTCAACACCATGCCCGAGCCGACGCTCGACGCCACCGCCGACCACGGCGAGATCACCGGCGACACGATCCACTCCTACGACGACGCGCGGGCGCACATGGCCGCGCTCAAGGAGGCCGGCGTCGACTACGACGACGTCGTCCGGGTCCTCGAGGAGGAGGGCGTCGAGAAGTTCGAGGCGTCCTGGACCGAGCTGCTCGACACGATCAAGGGCGAGCTGCGCGACAAGGCCTGACCGCCGGTACGTGATACGTGCCCGGCCGGTCCCCGCCATGCGGCGGGTGACCGGCCGGGCACGTTCCGTTATGAGCGCGTACTGTGAGTGACACGCGCCGGGCCGGGTATTGCCGGACGCGAGAAGCGAATCAGGACACGTCACGGCCCGCGTGGCGCGCCGGCGCACGCGGCAGGAGGGACTGCGACCCACCGGCGGGCGGCCGCCGCGCGGGGCGTGGCGGACGCATCGGGGCCAGGAGACGCCGTGACCTTGCGAGTGACCGCCGGACGCACGTCCGTGACCGTCCAGGACGACGCCGTCGCGCACACCGACGAGGCGCTGGGGCGTCTCACGTATGACGGGGTGCCGGCGGCGCTCATGGCCAAGAACGCCAGCCTCTGGGGGCCCGACGCGACGGGCCGGGCGGCCGGGCGGCTCGGATGGGTCGACGCGCCGGAGACGTCCCGCCGCCTGCTCCCCGAGCTGACCGAGGCCGCGGACCGGTTCGCGGATCTGGACCACGTCGTGCTCGCGGGCACCGGCGGTTCCGCGCGCGCCGCCGAGCTCATCGCCGGCGCGGGCGGCGCCGACCTGACCGTCCTCGACGGCACCGATCCGCACGAGGTGCGCCGCGCGCTGGACGACCGGCTGGACCGCACGGTCCTGGTCGTGTCGAGCAAGAGCGGCCGTACCCTCGAGGCCGACGTGCTCCGGCGGATCTTCGAGCACGCGTTCCAGGCGGCGGGCGCCGACCCGGCGGACCGCATCGTCGTGGTCACCGACCCGGGCTCGCCGCTGGAGGCCACGGCCAAGGAGACCGGCTACCGGGTGGTCCTGTCCGATCCGGAGGTGAACGGGCGGTTCGCGGCGCTGTCGGCGTCCGGGCTGCTCCCGGCGGCGCTGTGCGGCGTGGACGTCGAGCGGTTGCTCGACGAGGCCGCGGCGATCGTGCCCGCGCTCCGGCTGCCGTACGACAACCCGGGTCTGACGCTGGGCGCGGCGCTCGGCGCGGCCGCGTCCCGCGGCAGGGACAAGCTCGTCATCACCGACGGCGGCTCGGGGATCCCCGGGCTCGCGGGTTGGGTCGAGCAGTTGGTCGCCGCGGCGACGGGCAAGGACGGCAAGGGCATCGTCCCGGTCGTCGTCGAGGGTCCGGCCACGCAGAGGGCCCGCCCGGGTGGTGATCTGCTGTCCCTGACCCTGGGCGGGCGGAGCGCCGGCGCCGGGTTGGCGGTGGCCGGCCCGCTCGGCGCGCAGATCGCGCTCTGGCAGTTCGCCGTGGCCGTCGCCGCCCGGGTCGTCGGCGTCGATCCGTTCGACGAGCCGGCGCTGCGCGAGTCCCGGGCCGCGGCGGCGTCGCTGCTCCGCGGTTCGGAGGACGGCGCCGCCCCCACTCTGATCGCCGGAGAGCCCGCGCTGGTGGACGGCGACGTCGAGGTGCACGGCGCCGCCGAGCTGTTCCACGGCGTCAAGGACCTGCGCGGCGCTCTCGACGCGGTGATCCGCGCGGTCCCCGACCGAGGCCATCTCGCCGTCGTCGCCCACCTGGACCGCGTCGGGGACGCGGCCGCCGAGCGCCTGCGGCCGCTGCTCGCCCGCCGGCTGCGCGGCGCTCCGGTCGGCTTCGGATGGGGCGCCCGGAGCCTGCACTCGACCGGTCAGGCGCACAAGGACGGCCCTCCGGGCGGAGTCGTCCTGCAGCTCACCGGCGCGGCGCGGGAGGACGTGCCCGTGCCCGGCCGGCCGTACGGGCTGACGGCCCTGCAGCTCGCCCAGGCGTTCGGCGATCTACGGACGCTGCGCTCTCGCGGCCGCACGGCCGTACGCCTGCACCTACGGAACCGCGCCGCGGGCCTCGCCCAGTTGGAGAGCGCCCTCGGCGACTGACGGGGAGCCCGGCGTGCGATCCTGGGACCTACCGGGGGTTCGCCGGGTCATCGGGGTCTTTCCGGCGTCTCCGGGGACGATCGAAGTATCGTGCCATTTCGGTTCACCGAGCCTTCGGCGGAGAATGAAGCAGTCGAGGAGCCGAATACGGACTGTGTAGATCCTCCGGTGACGGGAAGATCGCGCACCGTGCGAGGGTTACCGAAGGTGGCCGTCGCCTCGCCAGCGTGCGGATGATCGGCCCGAAACGAGAGAATACGAACGCCGAGCGGCCCACCGCCCGGCCGGAGCGCCGCCAGGCGCGCCACTAGGAAGGACGGGGAAGTTGGGCATGAGATGGCCCTCCGGGACACATGAAGCCCACGGAAACGGAGATACGCGATGAACACGGGTCAACAGCCACCGAACCCGCTTCGCGACCCCCGGGACAAGCGGCTGCCGCGGGTGGCCGGGCCGTGCGTGCTCGTGCTGTTCGGCGTCACCGGTGATCTGTCCCGCAAGAAGCTGCTGCCCGCCATCTACGACCTGGCCAATCGCGGCCTGCTGCCGCCGGGCTTCTCGCTGGTCGGCTTCGCCCGCCGCGACTGGGAGCATCAGGACTTCCGCCAGCTCGCGCACGACGCCGTGAAGGAGCACGCCCGCACGCCGTTCCGCGAGGACGTCTGGAACCAGCTCGCCGAGGGCATCCACTTCGTGCCCGGCACGTTCGACGACCCGGGCGCGTTCGAGACGCTCGCGATGGCGGTCAAGGAGCTGGACGAGCAGCGCGGCACCGGCGGCAACTACGCCTTCTACCTGTCGATCCCGCCGAAGTTCTTCCAGGAGGTCGTCCAGCAGCTGCAGGCCAGCGGCCTGTCGCAGCCGTCGGAGGGCTCCTGGCGCCGGGTCGTCATCGAGAAGCCCTTCGGCCACGACCTGGCCAGCGCGCAGGAGCTCAACGGCATCCTGCACGAGGTCTTCCCCGAGGAGTCGATCTTCCGGATCGACCATTACCTCGGCAAGGAGACGGTGCAGAACATCCTGGCGCTGCGCTTCGCCAACAACCTGTTCGAGCCGATCTGGAACCGCTCCTACGTCGACCACGTGCAGATCACGATGGCCGAGGACATCGGCATCGGCGGCCGCGCCGGTTACTTCGACGGCGTCGGCACCGCGCGTGACGTGATCCAGAACCACCTGCTGCAGCTTCTGGCGCTGACCGCGATGGAAGAGCCGGTGTCGTTCGCGGCCGAGTCCGTCCGCGCGGAGAAGGCCAAGGTCCTGTCCGCCGTGCGGCTGCCCAAGGACCTGGGCGCCAACACCGTGCGCGGGCAGTACGCCGCCGGCTGGCAGGGCGGCGTCAAGGTGCGCGGCTACCACGAGGAGGAGGGCATCCCGCCGAACTCCCGTACCGACACCTACGCCGCCGTCCGGGTGGACGTCGACACGCGCCGCTGGGCGGGCGTGCCGTTCTACCTGCGGACCGGCAAGCGGCTGGCGCGGCGCGCCACCGAGGTCGCGCTGGTGTTCCAGCGCGCCCCGCACCTGCCGTTCGCCGCGACGGACACCGAGGAGCTCGGCCAGAACGCCCTGGTCATCCGCGTGCAGCCGGACGAGGGCGTCACCATGCGGTTCGGCTCGAAGGTCCCCGGCACCTCGATGGAGGTCCGGGACGTCAACATGGACTTCGACTACGGCGAGTCGTTCACCGAGTCCTCCCCCGAGGCGTACGAGCGGCTGCTGCTCGACGTGCTGATCGGCGACCCGCCGCTGTTCCCCCGGCAGGAGGAGGTCGAGCTCTCCTGGGAGATCCTCGACCCGATCGAGGAGTACTGGGACAAGCACGGCAAGCCCGAGCTGTACAAGGCGGGCAGCTGGGGGCCGAAGGCTGCGGACGAGATGATGGCCCGCGACGGCCGGGCGTGGAGGCGGCTCTAGATGAACATCGATCTCACCAACACCACGACCCGGAAGGTGCTGGACGCGCTCAGCGCGGCCCGGCACCGGATGGGCGGCCCCGCCACCGGGAAGGTCCTCACCCTCGTCGTCTACACCGAGGAGGCCGCCCAGTACGACGCCGTGCGCGCCTCGACCGAGGCCGCCCGCGAGCATCCCTGCCGGATCATCATCGCCATCCCCCGCAGCCCGCAGGGCGAGTCCCGGCTCGACGCGGAGGTCCGGGTCGGCGAGACCGGCCCGGGCGAGACCGTGGTCCTGCGGCTGTACGGCCAGCTGATCGACCATGCCGACTCGGTGATCCTGCCGCTGCTGGTCCCCGACACGCCCGTCGTGACCTGGTGGCCCGGCGTCGCGCCGCGCAAGCCCGCCGACGAGCCGCTCGGCGCGCTGGCACAGCGCCGCGTCACGGACGCCAAGGGCGGCACCGACCCCCTCGGCACCCTGCACCGGCTGGCCGGGGCGTACGAACCGGGCGACACCGACTTCGCCTGGACCCGCATCACCGGGTGGCGCACGCTGCTGGCCGCGACCCTCGACCAGCCGCACGACGACATCACGCGCGCCCGCGTCGAGGCCGAGTCGCAGAACCCGAGCGCCGCGCTGCTCGCCGCGTGGCTGTCGGTACGCCTCGCGGTGCCGTGCACGGTGACCGAGTCGCACGGGCCGGGCATCACCGGCGTCCGCCTCACCACGACCGCCGGCGACATCGCCATCACGCGCCCCGACGGCCGCGTGGCGACGCTGTCCCGCCCCGACCAGCCGGACCGCCAGGTGGCGCTGCACCGCCGGCCGACGTCCGAGCTGCTGGCGGAGGAGCTGCGCCGCCTCGACCCGGACGAGGTCTACCGCGACGCCGTCCTGCGGTTCGCCAAGGGACTCGACGAGCCCGCGGAGACGAAGGAGACCGCCGAGGCCACCGAGGCCGCGGCCGCTCCGGCCAAGGCTTCGCGCGGCGGGGGCAGGGGCAAGAAGTCGTGACCGCTCCGTCCGTTCTGATCCACCGCGACCAGTCCCTGCTGGCCAAGGCCGCCGCCGCGCGCCTGGTGACCCGGCTGGTCGACGTTCAGGCGGCCGCCGGAGGGGCGCATCTCGTCCTCACCGGCGGCGGCGTCGGCACCGCCGTACTGGAGGAGATCGCGGCGACCCCGGCGCGGGACGCCGTCGACTGGGGTCACCTGGACATCTGGTGGGGCGACGAGCGCTACCTGCCGTCGGGTCACGAGGAGCGCAACGAGACCGGGGCCCGCAGGGCCCTGCTCGACCACGTCGACCTCGATCCGAAGCGGGTGCACCCGATGCCCTCCTCGGACTCGGGTCTGAGCCCGGAGGACGCGGCGGAGCAGTACGCCGCCGAGCTGCGGGCCGCGACCCGGCCGGAGGACCACGGGGTCGTCCCGTCCTTCGACGTGCTGATGCTCGGCCTCGGCCCGGACACCCATGTGGCCTCGCTGTTCCCCGGCATGCCGGCGCTGTACGAGGAGGAGCGCCCGGTGGTCGCCGTGCACGGCGCGCCCAAACCGCCGCCGACCCGCATCAGCCTGACCCTGCCCGCGATCCGTACGGCGCGTGAGGTCTGGATCGTCGCGGCGGGCGAGTCGAAGGCCGGCGCGGTGCACCTCGCGCTGTCCGACGCCGGTCCGGTCCAGGTCCCCAGCGCGGGCGCTCGCGGCCGGCAGCGCACGCTGTTCCTGCTCGACCGGGCGGCGGCGGGCGGGCTGCCGCCCGAGATGGGCCGCATCGCCTCACCCTGAGCCGTGTGCGGCTCGTCTCTCCCTGAGCGGCGTGCGGGGCTCTCGCGCCCTGCCGCCGCGCGCGGGCCCCTGGTCCCGCGCGCTCTCCCGGCCCTCGCCTCGCGCCGCGTAGGGCTCTCGTCCGGCGTCAGCCGGACGAGAGTCCGGTGTCGGGCGTCCTGCGCAGCAGCGTGAGCATGCGCCAGGCCTCGGGAGAGTCCAGCGGCACGCCCGGGTCGAAGTCGCCGAACTGCGCCTCCACCGTCAGCCTGCCGGCGAGGCGGAGGGCGGCCTCCAACTCGGTCGCCGTCCAGAACCGGTAGGGCACCACACCCTGGATGACGTCACCGCCGTCGACGGCGATCGTCACGTGGTCGCGCACGATCTGGGTGATCGGGTCGATCTCGTCCGACGGCTCGCCCCACCGTACGCGGGCGCTGACGCCGTCCTTCTCCACCGTCCAGGCCGCCGAGACCCGGGGCGTCTCGCCGAGCCGGTCGGCCGGGTGGCTCATCTCGATCACCGCCAGTCCGTCGTCGGCGAGGTGCGCGGCGACGCACCGCAGGTACGCGACGAAGGCGTCCAGCGTCATCAGGTGCGCCGTCGAGTCGAGCATGGTGATGACGAGGTCGAAGCGGCGACCGAGCCGGAAGTCGGTCATGTCGGCCTCGACGACCTCCAGGGGGAGCCCGCTCCCCCGCTCCCGGGCGTAGGCGCACATCGCCGGGCTGAGGTCCAGGGCGGTCGCCGCCACGCCCTGCCGGGCGAACTCCCGGGCGTGCTCGGCGGGACCCGCCGCGAGTTCGAGGACGTCGCGCGCGTCACCGGCCCAGCGCCGCAGCACGTCCACCTCGCCGCGCACGTCACGGAACGAGCAGGCCAGCTCGTACGCCCATGGATGGTCGTAGATCACAACCCCATGCTCCCAGACCCCACGGAGTGGCGCGGTTTGACCGGGTCCGGCGCGCCCGGCAGGCTCGACGCGATGGAACGCCCCGCGCACGCGACGATGGACGACGCCCTGGCCGACGTGGCCCGGGTGGGACCGTACTTCGCCGTCGATACCGACCCCGGCATCCCCGACCATCCGCTGTGGCGGCCGCTGACCGCGCTGTACGGCCCGGCGCTGCCCGACCAGGTCGCGGCCGTCCGCCTGCGGCTGGGCACGACCGAGGACCGGGTCGCGGCCTCCCTGTTCCTCCAGGGTGTCGCGGGCCGCCTGTGGTCCCCGGCGCTGGCGACGGCCGTCCTCCACGGCCGCGTCCCGGAGCTCGTTCCGGCCCGGACGTACTGGCGGGCCGCCTCTCCCGGCCCGGTCCTGCTGGCGGCGCCGGGTGCGCCGGCCCTCGCCGCGGTCGCGGCCACCCTGCGCCGCGTCATCGTGGACGACCACCTGGTCCCGCTCGTGAGCGCCGTCCGCGCGGTGACACCGGTCGCCGAAGGGCTCCTGTGGGGCAACGCCGCCTCAGCCCTCATGGGCGCGCTGACCGTCCTGACCATGGCCAGCCCCGCGCATTCGGGGATCGCCGTGCGCCTCGTGGACGAGTTGCTGGGCGCGGCTCCCCTCCGGGGAACGGGAGACCGGGGCCCGCACGGCTTCCGGCGCCGGAGTTGCTGCCTCTATTACCGGGTCCCCGGCGGGGGCGAATGCGCCGACTGCGCCCTGACGTGAGAGACGCATGACCACCGGCGATCGCTGCTCGAGGTGAGACGAAACGCCCCGGCGAGGCCGTCACGCGCAGCGCGGATGACGACAGGACCTGGACGGCCGTGGGCGAATCCCGGGCCACGCCGGAAGGCTGACGCCGAGCTCGCCTACGGCCGGGCCACGACGGCGTGCACCAGACCGTAGGCGACCGCCTCCTCGGCGGTCAGGAGACGATCGCGCCGGGCGTCCTCGCGGATCTCGTCGACCTCGCGACCGGTCGTCTCGGCGAGCCGGATGTAGAAGGTGTCGACGAGGCGTCGATACTCCTCTTCTCGCGCTGCGACGTCCGTGGCGCCGCCGCCCGCGAGGCTCGCCCTGGGCTCGGCCAGCCGCAGCACCGCGTGGGGCGTCATCTCGCTTCGTCGCGCGGCGGTGAGCACGGCGAGCGGCGGCCCGCCGACCTGGCCGATGACGACCACTTGGACCGGACAGGTGACCTCGTTCACCGTGTCCGCGGTGGCGAACGCCGCCTCGAGCTCCCCGTCCGGCGTCTGCAGGTGAAGCCGGACCGGCTCCTCCCCTGCCGCGTCGAGCGTCACCAGCCTCGCGCACAGCTCCGCGGCCCGTGCGCCGTCCAAATGGCCGGTGGCCAGGATGATCCGGTGCTCCAGCAACCGGTCGCGGAGCGGGTCGGCCTCGTCCGGCGCGAGTGACCCGCCCGGCGGAAACGGCCGTCCCGGCCAGGACGGTCCAGACGGGCGGGCCGGATCGTCGGGGAACTCCGGCGGGAACGACGGCATCGTCATCGGGCACCTCCTCGGCGGACTCCCTGACGACGATAGCCGCTACGTCACCCGTGGACCGCTCCCCGAGGTGGGTCACGCCATCATCGGACAGACCGAGCCGATCACCGAGTTCCTCCGGGCCTGACGTGATGCCACGCAGCGCCGCGGTCAGCACCCCACGGAGGCTCCCGGGCTCGACGCGAGGATGCGCTCGACGTCCATCAGGTGGTGACGGCTCTCGTGTACGGCTCGTTTGGCGATCTCCTCGATCGTGCGTCTCTCCCCGGCGCGGGCGCCGTACCACGGCCACTGCTCCGGGCGTACGCCCGTGAGCGTCGCCGCGAGCCGGTCGGCGCACGCGCCGAGATCGGCCGCGAGGGCCTCCGGATCGAGCCGGTCGTACGCGCCCCTGGCGACGACGGCGTCGTGGTCGATCACCTCCAGCACGCCTCCGGGCTCGCTGAGCACGGCCCGCACGCGCCGGTCGAACAGCGCGTACACGTCCCGCAGATGCCCCGCGTACTCCAGTGGCGACCACACTCCCCGCTGCGGACGTACGCGGAGCTCGGCGCGCCGCCCCTCGTCGACCGCGCGGCCGACGAGCCGGTCCCGGTGCAGGGCCGAGAACCGGCGGATCAGGCCGGGCGTCTCCTCCGCCTCGATCTCCGCAGGCTCGAAGCCGCACTCCGCGCAGGTCTCCATGACTAAGAGTGTTTCCCCGGAGGCGCGGCTGGAACGGTCCTGACGGAGCGGGCGAGCGGCCGGTTCGGGCGCAGGCCTGCGGGGTCCGCCGTGAGCACCGGCCGGAGCGGGCCGTCTGCCGTGCTCCGGCACCTCAGATCCCGACCTGCGCGTATACGTGCTGGGGGCGTTCGGTGCGGGCGCCGTCGAGCAGCCACCCGCGTTCCCGGGCGAGCTTCATGGCGCACTCGACCACCGCCCGCACGTGGGACGACTTGTCGCCGGTGCGCCACAGCACCGACCACGGGTACACCGCGTCGGGCCCGACCAGCCGCCGCCACACCACCTGCGGCGAGGCAGGCACGCCCGACGCGGGTACGCAGTAGACGCAGCGGCCGCGGCTGACCGGCAGGAGGGCACCGTGGACGTGGTCGCTGCTGCCGTGGTAAGGCGTGGGAACGACGTCGGCCGACCGGCACAGTTCAATGACGAGCTGGTTGAACTCGGGCGTCTGGTCGTCGTCGGACAACATGACGCGTTCGTCGGCGAGCATCTTCACCGGGACGGTCTCCATCCCGGCGAGGCGATGGTCGGCCGAGACCAGCACTCCGAGGCGGTCCAGCCGGAAGACCTTGGACGCGATCTCCGGCGGCGTCAGGAAGGCGCGGCCGAAGCCCACGTCGAGCCGGCCGTCGCTCAGCCACTGGTACTGCTGGGGAAGACTGGCCCCGACCTGGTGGATCTTCAGATCCGGGAAGCGCTCCTGGACCTCGTTGAGGACCAGGGGCATCGAGTCGTACGAGGGGTCGAGGATGCCGACGCGCAGAGTGGGTCGTTCCCGTTCGCTCCTTGCGAGCGCGACCGCGCGGTCGACCTGAGCGAGGATCTTCCTGGCCTCGGCGAGGAAGGTCTTGCCGCAGCCGGTGAGCTTGACATGGTGGGTACTACGGTCCAAAAGGCGTACGCCCAGCTCTCGTTCCAGCAGGCGAAGCTGCTGGCTGAGTGCGGATTGGCCGATGTGGTGACGTTGAGCCGCCCGTCCGAAGTGTAGTTCCTCAGCGAGGATAACGAAGTAACGCAGCTGGCGAAGTTCCACGCAAACTCCCCAACAACTGGACCAATGATCTGCCGCTGCGATTATGCAACAGACAGTCCACGCACTCTGAGGTACCGATTTATGACTATGTGTCAGCTCGATTGTTTCGTTCCAACACGTCACTGATCGTTTTCCGGCGTCTACGGCATGAAGAGGCTCGTCAGGCCGCCGTTATCACCTGAGGTGATGACGTGTCCTGGTATCGTAATTTCCGTTATATACGGCCTTGGCGTTAACTACTGACCATCTTGTCGGATCAGGAGGCCAGCGGGTGTCAGGGCATGAAACACAGACCGGATCCGGCCAACTGACGACCACCCGGGGGCACCACATGGACGTTGACGATCTGTTTGATGTAGCGACCGTCTGCGATATATCCGACTCCTGTGATCAGCTCGGTGTGCCGTGCGTCCGCACGGGAAAGATCAGGCCCGTCTACGCAGGATGCGCTCCCTTCGCCGGCACGATCACCACGGTCTCGCTCCGGCCGGGCCGCGGCACGCGACTGACCTCCCTCATCCGGATCTTCGAGGACACGGAGGACGACGCGGTCCTCGTCGACCTGGGCGAGCGAACGGACGTGCAGTGCTGGGGCACCCTGCTCGCGACGGCCGCCCTGCGCTTCGGCGTGCGCGCCGCCCTGGTGAACGGCGCCACCCGCGACGCCGACCAACTCGCCGCGCTCGGGTTCCCGACGTTCGCCCGCGGCACCCATCCCGCGAGCATGCGGGGACGGCTCTCCCTCACCGGCATGGGGGGCGACGTCGTCGTCGAGGGCCGCCCGGTGATCTCCGGATGCGCCGTCGCGGCCGATCCGAATGGCGTGGTCTTCCTTCCGCGAGAGCACGCCGACAAGGTCTTCGATCTCGCTCGGCAAATCGCCGCGGCGGAACAGCGGCTGCTCGATCGGATCCGCAGCGTCAGCCGTCCGACCACCGAAGCGCTGGACACCATACTCCCCTGAGAAGGAACGGCGGTCACAGGATGAGCTACACGGCCCAGTTCGCCCAGACCTACACGCAGGCCCGCGAGATGTTCCTGGAAGCGGCGGACCTGGCCGGCGCGGACATCACCTCTTTCCTCAATGACTGCGGGAAAGCGCCCGACGGCGGCGAACTGCGCACGGATGTCGCCTGGATCGGCCCTCGCGACGCCGAATCGGTGCTCGTACTCGTCTCCGGCACACACGGCGTCGAGGGATTCTGTGGCTCCGCTTGTCAGATCGGATTTTTGCGCGAATCCATCCTTGATAAAGCGCCGACCGGAACCGCCGTCCTCATGGTCCACGCCCTTAATCCGTACGGCTTCGCCTACCAGCGGCGAGTCAATGAGGACAATATCGACCTCAACCGCAACTTCGTCGACCACGACGCTCCGCCGCACAACCCGGCGTACGACGAACTGCACGCCGCGCTGGTCCCGGCCTCGTGGACCGGCCCGGAGAAGACCGAGGCGAACCGCTTCCTCGCCGAGGTCGCCGCGGAGCACGGGCTGCGTTACCTCCAGGAGTCGATCACCCATGGGCAGTACCGTCATCCCGACGGCCTGTTCTACGGCGGCACCTCTCCGGCGTGGTCGCACCGGCTGCTCCGCACGATCGTCCACGACTTCCTGATCGGGTTCCCCCGGATCGCCTACATCGATCTGCACACCGGCCTGGGTCCACGGGGCTACGGCGAGCCGATCTTCCGCGGCGGGCTGGACAGCGGTGCCCTCGACCGGGCCCGCGCCTGGTACGGCGACCAGCTCACGATGTCCGAGGACGGGACGTCGAGCTCGACGCCGATCATCGGCAACACGGCGAGCCTGGTCGCCCGTGAGCTCTCCCCCGGCCAGGAGCTCACCGCGATCACGCTGGAGTTCGGCACCCTCTCCGGCGCCGAGGTGCTCGACGCTCTGCGCGCCGACAACTGGCTGCACCTGCAGGCCGACCCGGACCCCGAGCTCGCGGCGAGCATCAAGCTCCAGATCCGGAACGCCTTCTACCCGTCGGCGTGCGACTGGCGCAGCGCCGTCTGGTCGCGCGCCAAGGAGATCTTCGGGCAGGCCTTCTCGGTCGCCCGCCCCGTGGTCGGCTGATCGGAGTCCGCCCGCCTGAACTCGTCGCGGCCGGTCGTGCGCAGAGCGCGGCCGGCCGTGACGCATGTCAGGCCTAGAACGGCACGCGCATAGCCAGGACACCAAAAAAGCGACAAACGACCCTCCGCTCGTGCGGAGTAGCAGTCTGTCGCCTTTGCTCATATTTCCTGGCTTCCACTTCTATATGCCGACATGTAACTAGTTATAGCGGTTACGCTCTCCCTGGTACACCACTAGGCCGGGAACGGCCACGTCCCGGTCTTCCTCTCTCGGTGGCGCACGCGCGTCGCCGCTCTCACCACCAGGAAAGGAAGGTGCGCGATGCTGCGCACAGCCGTCGTGGGTGCGACTGGAGCCGTGGGGCGTGAACTCCTCGCCCTGTTGACCCGACCCGGTATGCCTCCCATACGCCTGTCGCCGGTCGCGTCCGCACGTTCAGCGGGGGTTGACATAGGCGCCCGGATAGGGCTCGACGCACAGATCGAACCGGTCCGTGCACTGAACGACGTTGATTTCGCCACCATGGACCTGGTCTTCTTCGCGGCCGGTGCGGAGGTGAGCCGCCAGGTCGCGGAGAAGGCCGCGGCGGCCGGCTGCCTGGTCATCGACAACAGTTCGGCGTTCCGGGCGCGCGAGGGCGTCCCGCTCACCGTTCCTCAGGTGAATCCCGAGAGCCTGCGGCACCGCCCGGAGTCCAACATCATCGCGAACCCGAACTGCTCGACCATCCAGCTGGTCCGGGCGCTCCACCCGATCCACCGGCTGGCCACACTGCGCCGGGTGTTCGTCTCGACGTACCAGGCCGCGTCGGGCGGTGGCCTGCGCGGGCTGGCCGAACTCGCCGACGACAGCCGGTCGGTCCTGGACGGGCGGGCGGATCTCGCTCCCGGCCGGTTCGGCCCGCCGCTCGCGTTCGACCTGGTCCCCCAGATCGGCCTGCTCGACGACCACGGCGCGGCCCACGAGGAGCGCAAGCTGCGGTCGGAACCCCGGAAGATCATGGGCCTGCCCGACCTGAGGGTCGACGCGACCGCCGTCCGGGTCCCGGTGTTCCACTGTCACTCCGAGGCCGTCCACGTCGACCTCGAACGACCGGTCTCGGCCGCCGAGGCCGAGGACGCCCTCGCCGCCACGGACGGCATCCGGCTCTACCGGTCCGGCGACGACCCGGCCTGCCCATCTCCGCGCACGGTCGAGGAGTCCGGCGCGGACCGCGCCCTCGTCCACGTGGGACGGGTCCGTGTCGACGAGTCGCAGCCGGGATCGCTGGCCATGTGGGTGGTCGCGGACAACCTCTGGGTCGGTGCCGCGTACAACGCGGTCGACATCATGCGCACCGCGCTCGACCATGGCTGGCTCGGCTGATGGGCGGGCCGTCCCCGGAGCGCCCGGCGGTCTTCAAGTTCGGCGGCGCCTGCTTCCTCGACCTGCCCGACTACCGCACCGTCGCCCGCTACATCGCCGGGCGGCTGGACGGATCGCGCCGGGTCGTCGCGGTGGTCAGCGCGATGTCGGGTACGACGGGCGCGCTGCAGAACGCCCAGCGGGAACTGCACGCCGATCCGCCCCCCGAGCTGGCGGCCTCCTTGTTGCTGACCGCCGACACCGTCAGCTCGCTGCTGCTCGCCACCGCCCTGTGCGAGCTCGGCGTACGCGCCCGGGCGATCGACGCGCACCAGCAGGGGCTGCACGCGACCGGCTCGCCCGAGCGGGCGAAGGTGGTGAGGATCGACCCGGCTCCCCTGTGGTCGGCGCTCGCCGGATGCGAGGTGGTCGTGGTCCCCGGCGGCCAGGCGGTGGACCGCGGAAGCCGCCCGGTGATGCTCGGGCGCAACAGCTCGGACCTGTCGGCGGTGGCCGCCGCCGTCGCGCTCGGCGCCGACCGTTGCGAGATCTTCTCCGACGTGCCCGGCGTCTACACGGCGGACCCCTATCTCCTGCCCGAGGCGCGCGTGCTGTCCTCCCTGGGGTACGGGGCCGCGCTGCGGATGACGCGCGCCGGCGCGAAGGTGCTGCATCCGCTCGCCGTCGAGCTGGCCGAACGCCACGCCCTGCCGATCCTGTGCCGCTCGCGTCCTCCGATCGCCAAGCGCGGCACGCTCATCTCCGGGTCCACCGCGCCGGTGGCGATCGTCGCCGACCAGCGGACCGACGTCTGGGCCTTCCCCGACGTCTCCGAACTCGAGCACGTGCAGGAGCGGCTGGCAAAAGAGGAGGACGGCGACCAGGTGAACGAGCCGGTCGTCGTGGACTACGAGGGCACCCGGCATCTGGCGATCGCCGGCGGCGACCCGCGCGGGATCGCCCACCGGGTCTGCGTCGCCGCGCCACACCGTCCGGAGCTGCGATTGATCACGACGGTGCACGGCGACCACGAGCCGGAACGCCATCTGGTGCCGGAGTCGCAGCTGGCGGAGGAGACCCGGCGCCGGCACGCGCGGCACTACCCCGACGTCAACGACCACCGCGGGGCCAAGCCGCGCTCGCCGCTGAGCGGCATCCTCACCGATCCGGCCAACATCACGGCCGCCGGCGGCGCCCTCCTCATCAACGACCAGCGCCCCACCGCGGAGGAGCCCGAGAAGACGACCTGATGACGGGGGAAACACACGCGTGACACGCGAGCGCGGCGCCGATTACGGCGCCGCGCTCCGCACGTCCGGGACCTATATATTGCGGCGAAAGGCATGTCAACAGCAGAGGCTCTGTTATTGCTTTCCTTGATGGCATCGTGAGCCGGGTTGACTCTCGAATCCCCGGATTGGAGTATCAAGACACGAAAACAAACGGAGATCGCCGCCATAACGGGTCCAGGAGAGGAAATCTCATGACTGAATCGATTGTCGTTGACCCGGCGAAACTACGTCAGTTCGGTGATCCGATGGACAGCGTGTTCTGTCTCGTCACCAACCCGGAGTACATGGACGAGATCTCGATCGTCGAGAGCGGTGGATACCGGGACTACCTGAAGATCCCCTTCAAGACGGGGGAGCGCTTCGAGGAGGTCCTCCCCGACCGGATCCCCGAGCCGGCGCACGTGCTCGCGATCTCTCCCGCGGCGTTCTTCGAATCCCCCATGCCGGAGCAGTTGGGCCCGCGTCGCAAGCTCATGGGAATGGCGTGCAACTCCACGCCGACCACCATGAAGACCATCAAGCATTTCATCGACGTGATGCAGCGGACCTCGCCTGAGGAGCAGGACGCCTTCTCCAACGGGTTCTTCGACAAACTCGAGAGGGCCGACCACCTGGTCTACGTCGACGAACGGCACGGCACCCGCGCCACGTTGCAGCACCTGCAGCCGGGGCTCGTGTGGAACCAGCAGGCCGGCGCGCTCGAATGGGGCGAGCAGCAGATCGTCCCGTCCGGCGAGATCAGCGTGCTGCCCACGCAGATCGTCGAGTTCCACGAGGACCTGCACCTGCCGATCGAGGGCGAGATCTGCTTCCGCGGCTACCCCATCCTGCACAGCGGCACGCCTTCCTTCTCGCGCCGCGACCAGGCGCGGCTCCACAGCCGGCTCTCGTCGATGAACCTGCACGGCGT
This sequence comes from Actinoallomurus liliacearum, assembly GCF_039542035.1. NCBI lineage: Bacteria > Bacillati > Actinomycetota > Actinomycetes > Streptosporangiales > Thermomonosporaceae > Actinoallomurus > Actinoallomurus liliacearum. The sequence goes on from NZ_BAABHJ010000001.1 coordinate 464,452, forward strand.
CATCGCCACGGTCGAGAAGGGCGTCATCACGAGCCTGCGGGCCCACAATTCCGGTGCGCAGTCCGCCGTCGACATGCTGAACACGATGTTCGAGGTCGACTCCCGATACCGAATCGTCTGGGAAATGGGCCACGCGCTGAACACCAGCCTGGACATTCTTCCCGGCAACCACGCGATGAACGAGGTGTACGGCGGGACCGACGGCTGCCTGCACTGGGGCCTCGGACTCACCCCGTTCACGCAGTACCACCTGGACATCATCTCGCCCGATACGACGGTCTACACCGACACCGGTGAAGTGGTCCTCGGAAATCCCGGTGGTGGCCCCCCGGACCGCCTGGCCGTCTTCCCCAATTCCTAGCCACGCGCGCGGCTAGCAAGTGACCCTTCGAGCCCCGGGAGGAGGTGCCAAAATGGAGGAGAAGGACACCAAGATCGAGGTCCGCAAGAACAGCAACTACCTGGGCACGCTGCTCGGCTGAGCATGCCGGTAACAGCCTTCGGGCTCAGTGGTAGGGCAGGTGGACCGGCGCAAGCGGTCCACCTGCCCTCCCATCGTACTCCTCCGGAACACGCCGGCGAAGAATGGATTTGATCGAAATGAACGCGGAAAATGGACCTCAGGTCACCGTGCAGCCGAGCTCCTTCCGTCAGTTCGGCACGCCGGCGGACACCTTCTGCATCATCGTCGACGAGGAGTTCATCGACGATTTCTCCATCGTCCTCGCCCCCCCGTACACCCGGTGCATGATCGTCCCGATCGGGCCGGACGGCGACCTCGGCAAACTGCTGTCCACCGACGTCCCCGCGACCGCGGACGTCGTGGCCATCTGCCGCAACACCTTCCTGTCCTCGCCCGACGCGGCGACCATCGGCGCCGGCCGGCGGATCGTCGTGCTGCCCTGCGCGTCCACGCCGGTGACCGCGGACCAGATCCGCTACTTCCTCCGCGTCATCGAGCGCACCGATCCGACCGCCCAGGAAGCCGTCGCCGACCGGTTCTTCGAGGCCGTCAAGAACGCCTCCCACCTGCAGATCATCGACGCGGAACACGGGACATCGTGCCGGTTCGACCCCTTCGCCGGCGGTTACGTGTGGAACCAGCAGGCGGGCCTCCTCGGCCCCGGTGAGCAGCAGATCGCCCCGGCCGGCGAGCTGAGCGTGCTCCCGATGGACATCACCGAGTTCGACGAGGACCGGCGCCTGGCGCTGTCCGGCACACTCGTCCTACGGGGCTGGCCGATCGTCCACGCCGGATACGACCGGGCGCTCGACGCGGAACAGGCCGACCTGTACGAGCGGCTCGTCCCCCTGCGCAGGAACCCGCTGAAGCTGACCGTGGAGGACGGGAGCATCACCGACGTCCGCGACGCCGGCGGCACCGCCGAGGGCGCGGCGCTCGTCGCGGTGTTCGACGAGCTGTTCACCGAGGAGCCCCGCTACCGGTCGATCTGGGAGCTGGGCTTCGGCATCAACACCGGCATGGAGGTCAGCCCGGCGAACTGCGGGCTCAACGAGACCTACGGCGCCGCCGACGGGGTCGTGCACATCGGCCTGGGCCTGACGCCGTTCACGAAGTTCGCGCTGACCTTCATCTGCCCGGCCGCCTCCCTGGTCGACGACGCCGGAACGCGCGTCCTGGGAAACCGCGCGGTCGGCGAGCAGGGACGGCGGCGGGTCAACCGCGTCCGGAGCGCCAGCTGCGGCTGTCACTGAGGCATCGAACGAAATCTTCAACGACTGGAGGACACCGTGCAGCTGAAGACCACCCGCCCGGAGTTCCGGACCCGTGTCGACAAGTTCCTCGACACGGCGATCGCGGACTTCTACGAGAAGATCCCCTTCGCGCGTCACCAGCTCGAGGGCAAGGAGATCCACCTCGACTACTACCGGCGGCACAACATCGAGACGATCCTGCGGCTTCGCCGCAAGCGCACGATCGACGCGCTCGCCATCCGGTACTTCACCAAGGTCGACCCGGTCGCGGCGAAGGCGTGGTCGCACTACACCGACGACGAGATGCTGCACGACCGGCTGTTCGCCGCGGACCTGGAGAAGGTCGGCGTGTCGAAGGAGCAGATCTACTCAACCGAGCCGCTCCTGTCGACCAAGCTCCTCACCGGGTACCTGCAGTACGGCATCGAGTACGAGGGCACCCCGCTCGCGCTGCTGGTGAGCGTCTACTTCGTCGAGTACGTGACGACGCGCACCCAGCCGCAGTGGCTCGACAACCTGGAGAAGCGGCTCGGCCGGGAGAACATCAAGGGTCAGCGCGCCCACGTCGGCACGGACCTGGACGACCACCACGACGACTTCGTCTGGACCGTCCTTGAGACGATGGTCAAGAGCGACGAGGACGAGGACAAGGCGCTGCGGCACCTTCAGGACATCGCCCGCCTGTGGGAGATGTACTTCCTCGAGCTCTACAAGCTGACCGTGGACGAGAAGGCGACCATCGAGATCCCGGATCCGGTGGCCATCCCCGCGTGACCGTGATCGCCTCGACCGTCGGAAGGTGAGCCCCATGGCCGTGGCCGACACCGGGACTCTGGAGTTCAGCAACCTGGCACCGAGCCGCGGCCTGGCACCCGATGTCGAGGAGTGGATCGTCGACGGCCTGACCGAGGCGTTGCCGGCGCTCCGGATGAGGTCGCTGTTCGACCTCAGGCGCGACATGTTCAGGGACGCCGACCTGATCACGCTCGCGGTCGAGGGTTCCGGCCGTTCGGTGGTCGGTGCACTGTCGTCACGATGGTGCACCACACCGGCCGGCGGCCGGCTCCTGCACATCATGACCCAGTTCGTCGGCGAACGCCGCCAGGGTGACGGCATCGCGTTCGCCGGCACGTGGGGGCGTCACCTGGAGGGCGTGTACGGGCAGACCGCCGAGTTCCCCGACCTGTGGGTGCTCAAGACGTTCAACCCGATCGTCTACTGCGCGATGCGGTCCTTCACCCGCGTCCCGGGCGTGACGTTCTATCCCGACGTCGACGCCGAGCGGCAGGACCCGCGCATCGTACGGCGGGCCGAGCGGGTGGCCGCGACCGTCGCGCCCGGTCACAGCTTCTCCTCCTCGACGGGCGTCATCCGGGGCGCCGGGGAGCCCGCGGACCTCTACCCATGGCTGCCGGAGTCGCGCGAAGAGAAGGTCAACGACTACTTCGCCGCCACGACGCTGCCCGGCGACCGGATGCTGTGCATGCTCGGCGTTCCGACGCCGGAGGCGGCGGCGACGATCCTCCAGATCTTCGGACTGACGCCGGCGACGCCGGAGGTCCGCCTGGCGCGGTCTCTGCTCGACGATCCAGCGGATAACGGAAACGGAGCATGATGGACGACCGGACGGCATCTCGGGACGGCACCTCATACCCGCACGAGACGGTCATCACCTGGCAGGCGCCGCCGATCCGCATAGGCGCCGGCGCGACCGAGGAGATCGGGTACGAGCTGAGCCGCCTCGGCGTCGGCTCGGTGCTGATCGTGACCGACCCGAATGTCGCCCGCGTCGGACCCGTACGGCGCGTGCGCGAGCTGGTCGAGCGGGAGGGGATCGAGGCGACGGTCTTCGAGGACGTCCACGTCGAACCGTCCGACTCCGGCTGTGAGGAGGCCGCCCGCAAGCTGGCCGACCGGCCGGTGGACGGGTACGTCGCGGTCGGCGGCGGGAGCTCGATCGACACGGCGAAGGTGCTGAACCTCCTGCACAGCCATCCGGACATCCCGCTGCGCGACTACCTGAACAAGCCGATCGGCGCCGGCCGGGCCATTCCCGGCGCGCTCAAGCCGCTGGTGGCGATTCCGACGACGGCCGGAAGCGGCAGCGAGTGCACCGCGATGGTCGCGCTCGGCGTCACCGACCTGCGGGTCAAGACCGGGATCAGCGACCTGCGGCTGCGCCCCTCGGCCTCCATCATCGACCCGCTGAACACCCTGACCATGCCGTCGGCGGTCGCAGCCTCCTCTGGGTACGACGTCCTGACGCACGCCTGCGAGTCGTACACCGCGCGCCCGTACGACCGCCGCCCGCCGTACCCGTCCCCGGCCGGCCGGCCGATCTACATCGGTGCCAATCCGATCAGCGACGTCTGGGCGGAGAAGGCACTCGCGCTGATCGGAACGTACTTCCGCCGCTCCGTCCTCAACGCGTCGGACTTGGCGGCGCGCAGCGCGATGAGCCACGCGGCCGCGTACGCGGGCATGGGCTTCGGCAACGCCGGCACCCACATCCCGCACGCCTGCGCCTACCCGATCGCCGGCATGGTCACGGAGTACCGGCCGCGGGACTACATCACGGACCACGCGCTGGTCCCGCACGGCGAGTCGGTGATCGCCACCGCGCCCGCGGCGTTCGAGTTCACCTATCCGGCGGCGCCGGAGCGTCACCTGCGGGCCGCCGAACTGCTCGGCGCGTCCACGGCCGGGGTCACGATCCGGAACGGCGCCGACCTGCTCCCGCAGACGATCCTGGACATCATGCGGGACACCGGCGGGCCGAGCGGGGTGAGCGCCTTCGGGTACGGCGCCAAGGACATCCCGCTCCTGGTCGACGGCGCGGCCAAGCAGCAGCGCCTGCTCGTCGGATGCCCACGCGACGTCGGCGATGACGACCTGACCCGGATCTTCCACGCGTCGATGAAGTACTGATCTTCGGTTCATAACGAGATCGCGCCGGAGGTTGACACCCCGGTCGATCTGTCGGACTGATGTGAGTACCGAACGCTCGGCCTTTGGAGACAAGCCCATGCCCGTGGCATTCCAGGTACGGCAGGCGCTCATCGGCGGTAAACCGGTGGGAACCGACGACACCATCGACGTTCTGGATCCCTCGACCGGAGAAGTGTGCGCGCGCACGGTCCGGGGTGGTCCGCAGGAGATCGACCTCGCCGTGGCCTCGGCCCGGGACGCCTTCGAGACCGTGTGGCGGCACGCCTCCCCCGCCGACCGCGCTACGGCCTGCCGGCGGATCGCCGCCGCGATCCGCGAGCACCGCGCCGAACTCGCCGAGTTGGAGACGCTGGACACCGGCAAGCCGATCTCCCAGGCATACGTCGACGCCGATGCCGCGGCGCGCTACTTCGACTTCTACGCGGGGTGCGTCGAGGCGCTGTTCGGCGACACGCTGTTCTCCCAGCCCGACGTGGTCGCCTACACGCTGCTGGAGCCGTACGGCGTCTGCGGGCACATCATCCCGTGGAACTACCCGATGCAGGTCGTCGCCCGGACCATCGCCCCGGCGCTGGCCGCCGGGAACACCTGCGTGCTCAAGCCGGCGGAGGACGCCCCGCTGACGCCGATGCGCATCGCCGAGCTGGCCCTGGAGGCCGGGCTTCCGCCGGGCGTGTTCAACGTCGTGCCGGGCTACGGCGAGGAGGCCGGGGCGGCGCTGATCGAGCACCCGGGCGTCGACCACCTGGCGTTCACCGGGTCGCGGGAGGTGGGGACGCTGGTGATGAACGCCGCCGCCGCCAACATCGTCCCGGTGACCCTGGAGCTGGGCGGGAAGTCACCGCACCTGGTCTTCCCCGACTTCGACCAGGTTTCGGCGATCCCGCTGATCGTCTCGTCCATCACCGAGCACGCGGGCCAGAACTGCTCGGCCGGATCCCGGCTGCTGGTCCACGAGGCGGTGTACGACGCGACGATCACCGCGCTCACGGCGGCGTTCGGGCGCATGTCGATCGGTCCCGGGCGTACCGACCCGGACCTCGGCCCGCTCATCTCCGCCAAACAGCGCGAACGCGTGCTCGGCTACATCGAGCAGGGCAAGAAGGACGGCCGTCTCGTCACCGGCGGAGGGCCGCCGGACGATCCGGAGCTGGCCGGCGGCTTCTTCGTGCGGCCCACCATCTTCGACGAGATCTCCCCCGACTCGCGCACCGTGCGGGAGGAGATCTTCGGGCCGGTGCTGTGCGTCCTGCCCTTCCGGGACGCCGCGGAGGCCGTCGAACTGGCCAACCGCACGTCGTACGGGCTGAGCGCCGGCGTGTGGACCCGCGACGTCGGCCTGGCCCATCACCTGGCGCGGGAACTGCGCGTGGGTCAGGTCTTCGTCAACAATTACAGTGCGGCGGGCGGGGTCGAACTCCCCTTCGGCGGTTACAAACGGTCCGGGTTCGGCCGGGAGAAGGGTTTCGAGGCGCTCCGGGAATACTCCCAGTGCAAGGCCGTCGCGATCCGCGTCGGTCCGCCGTCACCGCACTCCGTGCGGTAGGGACCGCACGGTAATCGCGGGAATCAGGGAAATGCCGTAAGGCCTGGAGGCGGCGCTAGCCCGCGTGGGCCTTACGGTATTGCCGCACCTTGTGGCGGTTGCCGCACGCCTTCATGTCGCACCACTGGCGCTGACCGGGCCGGGACGTGTCGACGAACAGCAGCGAGCAGTCGGAGAAGGCGCACTCGCGGACCCGTTCGAGCCAGGGGCCGGTCAGCAGATCGATGGCGTCGCGCGCCACGGTGGCCAGGCCGGCCTCCACGGTGCGGGCCGAGCGCAGCGTGACCGATCGGGCGTCCGCCGACAGCTCGGGCGCGAAGTCGGGACGCCCCGCCCACGCGTTGACCAGCTCGACGTCGGCGCGCGCCGGCCCGCCGCGGGTACCGGGGTGGACGAGCCGGTAGAGGGCCTCGCGCAGCTCACGGGCGTCGTCGAGGCCGCTCTCCTGCGCGGGCACGTCGGCCGACAGGGACAGCGCCAGCCGGAACCAGCGCCCGAGGTCGGCGGGGGCCGCGAGGCGCTCAACGGGCTCCCGATAGCGCCCGCCCAGCGTGGCGGCGAAATCGAGGCAGAGCCGACCGCCCCTGAATCTGAACTCGAACTTGTTCTGCGGCAATTGTCATCAGCTCCGAAGCACAGTCTAGGCAACGCCCGGCCCCCGGAGGCGTTCATCGCTAAGTCTAATGGCTTCATCAGGCGCTCGAAACAGCGCGACCCGCCCACGGAAAGATCGTTAGAGGTAATATGCCCCCAAGCCCGGCCTCCCGCCGCCGGCGGCGCCGCTCATCGGCCTTCCCGCAGGTGACGGCCGCGAAAATGCCCATGGTGCACCAATTCGGCAAGACGTAAGTTCACCCGAAACCGCCGCCATACCCCAGAGACGGCGACCGAACAAGACGTCTAACAGTGATCAACTCTTTTGAAAATTACATCTGGTCAACTCGGTCTTCCTTCAATAACATCAGGCGAGCGTCCGAATTAATCGGTGACCGGAGGACTAATGTCCGCTGAAATGAACGGCGCCTTCGTGCCCGGCAACGACCTTCGAGCTCAGATCGAACAGCTGCGCCGCCATTCGCCGGGCGTCTACCGGCGCATCGACCTGGACCGCGTCGAGTCATGGGAATGCGAACGCGCGCGGAACGGCGCACACCGGGACGACTTCGACGCCGACACGGCGGGCGGCAGGGGTTCGAGCTATGTCCGCGCCCAGGTGCTCAATGTGGACGCGCGTGCGTACGGGATCGGCCGGTTGATGGAGCTGATGCGGCCGGCCCCCGGCGAGCAGGACACCGCGGACCGACGCACGATCGTCGACCTCTTGGGCGGCAACGGCCTGGTGCGGCAGGTCTGTGCCCGGCTCGGCATCCCCGACGTCGAGGTCGTGACCTGTGACGCGTCCCCGCACATGGTGCAGACCGCGTGGGCCGCGGGAATCCCGGCGCTGCTGCAACGCGCCGAGCGGCAGCTCTTCCAGACGGAGTCCGTCGACGGGGTGCTGCTCGCCTACGGCAGCCACCACATCCCCGCCGAGGACCGTGGCGTCGTCGCCGAGGACGCCTACCGCGTGCTCCGGCGGGGCGGAACGTTCCTGCTGCACGACTTCGAGGCGGGGTCGCCGATGGACACCTGGTTCACGACGGTCGTCGACCCCTATTCGCAGACGGGGCACGAGTTCGCCCACTTCACCGCCGACGAGATCCAGGAATACCTGATCAAGGCGGGATTCGACACGTACGAAGTCGTGGAGATCGACGATCCGTACACCGCGGTCGGGGAGACGCCCGAGACGGCAGAGCTCAACCTCGGCGAATACCTCGTGAACATGTACGGCCTGTGCCGGATTCAGGAAAGCCTGGGCGAGCAGGAGGCGTTCCGCTGGGCCTTGGACCGGGCGAAGCAGATATTCCAGTACGACAACGGCGACGGCGAGCCGCTGCGCGGCACCCTGGAATACGACAGCGATCTGCGGTCCTGGCGGATGACGATTCCGCGCAAGGCGCTCGTCGGGGTCGGCCGCAGACTCTGATCCGCGTCGCACGGCGCGGGTCCCGCCCGGCCGCGTCGCTTCCTGCGGCGCCTGCGGCGAGGCCGTAACCGGCCGCGGGACCCGCGCGGATCGGCGCCGAAACGCCGCCGTCGGCCCGGTGACCGGGCACGACACGCGGTACGCCGGCCTCCATCGCGGACTTTCGGCATTCATCCGGCATGCGCGCTGTTCCATCCCTAGGATGCCATGTAACCTCCCATAGTGGTTACAACGGCGAGGTCACCGACACGGGCCCTGCTCCTCGCCGGACACCCAGGCCGGACGACAAGGATCCCGATGGACCGTTACGCGATTATCGTTGACGCTTATCACATCCCATTCGGAAGCTCCCGGGGATTTGCTAGTGCTTTTCGGGATCGAGGTGTCACGCCGATCGCCGTCATGAGCACTCCGGAACCGATGGAGACGTTTCTTCCCCGATGGTTTCCCGATGACTTCGCCGCGATCCACTACTTCGACGGCGATTTCGAGAAACTCGTCGCGACGGTGAAGGGATACGACCCGATCTGCATCGTCCCCGGCCTCGAGCCGGGCGTCGAACTCGCCGGCGAGCTCGTCGACGCCGTGCTCCCCGGCACCGGGAACGTGCCGGGGTCGTCCCCCGTCCACCGCGACAAGGCCCTGATGGCCAAGTCCCTTGAGAGGGACGGGGTCCCGCACCTGCGGACGATCTGCTCCTCCGATCCGGAGGAGGTGGCCGACTGGCTCAAGAGCACCGGGCTCGAAGGCCGCCCGCTGGTCATCAAGCCCCCCAAGAGCAGCGGCGCCGAGGACGTCCGCCTGATCGAGGCGGGAGACGACTGGCGGCGGTACTTCGACCGGCTGCTCGGCACGCTCAACCACTACGGCCAGGTCAACGACAAGGTGATCATTCAGGAGTTCGCGGATGGCACCGAGTACATCGTCGACCTGTACTCCGTGAACGGGCAGCACGGCCTGGTCGACGTCTGCGTCTACCAGAAGCGCACGCGGGACGGCGAGATCGGCATCTACGACGTCGCCGACTTCCTCGCCCCGGACGACCCGGTCGTGCGGCCGCTGTGGGAGTACACCGCGCAGGCCGCCCACGCCTGCGGCATCCGCAACGGCTCCACGCACGCGGAGGTCATGCTCACGCCCGACGGCCCACGCCTGATCGAGCTCGCGGCCCGCTACTCGGGCAGCTGCATGATGATCTCCGGCTCGCTCGCCACCGGCGACAACCAGATCGACCGTACGGTGCGGCACTACGCCGACGGCGAGTACGTCCCGTGGTACGAGCTGCAGCAGGAGGTACGGACGGTCTGGCTCGCCGCCGAAAGCAACGGCGAGCTGCGCAACATCGACATCTTCGAGGAAGTACGGAAGATGCCGACGTTCTACGCGATGTCCCTGCCGGAGAACGGCAAGGTCGTCCCGCAGACGACGGGGATGAGCACGAGCCTGGGCTGGATCGTCCAAGGAGCGTCCGACTGGGACGCCATCGAGAAGGACTACCACCGCATCCGCGAACTGGAGCGCAGCCTCATCATCGAACCGGTGACGGAGCGCTGAGAGGGGCCTCGTGGCGACACTGGTAATCGGCTGCGGAGTCAAACTGATCAGCAGCCTGCAGGAGCAGATGCCGGGCGAGACCATGGTGGTCATCGAGCATCCGCAGGTGATCGAGCAGCGCGGCCTGCGAGAGAAGGCGAAGAGCCTGCCGACCGTCGAGGCGCTCGTGCCCTGCGACTACATCGGCCCGTTCGAGCCCCGCGCCCTGATCGACTCCCTGCCGGCCGGCACCGTGATCGAGCGGGTGCTGCCGGCCATCGACGAGATGACGACCGAGGCTTCGGCCCGCATCGCCGCCGAACTCGGCCTGCCCGGCGCGGGCGTACACGCGGCCGAGATCTTCCGGGACAAGCTGCGGCTGCGCGAGGTCGCCCACGCCGCCGGGATTCCCAACCCCCGGTGGCGCGAGGTGCACGACCTGGCCGGCCTGGAGAGGGCGGCGGGCGAGCTGGCCGGCGACGGGCCGGGCGGCGGCGGGCTCGTCCTCAAGCCGACCGGGCGGTCCGGCAGCCAGGGCGTCGTGCTCCTCGACCCGGGGGACGACCTGGCCGAGGCCTGGCGGCACACGACGACGGCCGAGGGCCGCGTACGGTTCGACCCGCCGCCGTTCACGCGCTACCTCGTCGAGGAACGCCTGCACGGCTCGGAGGTCAGCGTCGAGTGCCTCGTGGCCGGCGGGAAGGTCGTCTTCGGCAGCGTCACCGACAAGCGCGTGCTGCCCGGCCGCCATCCGGTCGAGATCGGACACGTGGTGCCCGCCCCGGTCGGCGCGGCCGTGCGGAAGGACCTGCTCGACGGGATACAGACCCTGGTCGACGCGTCGGGGTACGAGTTCGGCATCCTGCACTGCGAGTGGATGGTCACCGCGGCCGGCCCGGTACTGATCGAGTGCGCCGGGCGGCTGGCGGGCGACCGCATCACCGACTTGGTCCGGATCGCGTACGATTTCCCGCTCCTCGGCGCGTACGCCTCGCTGATGGGCCGTGACGGACCGGTCGGCGCGATCCCGGCCACGCCCGTACGCGCGGCGGCGGTGAAGTTCCTCACGGCCACGTCCGGTGTCCTGGACGGCGTCACCGGCCTCGACGAGGCGACCGCCGCGCCCGGCGTGCGGGCCGCCACGGTCACGGCCGCCCCGGGGGACCGCGTCGCCGCGCCCCGCGCCTCCCGCGACCGGATCGGCCACGTCATGGCCGTGGGCGACGACGCCGGCCAGGCGTGGGAGCGCGTCGAGAGCGCGGCCCGCCTGATCCGGGTCACGGTCCGGTGAGGCGGCCGAACCTGGGGGACGGCGCGTGGGCGTCCCCGAACGCCCGGCGCCTGCTGATCGTCTCGATCATCGACTCCACCGGCAACGGCGCGTTCACCTCGGCGTCGGTCGTGCTGTTCAGCGTCGTCCTGCACCTGACGCCGACGCAGATCGGACGCGGCCTGACGCTGGGCGCCTTCATCGGGCTCTTCTCATCCGTGCTGTGGGGCTCGCTCGCGGACCGGATCGGCGTGCGGGCGATCCTGCTGAGCATCCAGCTGTGGCGGGCGGCGGCCTTCATCGGATACGCCTTCATCCACAACTTCGCCGGATATGTCGCGGTCGCGGTGTTCCTGGGTCTGGCGGAGCGGGCCAGCCAGCCGATCCTGCTGTCGTTCGTCACCTCCGCCGTGGGAGAACAGAACCGGGTCAAGACGGCGGGCGCGCTGCGCAGCATCCGCAACGCGGGGTTCACGCTCGGCGCGCTGCTCGCGTCGCTCGCCCTGCTGTCCCCCGGCCGCGTCTCGCTGCTGTGCGTCGTCCTCGGCAACGCCGCGTCGTTCATCCTCGCCGCGGCGCTGCTGCGCGGCATCGTGCTGCAGAACCCGCCTAAGCCGGTGCGCAAGCCGAAGGGCGAGGCGCCCGACCGCGTGCGCACCCGCCCCGCGTTCCTCGTCTCGGCGGTGCTGACCGGGGTGCTCAGCATGCACCGGTTCATCCTGTCGATCGGCCTGCCGCTGTGGATCGTCTCGCGGCACCTGGTGCCCAAGCCGATGGTCAGCGTGCTGGTCGCGATCAACACCGTGCTCGTCGTCCTCCTGCAGGTGCGGATGACCCGGCAGACCGACGACGCGACCGGAGCGGCGCGGGCGCTGCGCAACGCGGGCTGGATGCTCCTCTGCTGCGCCCTGCTGCTCGTCGCGGCGGACGGTCACCTGCCGATCGCGCCCTGGACCGCCGGCGCCGTCCTCGTGGTCGGCACGCTCGCCCTGACCTTCGCCGAGATGTGGCAGGCGGCCGGCACCTGGGGGTTGTCCCTGCTGCTGTCCCCCGAGGCGTCCCGCACCCGCTTCCTGTCGGTCTTCAACCTCGGGACCTCGCTCCTCGACGTGACCGGCCCGTTCATCATCACCGCCCTCGTCCTGCCCACCGGGCGTACGGGCTGGATCGTGCTCGGCGTCGTCCTCGCGGCCGCCGGGGCGGTGTCCCCGCGGGTCTCGCGGTGGGCCGAACGGGAACGCGTCCGGCACGAGCGGCCGACCGTCGCGGCGGAGACGACCACCACGCCCTGACTTCACGACACGATTGGACCGGACCGAAGATGTTCCCTCACCTGGTGTTCGTCGGGGCGCGTCCCGAGATCATCGGCAAGCTCCTCGGTGTGCCCGTCACGCTGACCGCCATCGTGCGCACCGGCACCGACGAGACCTTCGAACGCAAGCTCGCGCTGCGGACGTTCAGCACCGACGTCACCGACGTCGACGCGCTGCTGGCCTGCGCCCGGGAGATCCACGCCTGGCGGCCGATCGACGCGATGATCGCGGCCACCGAGCACGCGCTGCTGCCCACCGCGATCGTGGGCGAGGCCCTCGGTGTCCGGGTGAACCCGGTCGAGGCCGTGACGCTCGCGCAGGACAAGGCGGCGATGCGGCGCCGGCTCGCCGAGCGCGGCGTCGAGACGATCGCCCACCGCGTCTGCACCGACGTCGAGGAGGTACGCGAGTTCCTCGACACCTGTCCCGGAGGCGTCCTCCTGAAGCCGGCCGACGGCAACGGGGGCCGGGGCGTCGCCCTCGTCCGGACTCCGGACGACATCCCGAACGCCTGGGCGCACACCGCGCCCGAGTCCCGCACGGCGGGCGTGCTCGCCGAGGAGTTCCTCACCGGGCTGGAGACCAGCGTCGAGACGATGAGCGCCGGCGGGCGGCACCGCGCGCTCATCGTCCCCGCCAAGCACACGTCGGGACCGCCGCACTTCGTCGAGATCGCGCACCAGATGCCGGGTGAGCACCCGCCCGAGGTCGTCAAGACGGCCACCGAGGCCGTGTTCGCCGCCCTCGACGCCATCGGCTACATGTGGGGCCCCACCAACACCGAGGTCATGATCGACGGCGACCGGGCCACCGTGGTCGAGATCAACCCTCGCTGGGGCGGGGCCCGGTACTGGGAGATGCTCGAGCTGGTCGTCGGCGTCGACATGGCCGAGGCCACCGCCCTGGCCTACGCGTACGACCGGCTGCCGGCCCCCTTCGACGTGCCGGCCGCGACGTGCGCCGTACGGCTCCTGACCCCGCCTCCCGGCCGGATCGTCGCGATCACCGGGCTGGACGAGGCCACCGCCGTCGACGGCGTCGTCCGCATCGGCGAGCTGAACCGGGTCGGCGACGTGATGCCCTCCCTCACCGACTTCCGGGGACGAGCCGGGTACGTCCTGGCGACCGGCCCCGACCGGCGGGCCGCGGCCGACATCGCCGAGCACGCCGCCTCCCTGATCGACATGCGGACGATCCCGGCCGCATCGAACGCGAAGGATGACGCCTCCATGCGCGACGACGTTCGGCAGACCCTGAGCAAGCTCCTGCCCGGCGTACGGTCCGACCTCGACGCCCTGATCCGGATCCCCTCCGTCAGCGCCGATCCCGCCCACGCGGCGGACGTACGGCGTTCGGCGGAGCTGACCGCGCGGCTGCTGAAGGAGGCGGGCGCGGCCGACGTGGAGATCCTCGACGACATCGAGGGCGGCCGCCCCGCGGTCGTCGCGCACTTCCCGGCGCCGCCGGACATGCCGACCGTGCTGCTGTACGCGCACCACGACGTCCAGCCGACCGGTGACCCCGGCGGCTGGACGAGCCCGCCGTTCGAGCCGGAGGAGCGGGACGGGCGCCTGTTCGCCCGTGGCTCGGCCGACGACAAGGCGGGCATCGCCGCCCACCTGGCCGTGCTCCGGTTCTTCGGCGGCCGGCCGCCGGTCGGCGTCACGGTCTTCGTCGAGGGTGAGGAGGAGATCGGCTCGCCGACGCTGGGCGCGTTCCTGGAACGGCACCGCGACAAGCTCACCGCGGACGTCTGCGTCCTCGCCGACTCCACGAACCTCGACGTCGGCACGCCGTCCCTCACGACGACCCTCCGTGGGATGACCGACGTCATCGTCGAGGTACGGGCACTGGAGCACAGCGTGCACTCCGGCATCTACGGCGGGGCCACCCCAGACGCCCTGACCGCGCTGTGCCGCCTGCTGGCCACCCTCCACGACGACGAGGGCCGGGTCGCCGTCGAGGGCCTCGTCTCGGCGCCCGCGCCCGCGGTGGACTACCCGGAGGAGCGGTTCCGCGCCGAGGCGGGCCTGCTCGACGGAGTCCGGCTGCTGGGCGACGGCACCGTCGCCGAACGCATCTGGACGAAGCCCGCGCTGACCGTGCTGGCCATCGACGCGACCCCGGTCGCCAAGGCGTCCAACACGCTCACCGCGACGGCCCGCGCCAAGGTCAGCCTCCGCCTCGCGCCGGGCGAGGACGCCCCGGCCGCGCAGCGGAAGCTGATCGAGCACCTGCGCGACCGTGCTCCCTGGGGCGTCGAGGTCGAGGTCACCGCGGGCAAGGCCGGCCGGCCGTACGCCGTCGACACCACGGGCCCGGCGTTCGAGGCGGCCCGCAGCGCCTACGGCCTGGCGTACGGCGGCGACCTCGTCCACGTCGGGATCGGCGGGACGATCCCGTTCATCGCGGAGTTCGCCGACGCCTTTCCCGACGCCGCGATCCTCGTCACCAGCGCGGGCTCCGACCCCGACTGCCGGGCGCACGGCCTCGACGAGAGCCTGCACCTGGGCGACTTCGAGAACGCCTGCCTGGCCCAGGTGCTGCTGCTCATCGAGCTGGCCCGCCAGAACGACAAGAACCAGCCGGCCCGCGCGATCTGACGGACCGGCCCATCGGCGAGGACGAGCCTGGCGGCGGCGCCGCCAGGCTCGTCGGCTCACCGCGCGACGGAGCGGGGGCAGGGACGGGCGCCGGGATCAGCGCTTCTCTCGGGACATGAGGGAAGAACCCGGCGTGCCGTCGGCTGCCGGGTCCTTCTCATCGGTCGCGGGTCAGGGCGTCGCGGCCCAGCCGGGCATGGGGAAACCCCCGAGCAGCTCGCGGATCTCCGCGGCGACCTTGTCGAGGGCCGCCTCGTCGTCGGCGGACGCGACGGCCTGGTCGATCGACGCCGCGACGAACGGCATGTGCTCCTCGGTGAGGCCGCGAGTCGTGATCGCGGCGGTGCCGAGCCGGATGCCCGACGGGTTCCACGGCTTGCGCGGGTCGAAGGGCACCGTGTTGAAGTTCAGCTCGATGCCCGCACGGTCGAGCGCCTTGGCCGCCGGCTTGCCGCCGATCTCCTTGTTCGTGAGGTCGATCAGGATGAGGTGGTTGTCGGTCCCACCGGAGACGAGGTCGAACCCGCGCTCGGTCAGCGCGGCGGCAAGGGCCCGGGCGTTCGCGACGATCTGGCGGGAGTACGCCTTGAAATCCTCCTGGGCGGCCTCTTTCAGCGCCACCGCGATCGCGGCGGTCGTGTGGTTGTGCGGGCCGCCCTGCAGGCCGGGGAAGACCGCCTTGTCGATCGCGGTGGCGTGCTCCTCGGTCGTCAGGATCATGGCGCCGCGCGGGCCGCGCAGGGTCTTGTGCGTCGTCGTGGTGATGACGTCCGCGTGCCCGACCGGCGACGGGTGCGCGCCGCCCGCGACGAGCCCGGCGATGTGCGCGATGTCCGCGACGAGGACGGCGCCGACCTCGCGGGCGATCTCGGCGAACGCTGGGAAGTCGATCGTCCGCGGGATCGCGGTGCCGCCGCAGAGGATGACCTTCGGGCGTTCCGCACGAGCGAGGTCGCGTACCTCGTCCAGGTCGATCCGGCCGGTCTCGCGGCCCACGCCGTAGTGCACCGGCCGCAGCCATTTGCCGGTGATCGACACGGGCGACCCGTGGGTGAGGTGACCGCCGTGGGCGAGCTCCAGCGACAGGAACGTGTCGCCCGGGTTCAGGAACGCCAGGTGGACGGCCAGGTTGGCAGGCGAGCCGGAGTACGGCTGGACGTTGGCGTGGGCGGCGCCGAACAACTCGCGGGCACGCGCCTTGGCCAGTTCCTCGACGGGGTCGACGACCTGCTGGCCCTCGTAGTAGCGCTTGCCGGGATAGCCCTCGGAGTACTTGTTGGTGAGGACGGAGCCGGTCGCCTCCAGCACGGCGGGCGAGACGTAGTTCTCCGAGGCGATGAGGCGGATCTTGTCGTGCTGCCGTTGCGCCTCGGCCTCGATCAGCCCGGCCACGTCGGGATCGGCGGCGGTGAGGTGGGACAGGGGCGGCTGGTGCATGGGGCCTCCAGATACGGGCTCCCAGCACCCAGGCGCGCGGTGCCAGATCTGTTCGCTCCCCGGTGGTGAACTCCACCTCATGCGCCAGTCGCGGATCACATCCTAACGGACGGCTCCGCCGTCGATCGGGATTTCGCGCGGGACGCGTTCGGCCCGGTTCCGCCGAGGCGGGACCGGGCCGAACGGTGCTGCGATACGCGGAGCTAGTTGCGAGCGCGCTGCATCGCCGCGTGGATGGCGGCGCGCTCGGCGCGCAGCTTGGCCAGCGCCTCCTCGAGGATGGCCTCGCCGTCGGCGTCGCTGCGCCGCTCCTTCACGTAGGCGAGATGCGTCTTGTAGGGCTCATTGCGCGGCGGCGCCGGCGGGTTCTCGGGGTCCTTACCGGCGGGGAACCCGCACCGGGGACAGTCCCACTGGTCGGGAACCGCGACGTCGGTCGCGAAACTCGGCCGGGACTCATGCCGGTTCGCGCAGTAGAAGCTCACCCAGACGCGCGGGGCCGCCTCACCACGCTCGGCCTCTCCCATCGGGCCAGCACCGACTCGGCTACCCCGAATAGCGTTGCCACTACCCACGGACTACTCCTCGCTTCCTTTGCCGCCGCTGCGCGAAGCGGCGGCCGTCAACACACTGCGGGTTTGGCTCGTACTCAGCCGTGATGGCCGTGCTTGAGCAGCAGACCCAGCGCGATGATCGACGCGAACCAGATCACGCCCGCGCCGATCGTGAACCGGTCGAGGTTCCGCTCGACCACGGACGACCCGCCGAGCGACGAGCTGATGCCGCCGCCGAACAGGTCCGACAGCCCACCGCCCTTCCCCTTGTGCAGGAGGACGAGCAGCACCATCAGCGCGCTCGTGATGATGAGCACGATGGAGATTGTGATGATCACAGCAGTTCAGCGCTTTCGTGATTCACCCCGCTGCTCGCGGGGAATGTTCGCGTATTCAGGTCATCCGCTATCGAGGGTACGACGTTCCACCGCGTGGTTCAGCAGAAACGCGCAGTCTGATGCGCAAGATCACACGGGTAGCTCGCGATACCTGCAGATCTTGACGAACTCCCCCGCGTCCAGGCTCGCTCCACCGACGAGCGCTCCGTCGATGTCCGGCTTCGCCATGATGCCGGCGATGTTGCCGCCCTTGACGGAGCCCCCGTAGAGGATGCGGACCTGATCGGCGAGGTCTCCACTGTACAGCTCGGCCAGCCGCGTGCGGATCGCGCCGCAGACCTCCTGCGCGTCTTCCGGCGTGGCGACCTCGCCGGTGCCGATCGCCCACACCGGCTCGTACGCGATCACGATGCGCTGCGCCTGGTCGGCCGGGACCTTCTGCAGACCGCCTTCGACCTGGGCGAGCGTGTGGGACAGGTGCTCGCCGGCCTTGCGGACCTCCAGACCCTCGCCGACGCACAGGATCGGCGTCAGGTCGTCCTTGAGGGCCGCCTTCACCTTGGCGTTGACGAGCGTGTCGTCCTCGTGGTGGTACTGGCGGCGCTCGGAGTGCCCGGCCAGGACGTACGTGCAGCCGAGCTTGGCGAGCATCGCGGCGGAGATCTCGCCGGTGTAGGCGCCCTTCTCGTGCGGCGAGACGTCCTGCGCGCCGTACACGAGCTTGAGCTTGTCGGCGTCCACGAGCATCTGAATGCTGCGGATGAAGGTGAACGGCGGCAGCATCGCGACGTCCACCGCCTCGTAGTCGGCGTCCTTGAGGCCGAAGGCGACCTTCTGGACGTGCGCGATGCCCTCGAAGTGGGTGAGGTTCATCTTCCAGTTGCCGGCGATGAGCGGCTTCCGCTGCTGCGGGGCGGGTTTCGATGCCACGATCAGTCCTCCAGGACGGACAGGCCGGGCAGCGTCTTGCCCTCGAGGTACTCGAGGCTCGCGCCGCCACCGGTCGAGATGTGGGAGAAGCCGTCCTCGTCGAGGCCGAGCTTGCGCACGGCCGCGGCCGAGTCGCCGCCGCCGACCACGGTGAACGCGTCCGAGGCGATCAGGGCCTCCGCCACCGCGCGGGTGCCGCCGGCGAAGGCGTCGAACTCGAACACGCCCATCGGGCCGTTCCAGAAGACGGTGGCCGCGTCGGCGAGCTTGCTCGCGAACAGCTCACGGGTGCGCGGGCCGATGTCCAGGCCCTCGCGGTCGGCCGGGATCGCGGTGGCCTCGACGGCCTCGTGCTCCGCGTCGGGGGCGAACTCGGTGGCCGCCAGCACGTCGACCGGCAGGACGAGGTCGACGTCGCGCTTGGCCGCCTCCTCGATGAACCCGCGGACCTGGTCGAGCTGGTCCTCCTGCAGCAGCGACTTGCCGACCTCGTGGCCCTGGGCCTTCAGGAAGGTGTACGCCATGCCGCCGCCGATGATCAGGCGGTCGACCTTGCCGAGGAGGTTGGCGATGACGCCGAGCTTGTCGGAGACCTTCGCGCCGCCCAGGACGACGACGTACGGCCGGGCGGGGTCGCCGGTGAGGCGGCGGAGCACGTCGACCTCGGCGGCGATGAGGCCGCCGGCCGCGTGCGGGAGCCGCTGCGGCACGTCGTAGACGCTGGCGTGCTTGCGGTGCACGGCGCCGAAGCCGTCGCCGACGTACAGCTCGGCGAGCGCGGCCAGGCGGTCGGCGAACTCGCCGCGCTCGGCGTCGTCCTTGCTGGTCTCACCGGCCTCGAAGCGGAGGTTCTCCAGGAGGGCGACCTCGCCGTCCTGGAGCGCGTCGACGGTGGCCCGCGCGGAGTCACCGACGGTGTCGGTGGCGAAGCGGACCTCGCGGCCCAGCAGCTCGCCCAGCCGCTCGGCGACGGGCGCCAGCGAGAACTCCGGCTTCACCTGCCCCTTGGGGCGGCCGAGGTGGGCGCAGACGATGACGCGCGCGCCCTTGTCGGCGAGCTTGTTGATGGTCGGGACGCTGGCCCGGATCCGGCCGTCATCCCCGATCACGCCGTCCTGCAGCGGAACGTTGAGGTCCGAACGGACCAGCACCCGCTTACCGCGCACGTCGCCGAGATCGTCGATCGTGGACATGCTCATTGATCGCACTCCTGGTCGTGTCGGAACGAGCGCAGCAGGTCCGGGACCTGCTGCGCTCGTTCGTGGGTTCGCCGTCACCGGCTCACGGCGCACTCGCGCCGATCACTCGGCGCGCGCCCGCCGCCCTCGGCTCAGAGACGGGAGCCCACCAGCTTGGTGATGTCGACGAGGCGGTTGGAGTAGCCCCACTCGTTGTCGTACCAGCCGACGACCTTGACCTGGTCGCCGATCACCTTGGTGAGCCCGGAGTCGAAGATGCAGGACGCCGGGTCGGTGACGATGTCGCTGGAGACGATCGGGTCCTCGGTGTAGGTGAGGATCCCGCGCAGCGGGCCCTCGGCCGCGTCGCGCAGCGCCGCGTTGACCTCCTCGACGCTGGTCTCGCGGCCCACCGTGACGGTGAGGTCGGTGGCCGAGCCGGTCGGCACCGGAACGCGCAGCGCGTAGCCGTCGAGCTTGCCCTTGAGCTGCGGCAGCACGAGGCCGATGGCCTTGGCGGCGCCGGTGCTGGTCGGGACGATGTTCAGGGCGGCGGCGCGGGCGCGGCGCAGGTCCTTGTGCGGGCCGTCCTGAAGGTTCTGGTCCTGGGTGTAGGCGTGGATCGTGGTCATCAGACCGCGCTCGATGCCGAACGTGTCGTGGATGACCTTGGCCATCGGGCCCAGGCAGTTGGTGGTGCAGGACGCGTTCGAGATGACCGTGTGGAGCGCCGGGTCGTAGGCGTCGTCGTTCACGCCCATCACGATCGTGACGTCCTCGTTCTTGGCCGGCGCGGAGATGATGACCTTCTTCGCGCCGTTCTCGACGTGGACCTTCGCCTTGTTGGCGTCGGTGAACAGGCCGGTCGACTCGATGACGATGTCGACGCCCAGGTCGCCCCAGGGCAGCTTGGCCGGGTCACGCTCGGCGAAGGCCTTGATGGACTTGCCGCCCACGGTGATCTCGTCCGCGCCGGCCTTCACCTCTTCGGACAGCCGGCCGAGGATGCTGTCGTACTTCAGCAGGTGGGCGAGCGTGGCGTTGTCGGTGAGGTCGTTGACCGCCACGATCTCGACATCGCCACCGGCGGCGTTCAGCGCTCGCCAGAAGTTACGGCCGATGCGGCCGAAGCCGTTAACGCCAACCCGGATGGTCACGGCACCGATCTCCTCATGCTTCGCGCCCCCGGAGGCACCCAGGGGCCTGTGAACCTGACGTGTGCTCTCGTGGTCGACCCTACCGAACCCGTCGTGACGTGACTGTAACCACCGGGCCGGAACGACCGGTCCGCCGCCCTGCCGGGAGCCAACATCCGAATGGCGGGCGGCGGACCATGCCCAGCGTAATTGGTCTAGACCTAATGGTCTAGACCAAATCGATACAGATCGCCCCATACGTCCCCTAGTGATTCGCATCACTCCAGGCCGTCGCCGACGGGGGCGACCACCACGGCGCCGAGGATCGCCCGTCACCGCGGTGCCTCGCCGAGTACGTCGCCGGTACGACCACCGCCCCGACCCGGCGTGGGTCACCCGCCGGGGCCGGCGGACGCGAGCCGGCCCGCGCGGGCGTCGAGATAGCGCTTCTCCGGCACGCTCGTCGCGTACCGGGCGGCGGTCCGGTACGCGTCCAGGGCCTCCTGCCGGCGGCCCGCGGTCTCCAGCAGGTGGGCCCGTACGGCATGGAGCCGGTGGTGGCGCGCCACGCGGTCGTCGGCCTCCAGGCCGGCGACCAGGTCCAGGCCGTGCCGCGGACCGTGCACCATGGCGACGGCGACCGCCCGGCCCAGGGTGGTCATCGGGTTCGGCGCGACGCGCTCCAGCAGCTCGTACAGCGCCAGGACCTGCGGCCAGTCGGTGTCCTCGACCCGCTCGGCCTCGTCATGGACCGCGGCGATGGCCGCTTGGATCTGGTACGGCCCGAGCTCGCGGGTGCGGGACAGCGTCGCGGTGATGAGGGCGACGCCTTCGGTGATGAGGCCCCGGTCCCAGCGGCCGCGGTCCTGCTCGGCCAGGGGGACGAGCGAGCCGTCCGGGCGCGTACGGGCGTCACGGCGGGCCTCGGTCAGGAGCATGAGGGCCAGCAGCCCGGCGACCTCGCCGTCGTCCGGCAGCAGCCGGCGCAGCAGGCGGGTCAGGCGCAGGGCGTCGGCGGTCAGGTCGTGCCGCTGCAGATCGGGACCGGCGCTGACGGTGTAGCCCTCGTTGAACATCAGGTACAGGACGTGCAGCACCGCCCGGAGCCGTTCGGGGCGTTCGGCCGGCGGCGGGAGCTCGAATCTCGCGCCCGCCTTGCGGATCGTCTGCTTGGCCCGGCTGATGCGCTGGGCCATGGTCGGCTCGGGGACGAAGAAGGCGCGGGCGATCTCGGCGGTGCCGAGCCCGCCGACCGCCCGCAGCGTCAGCGCGACCTGCGTCGGCGGCGAGAGGGCGGGATGGCAGCACAGGAACAGCAGCGTCAGGCTGTCGTCGTGCCCGCCCGAAGGCCGCTGGTCGGCGGCGGCCGCGACCAGGAGTGCGGGCGGAGTGGCGAGGAGGTCGGCGTCCTCCCGCCGCCGGCGCGCCGCGTCGCTGCGGACCCGGTCGGTGAACCGCCTCGTGGCGACGGTGGCCAGCCAGCCGTACGGATTGTCCGGGACGCCCTCGGCGGGCCACTGGGCGGCGGCGGCGAGCAGCGCCTCCTGAACGGCGTCCTCGCAGCCGTCGAAGCGGCCGTAGCGGCGCATGAGGGCCCCGAGGACCTGCGGCGCCAGGCGGCGCAGCAGGTCCTCGAGCGGCTCGTCGGACGGCGCCCCGGCAAAGGTCACAGAGTGTTCCCGGCGGCCTCGTGCAGGATCGGCCAGACCTCGACCGCGCGCGTCGAGGCGAACGGCAGCTCGGCGGCGATCTCCAGCGCGCGCCGCTCCCCGTCCACGTCGATCAGGTACCAGCTCGCCAGGTACTCCTTGGTCTCCAGGTACGGACCGTCGGTCACCGCCGGCACGCCGTCGCGCACCCGCACGACCTTCGCCTGGGCCGCGTCCGCGTTGCCGTACGCGCCCAGCAGTTCGCCGGTCTCGGCGTACTTCCGGTTGAACGCGTCCTGCGCCGCGACGGCCTTGGCGAACTCCTCCTCCGGGAACGACTCCCACAGCTCCTGGTTGCCGTAGATCAGGATCATGTACTTCACGCTCGTCGCCCTTCGCTCCGGACGCCCCCATCGGGCGTCTCTCGCCAGGTGGTCGGGGCCGGCGGGCGGCCCTCGACATCCTCCGCCGAGATTTCTCCACCGGATCCCGGACGCGGATCACCGGGATCGGCGGATCCGCCGGATCAGGGCGCGCACGGCCCGTCGGCGAGGTCCGGGCACCGCCCGCGCGACCGATCAGGGCGTCCACGGGCCCGTCAGTGAGCTATGGGAATCCGCCCGACCGATCAGGGCGCGAGCATGTCGGCGGTGACGTTCGCCTCGGTGCCGGCGATGCCCTGATCCATGGCGCGCTTGTCGGCCATGGCCAGCAGGCGGCGGATCCGGCCGGCGATGGCGTCCTTGGTCAACGGCGGGTCGGCGAGCTGTCCGAGCTCCTCCAGCGACGCCTGCTTGTGCTCCAGCCGCAGCCGGCCGGCGGCCACGAGGTGCTCGGGCGCGTCGTCGGCGAGGATCTCCAGGGCGCGCGCGACCCGCGCCCCGGCCGCGACCGCCGCCCGCGCGGAGCGACGGAGGTTCGCGTCGTCGAAATTGGCCAGGCGGTTCGCGGTCGCGCGCACCTCCCGGCGCATCCGGCGCTCCTCCCAGGCGAGCACCGAGTCGTGCGCGCCCAGCCGGGTCAGCAGCGCCGAGATCGCGTCGCCGTCGCGGACGACGACGCGGTCCACGCCCCGCACCTCGCGCGCCTTGGCGTGGATCCTCAGTCGCCGCGCCGCGCCGACCAGCGCCAGGGCCGCCTCGGGCCCGGGGCAGGTCACCTCGAGGGACATGGAACGGCCGGGCTCGGTCAGCGAGCCGTGCGCCAGGAACGCCCCCCGCCACGCCGACTCGGCGTCGCAGGCGCCGCCGGACACGACGTGCCGGGGCAGGCCGCGGACCGGGCGGCCGTTGTTGTCGATCAGCCCGGTCTGGCGCGCCAGGGACTCACCGTCGCGGAACACTCGGACGACGTACCGGTTGCCCTTGCGCAGGCCGCTCGGCGCCAGCACCACCACGTCGGAGCTGTGCCCGAAGACCTCCGCGAGGTCCTTGCGCAGACGTCGCGCCGCGGCTCCGGTGTCGAGCTCCGCCTCGATCACGATGCGCCCGCTGACAATGTGCAGCCCTCCGGCGAAGCGCAGCAGCGTCGACACCTCGGACTTGCGGCAGCACGGCTTCATGACGGACAGCCTGCTCAGCTCGTCCTTCACCACGCCGGTCATCGCCATGGATGTGATCCTCCCCCTGTAGCCATCATCCCGTCAGGGCAGTCTCGCCGAATCTTGCCGGGGACAGTGGCCGCTGACAAAGATCTGTGCGAACGCTTGGGCCAACCGTGCCGGATCATGCCGTGGAGATCCATCTCCCGCCGCCACGTCGGCCAGCACCAGCGTCCCTCCGAGGGTACGTGCCGCCTTTTCAACGACATCGCGCTCCTCAACGACGTTCCGGTCGGCGAGGACGATATCGACCCTGAGGTCGGGGGCGTGCGCCCGCAGCACCTCCAGGTGCCGCTGCGGCGAGAAGTCGTCGGTCTCGCCGGGCTGGGGTTCGAGGTTGAGCGCGACGATCCGCCGGGCCGGCGTGCGCAGCAGGGCACTCGCCAGCTCCGGCACCTTCAGGTGGGGCAGCACGCTGGTGAACCAGGAGCCGGGCCCGAAGACGACCCAGTCGGCCTCCTCGATGGCGCGCAGGGCGTCCGGGGACGCGGGCGGGTCCGGTGGGACCAACGAGACGCTGAGCACCTGTCCCGGCGTCTTGGCGCAGGCCACCTGGCCCTGGACGTGGGTGATCTCCTGCGGCCGCTCCGGGTCGGCGCCCCGGACCTCCGCGACGATGTCGAGCGGCACGGACGCCATGGGCAGCACCCGGCCCTGCGCGCCCAGCAGCCGTCCCATCCAGTCCAGGCCCGCGACCGGATCGTCGAGCAGCTCCCACAGCGCGACCATGAGCAGGTTGCCCATCGCGTGCCCGTGCAGCTCGCCCTCGCTGCGGAAGCGATGCTGGACGACCTCGCTCCAGGTTCGCCCCCAGTCGTCGTCGCGGCACAGCGCGGCCAGCGCCATGCGCAGGTCCCCGGGCGGCAGCACGCCGAGCTCCCGGCGCAGCCGGCCGCTGGAGCCACCGTCGTCGGCGACGGTCACGACGGCCGTGAGCCGGTCGGTCACCCGGCGCAGCGCGGACAGCGAGGCGAACAATCCGTGCCCTCCGCCGAGGGCGACGACCTTGGGGGAAGTCACGTGTGGTTATTCCCGTCCCAGATCCCGGTGGACGACCCTTACCTCGAGCCCCTCATCGCCCAGCCGGGCGCCGAACTGCTCGGCCATCGCGACGCTGCGGTGCTTGCCGCCGGTACAGCCGACGGCGAGCGTGACGTAGTGCTTGCCCTCGCGCTCGTACCCCTCGGCGAGCAGCCGCAGCACCTCGGTGTAGGCGTCGAGGAACTCCTTGGCCCCCGGCCGGGACAGCACGTAGTCGCGCACCGCCGCGTCCCGTCCGTTCTGCGGGCGCAGCTCGGGGATCCAGTGCGGGTTCGGCAGGAACCGGCAGTCGACCACGAGGTCGGCGTCGACGGGCAGGCCGTACTTGTAGCCGAAGGAGACGACGGTCGCACGCAGGCTCGACTCCCCCGCCTCGCCGCCGAAGAACTCCACGATCTTGGCGCGCAGCTCGTGGACGTTCAGCGCGCTGCTGTCGAGGACGAGATCCGCCTCGGCACGGACGTCGCGCAGCAGCTCGCGCTCGCGGGCGATGCCGTCGACGATCCGGCCGTCGCCCTGCAGCGGGTGCGGCCGGCGTACGCTCTCGAAACGGCGGACGAGGACGTCGTCGGACGCCTCCAGGTAGACCACCCGGGGGTGCGCGCCGCGCGCCTCTAGGTCGTCGAAGGCCGACTGCAGGTCGGTCGTGAAGGCCCGGCTGCGCACGTCGACGACGACCGCGATGCGCGGCACCGCCCCCTGGCCGCGCTCGGCGAGGTCGGCCATCGTCGCCAGCAGGCCGGGCGGCAGGTTGTCGACGACGAACCAGTCCAGGTCCTCCAGTGACTTGGCGGCCGTGCTCCGCCCCGCCCCGGACATCCCGGTGATGATCACAATGTCGGGCACTTGCGGGCCGCCCGGCAGATTGGCCCCTGTCGCGTGGTTCACGTCTCTTCTCCCCCGTCCTGCGCGCCGGTCACCGCCCCGTCGTGGGCGTGCAGCGCCGCGACGATGTTCTCAGCCGTGCGGCGCCCGATGCCAGGAACCTCGGCGATCTGGTCGGGGCCGGCCTGCTTGAGCATCTTCACGGATCCGAAGTGCTTGATCAGCGCCTTGCGGCGGCCCGGCCCCAGGCCGGGGACGTCGTCGAGCTCGCTGACGAGCATGCCCTTGCTGCGCTTGGTCCGGTGATACCGGATGGCGAAGTCGTGCGCCTGGTCCCGCAGCCGCTGAACGAGGTACATCGCCTCGCTGTTGCGCGGCAGGATGACCGGGTCCTCCTCGTCGGGCAGCCAGAGCTCCTCCAGGCGCTTGGCGATGCCGCACACGTCCACGTCGTCGATGCCGAGCTCGTCGAGCGCCCGCTGGGCGGCCGCGACCTGCGGCGGGCCGCCGTCGACGACCACGAGGTTGGGCGGATAGGCGAACCTGCGGGGCCGGCCCGTCTCCGGGTCGATCGGCCCGCCGGCCTCCGGCTCGCCCAGGACGTCCAGCTCGCCGGTCTTCTCGGTCTCCTCCAGGTAGCGCTTGAACCGGCGGCGGATCACCTCGTGGATCGAGCGGACGTCGTCCTGGCCCTCGACCGTCTTGATGGAGAATCGCCGGTATTCGCTCTTGCGCGCCAGGCCGTCCTCGAAGACCACCATCGACGCGACGACGTTGGTGCCCTGGAGGTTCGAGACGTCGTAGCACTCCATGCGCAGCGGCGCCTGGTCCAGGTCGAGGGCGTCCTGCAGCTCCTGCAGGCCCTTGCTGCGGGTCGTCAGGTCGGTCGCGCGGCGCGTCTTGTGCTGCTTGAACGCCTCGACGGCGTTGCGCTCGACGGTCTCCATCAGCGTCTTCTTGTCGCCCCGCTGGGGCACGCGCAGGTCGACCCGGCCGCCCCGGTGCTCGGCCAGCAGCTCCACGACCGCGTCGGTGTCGGGCGGCAGCGCGGGGACCAGGATCTCGCGGGGCACCGCCTCCGGCGCGGCCTCACCGTACATCTGCAGCAGGAACTGCTCGACGAGCTCGCCGGTCGTGACGTCGTCGACCTTGTCGACCACCCAGCCGCGCTGGCCGCGGATGCGCCCGCCGCGCACGTAGAAGACCTGGGCGGCGGCCTCGAGCTGGTCGTCGGCGAAGGCGACGACGTCGCAGTCGGTCGTGTCGCCCAGCACCACCGACTGCTTCTCCAGCGCCCGCTGCAGGGCCCGGATGTCGTCGCGCAGGCGGGCCGCGCGCTCGTACTCCTGGTCGGCCGCGGACGCCTTCATGTCCTTCTCGAGCGCCTTGATGAACCGGGCCGTGTCGCCCGCCATGAAGTCGCAGAAGTCCTCGGCGAGCTCCCGGTGGGCCTGCTCGGTCACCCGGCCGACGCACGGCGCCGAGCACTTGCCGATGTCGCCGAGCAGGCACGGCCGGTCCATCCGGCGCTGCCGCTGGAAGACCCCGGCCGAGCAGGTGCGCACCGGGAAGACCCGCAGCAGCTGGTCGACGGTCTCGCGGATCGCCCACGCGTGGGAGTAGGGGCCGAAGTAGCGGACGCCCTTCTTCTTCGCGCCGCGCATGACCTGCACGCGCGGGACGTCCTCGTGCATGGTCACCGCGAGGTACGGATAGGACTTGTCGTCGCGGTACTTGACGTTGAACCGCGGGTCGAACTCCTTGATCCAGGAGTACTCCAGCTGCAGCGCCTCGACCTCGGTGCCCACGACCGTCCAGTCGACGCCCGTGGCGGTCTGCAGCATGGTCTGGGTGCGCGGATGCAGCCCCGCGAAGTCGGCGAAGTAGGAGTTGAGCCGGGCGCGGAGGCTCTTAGCCTTGCCCACGTAGATGACCCGGCCGGTCCCGTCGCGGAAGCGGTACACCCCGGGTGACTCGGGGACGGAGCCGGGCGCGGGCCGATAGGTCGCCGGATCTGCCACGCCGTAAGCCTAGTCGGGGCGACGGACAGGGTGGCTTCTGTGACGAAATGTGGTGACTCGGGTCACTTGTGCGGATTGATGATTTGTGGGAACGACGGTGTCACGGCGAGCCCAGGGTTCAGTAGTCGATCTGAAGGGGGACCTTGATCGTGTCGACCGTCACCGCGCTGGCCGTACTGATCGGATCCGTACTGCTCGGCCTGCTGGTGGTGGAGATCCTTCGTCGTGCGCTCACGAGCCGGCTGGTCTCACGCTGGCCGTTGGCCCCGCCGATCGTCCGGCGCTGCGTCAAGCCCGGCTTCACCCTCGCGTTCGCGGCCGGTGCCACGGCCGGACTACCGCCGCGCGAGGTCCTCGGCCGGTCCGCGCCCGACGTCCGCCACGCGCTGTCACTCCTCGTCATCGCGTCGCTGACCTGGCTGATCATCCAGGCGGCCTACGCCACGACCGACGTGGCCCTCGACCACCTCACCAAGATCGAAGGCGACCGGAACGTCCGCGCCCGGCGGGTGCGCACGCAGGTGATGCTCCTGCGCCGCACCTCCGCGGCCGTCGTCGTGATCATCGCGATGTCCTCGATGCTGTTCACGTTCCCGGCCGTACGGGCGGTGGGCGCGGGCCTGCTGGCCTCGGCGGGCATCGCCGGCATCGTCGCCGGCATCGCCGCCCAGTCGACGCTGAGCAACGTCTTCGCCGGACTGCAGCTGGCCTTCAGCGATGCCCTGCGGATCGACGACGTCCTCGTCGTGGAGGGCCAATGGGGCCGCATCGAGGAACTGACCCTCACGTACGTCGTGCTGCGGCTGTGGGACGAACGGCGGCTCGTGCTCCCCGTGTCGTACTTCGTGCACAACTCCTTCGAGAACTGGACCCGGCACACCTCGCGGGTGATCGGCACGGTGCTGCTGCACGTGGACTGGAGCGTTCCCGTCGAGGAGCTGCGGACGGAGCTGTACGGGTTCCTGCGCGACCATCCCCTTTGGGACCAGAAGGACTGGGTGCTGCAGGTGACCGACGTGCTGCCGAACGGCCTGGTCCAGATACGCGCGCTGATGAGCGCGCACGACTCGGCCAGCGCGTTCGACCTGCGCTGCGACGTCCGCGAGCACCTCATCGCCTACATCCGGGAGAAGTACCCGTCGGCGCTCCCCCGCTTCCGCGCCGACACCGGGGCCCTTCCGCAGAACGCCGCGTGGACGGACGATCAGTCCGCCCCGCACGCCTGAGTTCGGCCGGGCCTGACGGGGCGTCAGGCCCGGCCGGGCCTCGGGCGGGTTCAGGCGAGCTTGATCTCGCCGTTCTCCACCTTGACGGACTTGCGCGGCAGCGGCGTCGCGGCCGGGCCGTTCGCGACGGATCCATCGCTGATCTTGAACTTGCTGCCGTGGCAGGGGCAGTTGATGGTGCCGCCGCTCACCGAGCCGACGGTGCAGCCGCGGTGGGTGCAGACCGCGCTGAACGCCGCGAACTCCCCCTGCTTCGGCTGGGTGACGACGACCTTGCGGTCCTTGAAGACCTTTCCGCCGCCCACGGGGATGTCGGCGGCCTTGCCCAGCGCGCCGTCGCCGCCGCCCGCCGGGGCCGTCGCTCCGCCGCCACCGTGCGCGGAGCCGTCGGAGTCGTCCGACGAGCCTCCGCAGGCGGCGAGTGTTCCGGCGACGCCGACCAGACCGACGCCGAGCAGCATTCCGCGGCGCGTCGCCCCGGGTTCGACGCGGGTCTCGGTCTCTTCGGCGTCGGCCGGCGCGGCCGAGGGATCGAACGACATGTGGTCCTCCTCGTGTTCGGGCCTACATCCGGGTTCCACGAAGGAGCGATGCGTTCGGTTCAACGCTAGTCGACGATTATCCCGTCGCCCTGCAGCCGTACCGTGAACTCCTGCAGCGGCGCGCCGGCCGGGCCCTGCTTGACCGAGCCGTCCGTCGCGTTGAACTCGCTGCCGTGACAGGGGCAGGTGATCACGCCGTTCTCGGGGCTGCCGACGGTGCATCCCTGGTGCGTACAGGTCGCGGTGAACGCCTTGAACGTCCCCTGCGACGGCTGCGCCACGACGATCTTCCACTTGTCGATGACCTTGCCGCCGCCGACGGGGATCTCCCCGGTCCGGGCGATCACCTTGCCCTTGATCCCCGGTGGCACGATGGCCTTCGCCGATCGTGTTCCGCACGCGCCGAGGCCGAGCATCCCCGCACCCGCCAGACCCGCCGTGCCCAGCAACCGCCGCCGCGAACAGCCGACCGCTTCGTCAGTCATCGATCTCCCCGGAAAGATCATCTACTACACGCTGTAGTACTTCTCCTCCATGCTATCGCCCGGTTCGGGAGGGGATGAGCGGGTGCCCCCTTCCCCCGGGAGGGCGACGTTCCGGGCAGCCCGGGGCAGTCTCCGGCGGGACGCGAGTCGTCCCGCCGGGGAGCCGGGTGGCCGCTGCGTCGTCCAGCCGGACCTTACGGCTGAATATCGAGGATCTTGGCGAGGAACTGGCCGGTGTGGCTCTCTCCGACCCGCGCGACGTCCTCCGGGGTGCCGGACGCGACCACGGTGCCGCCGCGGGAGCCGCCCTCCGGACCCATGTCGATGATCCAGTCGGCGGTCTTGATGACGTCGAGGTTGTGCTCGATCACGATCACCGAGTTGCCCTTGTCGACCAGGCCGTTCAGCACGCCGAGCAGCTTGCGGATGTCCTCGAAGTGCAGGCCGGTGGTGGGCTCGTCGAGCACGTAGATCGTGCGACCGGTGGAGCGCCGCTGCAGCTCGGAGGCGAGCTTGACCCGCTGCGCCTCACCGCCGGACAGCGTCGGCGCGGGCTGGCCGAGCCGGACGTAGCCGAGGCCGACGTCGTTGAGCGTCTGCAGGTGGCGGCGGATCGCCGGGATCGCGTCGAAGAACTCCAGGGCCTCCTCGATCGGCATGTCGAGGACCTCGGAGATCGTCTTGCCCTTGTAGTGGACGTCGAGGGTCTCCCGGTTGTAGCGGGCGCCGTGGCAGACCTCGCAGGGGACGTACACGTCGGGCAGGAACTGCATCTCGATCTTGATGGTGCCGTCGCCGGAGCACGCCTCGCAGCGGCCGCCCTTGACGTTGAAGGAGAAGCGGCCGGGTTGGTAGCCGCGCACCTTCGCCTCGGCGGTCGCCGCGAACAGCTTTCGGACGTGGTCGAACACGCCCGTGTAGGTCGCCGGGTTGGACCGTGGGGTGCGGCCGATCGGCGACTGGTCGACGTGCACGACCTTGTCGAGCTGGTCGACGCCGTTGATCCGCTTGTGCCGGCCGGGCACGGTGCGCGCGCCGTGCAGGTGCTTGGCCAGCGACGTGTAGAGGATGTCGTTGACCAGCGTCGACTTACCCGACCCGGACACGCCGGTGACGGCGGTGAAGATGCCGAGCGGGAACGTCACGTCGATGTCGCGCAGGTTGTGCTCGCGCGCCCCCTTCACCACCAGCTCGCGCCCGCGCTGACGCTTGCGGCGGCTCGCCGGGACGGCGATCTCCTTGCGACCGGAGATATACGCGCCGGTCATCGAGCTCTCGTGGGCCAGGAGCTCCCCGACCGGGCCGCTCACGACCACCTGGCCGCCGTGCTCGCCCGCCCCAGGGCCGATGTCGACGACCCAGTCGGCGGCCCGGATGGTGTCCTCGTCGTGCTCGACGACGATGAGGGTGTTGCCGATGTCGCGCAGCCGGATCAGCGTCTCCAGCAGGCGGTGGTTGTCGCGCTGGTGCAGCCCGATCGACGGCTCGTCCAGGACGTACAGCACGCCGACCAGACCCGAGCCGATCTGCGTGGCCAGGCGGATGCGCTGCGCCTCACCGCCGGCCAGGGTGGCCGACGCGCGGTCGAGGCTGAGGTAGTCGAGGCCGACGTCGAGGAGGAAGCCGAGCCGGGCGTTGATCTCCTTGAGCACCGCCTCGGCGATGTGCTTCTCCCGCTCGCTCAGCTCCATGTTGAGCAGGAACTTCGCGCACTCCCCGATCGGCATGGCGGCGACGTCGGCGATCGACCGGTCGTTGACCGTGACGGCCAGCACGACGGGCTTGAGCCGCTTCCCCTCGCAGGACGGGCAGGGGATCTCCCGCATGTACCCCTCGAACCGCTCCCGGCTGGAGTCGCTCTCCGCCTCCGAGTGCCGCCGCTGGACGTAGGGGATCACGCCCTCGTACGTCGTGTAGTACGACCGCTGCCGGCCGTACCGGTTGCGGTAGCTCACGTGCACCTGGGTGTCGTGCCCCTGCAGGATCGCTTTGCGGGCCTTGGCGGGAAGCCGCTCCCAGGACGTGTCCAGGTCGAAGCCCATCGCGTCGCCGAGCGCGCCGAGCAGCCGCAGGAAGTAGTCGCTGATGTGGCCGTTCGACCAGGGTGAGATCGCGCCCTCGCCGAGGGCCTTCTCCGGGTCGGGGACGAGCAGCTCCGGATCGACCTCCATGCGGGTGCCCAGGCCGGTGCAGTCGGGACAGGCGCCGTACGGGGAGTTGAACGAGAACGACCGCGGCTCGAGCTCGTCGAAGGACAGGTCGTCGTACGGGCAGTAGAGGTGCTCGGAGAACATCCGCTCGCGCTGCTCGTCGTCCTCGGGGAGGTCGACGAAGTCGAGGATGACCGTGCCCCCGGAGAGCCCGAGCGCCGTCTCGATCGAGTCGGCGAGCCGGCGGCGGGCGCTCTCCTTGACGCTCAGCCGGTCGACGACGACCTCGATGTCGTGCTTCTCGTACTTCTTCAGCTTCGGCGCCTCGTCGAGGCGTACGATCCGGCCGTCGACGCGGGCGCGTGAGAAGCCCTTGGTCTGCATCTCGCGGAACAGCTCGAGGTATTCGCCCTTGCGGCCGCGGATCACCGGGGCGAGCACCTGGAACCGGGTGCCCTCGTCGAACTCCATGACCCGGTCGACGATCTGCTGCGGCGTCTGCTTGGAGATCGTGCGGCCGCAGACCGGGCAGTGCGGGTGACCGATGCGCGCCCAGAGCAGCCGGAGGTAGTCGTAGACCTCGGTGATGGTGCCGACCGTCGAGCGCGGGTTCTTCGAGGTCGACTTCTGGTCGATCGACACGGCCGGGGACAGGCCCTCGATGAAGTCGACGTCGGGCTTGTCCATCTGGCCGAGGAACTGACGGGCGTACGCCGAGAGGGACTCGACGTAGCGGCGCTGGCCCTCCGCGAAGATCGTGTCGAACGCGAGGCTCGACTTGCCGGAGCCGGACATGCCGGTGAACACGATCAGCGCGTCGCGCGGAAGATCGAGTGAGACGTCTTTGAGGTTGTGTTCACGCGCTCCGCGCACGATGAGACGGTCAGCCACGGCGTATTCGCTATCCCCTAGAGCCTGGTGGAGGCAGTCAGCTTCAGGCTAACGAGCGGACAGGCCGGTTTTCTTCCGAAAGCCCTCGCACGGCGGTCCCTCGTCGCACCGAAACCGTACACGTGTTCGAAGACAGATCGCCACCGAAACGCCTGAGGCCCCTGTGGCTTTACTCGGACCAGCGGCTTTACTGGTGCCCGTCGTCGAGGGCGTGCTCGAGGTAGCGCGCGGCCGACCGCCGGACGGCAGCGGCCCCGTCGGCGGCGACGACCCGGCCCCACCAGCCGCCGTACACGCGCTCGAACGCGAACGGCTCCATCCGGCGCAGCGCGCGGCGGATGATCCGGGGGCGCTCGGGGATGAGATTCGGATAACTGTACATAAAACTCACGTACCGGCGGTCCGGGACGACGGTGAAGATGTCGCCGGTGAGCAGCGCTCCCCCGCCGTCCTCGCCGTCGCGCCAGTGCAGCACCTGGCCGCCCGCGAAGTGCACGCCCGCGTTGACCAGCGTCAGCCCGTCGCCGATCTCCCGGGTCTCGCCCTCCCAGAAGACGATCGAGTCGTCCGGCCGGGCCACCCAGTCCCGGTCGGCGGCGTGGACGTAGACGGGCGCGTCGAACGCGTGCGCCCATTCGATCATCGAGCCGTAGAAATGCGGGTGGCTGATCGCGATGGCGTCGACGCCGCCGAGTGCGGCGACCTGCGAGAGAAGGTCCTCGTCGAGATAGGTGATCATGTCCCAGAGGACGTTGCCCGACGGCGTCCGCACCAGCAGCGCGCGCTGGCCGATCGAGGTCGGCGGCTCGGCGCCGATTCCGACGATGCCGGGCCCCTCCTCGGCGACCCTGCCGCGGTGCCCGGCGGCGCGGAGCTCGGCGAGGGTCGTCCACCGCTGGCCGTCCCACCCGACGTACTGCCGCTCGTCCTCGCAGATCGGGCAGCCGGGCCGGGGAGCGGCGTACTGCACCCCGCAGGTGCGACAGATCGGCAGGTCGTCTTCCATGATCAAAGACTACTTCCGGGCGCACCCGCAGGCCGGCGCCTTCCGGGTCCGCCGAGCGCGCGGCGCGCGGTGGGAGTGAAAGGATGGCAGGCAGGCGCGGTGCACCCGAGCGCCGATGGGAGGAGAGTGCGTGTCCTACACAGGCAACGTCGAGGTCGGTGGCCCGCCCGACGTACGCGAGCTGCCCGGCCTGACCGTCACCAAGCTGGCGGTCGGGCCCTTCGACAACAACGCCTACCTTCTGCGCTGCACGGCCACCGGTGAACAGGTACTGATCGACGCCGCCAGCGAGCCGGAGCGCCTGCTCGAGCTCCTCGGCGACGCCCCGCTCTCCCGGGTCGTCACCACCCATCGGCACCAGGACCACTGGGGCGCGCTCGGCGCGGTCGTCGACGCGACCCACCCGTCGGTCGTGGCCCACCCCGACGACGCCGAGGCTCTGCCGTTGCCGGTCACCGAGCCGGTCCGGCACGGAGAGACCGTCCGGGTCGGGCAGCACACCCTGTCCGTGATCCACCTGCGCGGGCACACGCCCGGATCGATCGCGCTGCTGTACGACGACGGCGACACGCCGCACCTGTTCACCGGCGACAGCCTGTTCCCCGGCGGACCGGGGAACACCTGGGGAGACGCGACGCTGTTCAACCGCCTCATGGACGATCTGGAGAAGCGCGTGTTCGGCGTGCTCCCGGACGAGACGTGGGTCTACCCCGGCCACGGCAAGGACACCACCCTCGGCCGCGAACGCCCACACCTTCCGGAGTGGCGCGCCCGGGGATGGTGATCCCGATCACATTGCGCCACGATCACCGTTCCTGAGACGTTGCCCGGATACATCCGGCCGACCTCTGCGGATCGGCGTGTTCGACGCTCGTCCCGATGGTTTCGCGGACGTTCGGGCATGCCGGCCGCCGCGGGGCGGGGATGATGGAAGGAGACGCGCGTGACCAGCGCGTCCGGGACGCGAGCCGGGTAAGGAACAGATGACGGGCGTGACCAGGCCGGCGGCCGAGACCGAGGGCATGACGGACGTGGAGCTCGCGGCGCGGCTGCGCATGACGCTGGGCCGGCTGAGCCGTCGCGTCCGCCAGTACGGCCCCCGGACCCTGACGTCGAGTCAGGCGTCGACCCTGTCGAGCCTGGAGGCGCTGGGTCCGGTGCGTCTCGGTGACCTGGCCGCCCACGAGGGCGTCAGCGCGCCCACGCAGAGCCGGTTGGTGGCCTCCCTGGAGGCACAGGCCCTGCTGCGTCGCACTCCCGACGTCGACGACCGGCGGGCGACCCTGCTGGAGATCACCCCGGAGGGCCGCAGCCAGCTCGAACGGCTGCGCACCGAGCGGTCGGCGTTCCTGGTCGAGCGGCTCGGCACCCTGTCGCCCGAGCAGCGCGCGGCACTGGTCGCGGCCCTCGACGTCCTCGAGAGCCTGGCCGCCAGCCCGGGCGACTGACCCGGCGGGGCCCGGCGCCCACACGGCCGGATCGCCGGTCGCCCCGGCGGCCCGCGCTATGCCTTGCGGTAGGTCCGCTGGGTGCCGGCGAAGAACAGTTCCTTTCCGCCGCTGACGAGCTTGACCTGCCAGTACGAGGCGCCCTGGCCGCTCCGGTCGGAGAGGTCGAACGTCGTGGCATCGCGCGGGGTGGCCTTGCCGCTCCAGAGCTTCTGACCGAACGCCACCCACTCACCGGTGCCGTCGGACTGGAACTGGAAGTAGTTCTTCTCCGTGTCCTGGGTCCACTTGCCGGCGAGTGCCCGGAGCCAGGTCCTGGCGTCGGCGGTGCGTACCCGGGGCGTCGCCGGTGCGCTGGTGGGCGGCAGGTCGATGCTGCCGGGCATCGTCGACTCGGCGACCGGCGTCGCGGGTCGGGACCGCGCCGCCGCAGCTCCGTGGCCGCCGTGCCGGCCGTCGCGGTCGGCGAGGGCGGTGAACGCCAGGATGCCGACGGCGGCGACCGCCAGCACGATCGAGATCGTCCGCGTCACCGCGGGCACCACCGAGGGCGAGCGCATGCGAACCTTCCCCAGAGTCATCCCCTGTGATCACGGTACAGGGGTCGGGAGGTGATCCGCCCGAAAAGGCGCGGAGGTCACGGCCGCCGGTCAGCGATGGGTACGTCCCGCCCCCGTGTCGGCGTCGGCCTGGGCGTCGTGCGCGTCGGCCTCCGTCTCGGGGGCCGGGGGAAGGCTGCCGTTCGGATGTGGGTCGGCGTCCGGTTCGGGATCCCGCTCGCGTCCGGCCGCGTCCGGGAGCGCCTGGCCGGGAACGACGGGCCCACCGGAGCCCGCATCCCCGGACGGCCCGGACTCTCCGGCCGGCCCGGTGTCCTCGGTCTCCTCGGTCTCCTCGGGCGGCCCGGCTTCTCCGGATCGCCCGGCTTCTCCGGGCTCCTCGTCCTTGTCCGGCCTCCCGGCCTGCCCCGTCTCGGGGTCCTCGGCGGTGTCCGGACCGCCGGGCGCGGCGCGGCGTTCGGTCTTGAGGAGGCTGGCCACGGTGGTGACGAGCATCGTCACCCCGATGACGGCGAGAGAGGTGAGAGTGGAGATCTCCGGGACGCTCTCGAACCAGGTCGTGTGCATGGCCTCCATGACGAGCTTCACGCCGATGAACGCCAGGATGACCGCGAGTCCCTTGCTGAGGTACACGAGCCGGTCGAGCAGTCCCCGCAGGAGGAAGTAGAGCTGCCGCAGCCCCATGAGCGCGAAGGCGTTGGCGGTGAAGACCAGATAGGACTCCTTGGTGAGCCCGAAGATCGCCGGGATGGAGTCCAGCGCGAACAGCAGGTCGGTCGACCCGATCGCGACCATCACGATCAGCATGGGCGTCATGAGGCGCTTGCCGTCGATGCGGACGGTCATCCGGTGCTCGTGATAGTCCTCGGTCGTCGGGACGACCCGGCAGATCCAGCGGACCAGGATGTTCTCTTCGTACTCGTCCTCGTCGGGCTCGCCGCGCACCAGACCGTAGGCCGTCCAGATGAGGAAGGCCCCGAAGATGTAGAACAGCCACTCGAACCGGGACAGCGCGGCGGCCCCGACCGCGATGAAGATGCCCCGCATCACCAACGCGATCATGATGCCGATCAGGAGCACCTTGTGCTGGTTGGCGCGGGGCACGGCGAACCGCGCCATGACGACGTAGAAGATGAACAGGTTGTCGACGCTGAGGCTGTACTCGGTGAGGTAACCGGCGAAGAACTGAGCCGAGTAGTCGGCGCCGGCGACGAACAACAGGCCGATGCCGAAGATGATCGCCAACAGCACGTAGAACGTCACCCAGGCGCTCGCCTGCCGCAGCGAGAAGTCCCGCGGCTTACCCCGGTCGACCACCCACAGGTCGAACAGGATGAACGCGAGAAGACCCAGCAGCGTGAGGCCCCAGGCCCAAAGTGTGACGTTCACGAGAGATTTTCCTCCGGTGGCAGGCAGCAGCCCCGGAGGTCTCTTCCGCCCTCACTCATCGGTGCGGGCCGACAGCACCGGGCCGCATGACACTCCTGGGACCGTGGTGACGACACTGCCGCGAAGGAATACTCCCCTCCTGCTGACTGACTATATACATAGGCAAACCTTTCTCGTACCCGAGACGTCGTCAGTGGGTGGTCCGAATCACGCGGGCGTAGACCGACAGCAGCTGATCGACGGCGTCGTCCTCGGTCGGCAGCCGGGATGCCCGCTCGGCCGCGGCGGACGCGAGCCGATCGGCGAGCGCCCGGTCCTCCAGCACCCGGCGCACCGCGCGTTCGAGTTCGCCGGCGTCCCCCGGAGGCACCAGGAGCGCCGCGTCGTCCACCATTCCGGGGACGCCGCCCACCCTCGTGGCGACGAGCGGCAGTCCGGCGCGCAGCACCTCCTGCACGATCAGCGGCTGGCCCTCCCAGACGCTGGGCAGGACGGCGACGTCGGCCGCGGCGAGGAGGGACGGGACGTCCGTACGGCGGCCGAGCAGCCGGACCGGGAGGTTCTCCTCCGCGATCCGGTCGCGCAGTGCCCCCTCCAGGGGGCCGTCACCGGCGATCACGACGAGCGCCGGCGGATCGAGCCGGGCCCACCCGGCGGCGGCGTCGAGCAGGGTGGGCAGCCCCTTCTGCTCAGCCAGGCGCGCCACCGTGAGGACCAGCGGGCTGTCCCCGGCGGCGAGCTCCGCGCGGATCCGCTTGGGCGCCGCGGGGTCCTCGGAGGGTGGCATGGCCGGGGCGGGCACCAGGGCGGGGCCCACCGAGCGCGCGCCGAGCGCGCGCATCCGCTCCTCCAGGTCCGGGGAGACGCCCAGGACCTCGGCCGCGCCGCGGGCGACCACGCGTTCGAGCGTCGCGTACGCCGCGCCGGTCAGGCCGCCCGCGATCGACGCGTTGTGCAGGGTGACGACGAGCGGCGGGCCCGCCGAGCCGAGGCGCAGCGGACCCGGCACGGTACGGAGGCGGGCGAGCGCGGCCAGCCCTCCGGCCCGCAGCCCGTGCGCGTGGACGACGTCGGCGTCCTGGGTCAGGCGCCGGATCCGGGCCACGGCCCGCACGTCGCCGACCGGG
This sequence comes from Actinoallomurus liliacearum, assembly GCF_039542035.1. NCBI lineage: Bacteria > Bacillati > Actinomycetota > Actinomycetes > Streptosporangiales > Thermomonosporaceae > Actinoallomurus > Actinoallomurus liliacearum. The sequence continues at coordinate 502,944 of NZ_BAABHJ010000001.1, forward strand.
TGCGGGCGGTCGGCGATCTCCACCGGGGCGAAGCCCGCCCCGGACTCGGTGTAGCCGAACAGCGCGTCGGCCGAGGCCGGCCCGAGCACGACGACCTTCGCGCCGCGCGCCCGCAGGCCGTCGGCCATCGACCGAACGTGCCGTCCCACGCCGCCGGCGCTGGTGGCGAGCACGAGCGCGACCTTCAATCCGTCCATCACAGCCTCCGCCTGATCAGTCCTCGCAGATCATCCGGATCCCCCAGGTAGGCGACGACCGCGAACGCCACGGCGGCCGCCGTGGCGGCGAGCACGCCCACGCCCAGGCTGGCGGCCAGGCCGGTGGCACCGAACACGGCGACCACGCCCGCACCCGCGGCGTATCCGGCCGCCGCACCGGCCAGCCCCGTCGCCGCCGCCCGGCCGACGCCGCGGAGCGCGGCGCGGCCCCTGGTCCGCGCCAGCATCAGCAACAGGAGGGCGCCGGCGACCGTCATGCCGATCGAGTTGCCCAGCCCGAGCGCGGCGACGGCGTCGCGCCGTCCGGCCGCCAGCACCAGCGCCACCTCGGCCGCGATCACCGCGGCCCAGCCGGTCACCTGGGCGGCCGCCGAGGCCCGGCCCTTCCCGGCGGCGAACAGGGTGCGGCCGACATGCGCCATCAGCCCGTAGCCGAGCAGGCCGGGCGCGAACGCCACGATCGCCCGCGCCAGGTCGATGGGCGGCACCTGCCCCTTGGCGCCGAGCAGGAACACCCGGGCGACGGGGAGCGCGGTCGCGGCCAGGACGGCGGCGCCCGCGCACGACAGCAGCACGATCGCCCGCGTCGTGCGCGCGGCGGTGCGGTCGAACGCCTCGTGGTCCCCCTCGCTCGCGCGGGCCGACAGGAGCGGGAAGGCGGTGGTCGCCAGCGGCACCGCCAGAACGGCGTACGGGAGCTGGAACAGCGCCCAGGCGTACTGGTAGACCGGCAGCGCGCCGCCGCCGCCCTTCCGGTTGGCCAGCAGGATCACCACGCCCCAGGCCGCCTGCTGGGCGACGAGGGTGGCCAGCCCGGCGAGGGCCAGCCGCCGGATGCGTACGGCGACGCCGGGCGGGAAGGTCAGGGCCGGGCGCAGCCGGAGCCGCAGCCGCGCGGCGGGGCCGACCACCGTGGCGACGAGGGCGACGACGCCGAGTGTCGTCCCCACCGACAGCGTCAGCTCCGCCGTCCGGGTCACGGTGGACAGGTCGTGCTGGTTCGCGGCCTGCCGGTAGGCGGCGCCGGTCGACAGGAACATCAGGTACGCGCCGATGACGACGAGGCTCGACACGAGCGGCGCGAGCGCGGGACCGAGGAACCGGCGGTGTGCCTGCAGGACGCCGTACATCACGACGGCGAGCCCGTAGAAGAGGATCTGCGGCGCGAACACGACCAGCATCCGGGTGCCCGCGTCGACCACCTGCTCCCGCGAGCAGCCCGGAACCTGGTCGCCGACCAGCATCGTGATCACCGGGCGGGCCGCCAGCGCGGCGACCAGGCTGAGCGGCACGAGGATCAGCACGGTCCACGTCATCAGCGCGGACGCGATCCGGCGGGCCTCGGGCGCGCCGCGCGCCGCCGGTCCGGCCAGCACGGGCACGACGAGACCGGCGAGCGCTCCGCCGGCCACGACCTCGAACAGGATGTTCGTCACCTGGTTGCCGGTGAAGTACGCCGTCGCGAGGCAGTCGTTGCCGACCGTGTGGGACAGGACGAGGCTGCGGGAGAAGCCGACGACGCGGGCGAAGACGGTGATGACGCCGATGAGCACGGCGGCGCCCGCGATGCCCGCGCCCCGGCCGGCGGTGGCGGGCTCGGCCTCCTCTGTCACATCAGGTCTGGTCACGAGGTGTCCGCTGGGCGCGCCTCCGGCACGACGGGTCGGCGGCCCAGCTGGTCGAGCCGGTTCAGCGGCGGCGTCGCCTGGATGACCTTGGTGAAGCTGACGAACTCGCTCGCGGCGTTCAGCGCCGTGACCCCGGCGAGGACGCCGAGGCGGGATCGCCGGCTCAGGCCGGTCGCGGCCAGGCCGATCAGCGCGCCGAGGGAGTTCGCGCCCGCGTCGCCGAGCATGGCCCGCTCGCCGAGGTCCTCCGGCAGCAGCGCGAGCGCCGCGCCGAGCGGCGCGGCGGCGACGGCCGAGCCGCTGAGCAGGCCGGCGAATCTGCCGCGCGGCGCTCCGGGCGCCGGCCGGGCGAACACCAGCGGGCTCGCCAGCAGCCCGGCCTTGATGGCCCGGCCGGGCCGCAGGTCGAACAGGTTGAGCAGGTTCGCGGTGCCGGCGATGAGCGCGCCGTTGATCAGGATGTCGAGTGCCGCGCCGCGGCGGGTCGGAGCGCCGGTGCCCGCGACCACGGCGGCCGCCAGGCCGACGGCGCCGATGCCCAGGATCTTCACCGCGCCGGTGGTCACCTCGCCGCGGGCCAGGGCCGACAGGTGCCCCTTGAAGCCACGGGAGTCGCCCGATCCGGCGAGGTCGTCGTAGCCGCCGAGGGCGCCGGTGACACCGCCCGCGAGGATCGCGGCGGCCCGCATCCGCGCCGGCACGCCCGGGGCGACGGCGATCCCGGTCACCGCGCCGACCGCGAACGCCGGTCCTTCGAGCAGCGTCACCGGCTCATCGCGGTGGTTGGTCCGCACCCAGAGCTTCTCGTCCCCGGGCGGGCGACGGGTCAGCGCGATGTACGCGGCCCGCGCCGCCGCCGCGCCCAGCACGGCTCCCGCCACTGCCTTACGCATGCCGCCTCACTTCTTCTTCGTCATCGTCGGCGTGGGCGTCGGGATCGGGGTCGGCAGCGCGCCGTCGGCCTTGGACCCGATGCCGTAGTCGCCGACCTTGCCCTGTTTCGCGGCGGCCAGCGCCAGGACGGCCGTGAGCCGCCCGGCCGGAATGTCCCCCGTGTCGACCGTGGCGACGTGGCCCTTCACGTCGTCGTCGTCGCGGAGCGCCTTGATCATCCCGCCCTCGGTCGCCGAGTCCGGATCGCCCACCACGACCGTGCCCCCGCCGTAGGTGTAGAGGGCCATGGGCAGCGCGCCGAGCGCCTTGTTGTCGGCGGCGGCGTTCTTGTCGCTGCTCGCGGCGGCGGGCGCGATCACGATGGCGAGTGTCGCACGGGTCGCGGGCTGCCCGCTGTAAGTCAGGAAACCCGCCTCCTTGAACCCGGACAGCACCTGCCCGGCGGCCGGGTCCTCCTGGCCGTTGCGCGCCGCCTGCTTGGTCACCAGGACCCAGGCCAGCTCGTCGGCGGTGCGGTCGTACGACGTCGCGTCCGCGGAGAAGGTCAGGCCGGCCGGCTTGAGCCGGTCGGTCAGCTCGTTCAGCGTGGCCTGCTGGTTCGGGTCGAGGTACTTGTTCTGCAGGGTGACGTAGCCGCTGATCCGCGCGCCCGCCTTGCTCACCATGTCGGCCGTCTGCGCCCGCATCTGGTCGTCCGCGCCGGGGGCCTCCACGAACACGACGCTCTGGTCCTTGAGCCGGCCGGCGACGACCTGGGCGGCGGCCGCGCCGATCACCTGGTTGTCGTAGGTGCTCACCTGCCCGGCCGCGTTGTTCTGCCGCCGTAGCGCCTCGTTGCTGTTCTTGAGGCGGTTGGAGGTGTCCTTGAGCTGGTCGACCAGCGGGCCCCGCAGCGCCGAGGCGCCCACGACGAGGCCGAGCGCCAGCGCGAGGAAGACCGCGATGATGGAGACGAGGTGGTACCGGAAATCGATCACGTGAAGAGTCCGTTTAGCCAGTAGACGAATTGGTGCCACCAGTCGGCGACGGCGGGCTCGAAGGCCTCTCCGGCCGGCGAGGAGACGATCGCGGCGACCATCGCGACGAGCGTGGCGGCGATCAGCAGGATCAGCGAGGACCCCTTGATGCGGCTGCGGTACAGCCGGCTCACGCCCTTGGCGTCGACCAGCTTGCTGCCCACCCGCAACCGCGTCAGGAACGTGCTGGCCATGCCGGCGCGTCCCTTGTCGAGGAACTCCACGAGCGTCGCGTGGGTGCCGACGGCGACGATCAGCGTGGCGCCCTTGTCGTCGGCGAGCAGCATGGCGATGTCCTCGCTGGTCCCGGTGGCGGGGAAGACGACGCCCTCCCGCCCCAGGTCGTGGACGCGGCTCAGGCCCGGCGCCCGGCCGTCGCGGTAGGCGTGCACGACGAGCTCGGCGCCCGACGTGAGCGCCTCGTCCGACACGGAGTCCATGTCGCCGACGATCATGTGCGGCCGGTAGCCGGCCTCCATCAGCGCGTCGGCCCCGCCGTCCACTCCGATCAGGACCGGGCGGTATTCGCGGATGTAGGGCCGCAGGGTCGCGATGTCCTCGCGGTAGTGGTAGCCCCGCACGACGATCAGGACGTGCCGGCCGTCCAGGTCCGTCGTGATGTCGGGCACGCCGACGCCGTCGAGCAGCAGGTCGCGTTCGCGCTTGAGGTACTCCATCGTGTTGGCGGCGAACGCCTCGAGCTGGGCGGGCAGCTCCGCCCTGGCCTCGGTCATCGCCGCCTCGACCGACTCCTCGGTCTGCCGGATGCCCTTGGCGGCGACCTGCTCACCGAGGTAGACGGCCTCGCCGTCGACGCGGACGACGTCGCCCTCGTGCACCTTGGTGAACACGTCGGGCCCCACGTCGTCGATCAGGGGGATGCCCGCCTCGACGAGGATCTGCGGGCCGAGGTTCGGATACCGCCCGGAGATGCTGCGCGCCACATTGATCACGGCGGCGACCTGGCAGGACGCCAGCGCCTCCGCGCTGACCCGGTCGAGATCGACGTGATCGATGATCGCGATGTCGCCCGGTTCGAGGCGCTTGGTCAGCTTCTTGGTCCTGCCGTCGAGGCGGGCGACGCCGGTGAGCCCGGTCTCCCCGTCACGACGGTCACGGCGCAGCCCACGCCGAAGCGGCACCCGCAGCCGGGCGCCGCTCTTGATCTTCGGGGAGACGTCGTTCATCGCTGCCAATCCTGCCAGAGCCCGGACAGTGCCATCGGTAACGACGACCGTTATGGCGTGTTCGTTCGCCCACCACCGGTGGTCGTACCGACGCCGTGGTTCAGCGCTCCGCGACCGCGATGGCCAGCAGCTCTTCGGCGTGCGCCCGCCCCAGCTCGGAGTCCTCCATGCCCGCGAGCATCCGGGACAACTCGCGGACCCGTCCGTCGGCGTCCAGGGCGGTCACGCCGCTGCGGGTCACGCGCCCGTCGTTGGTCTTCTCCACCACCAGATGCTGGTCGGCGAACGCCGCGACCTGCGGAAGATGAGTGACGACGATCACCTGGGCCGACCGGGCGAGCCGGGCCAGCCGCCGCCCGACCTCCACGGCGGCCTTGCCGCCGACCCCCGCGTCGACCTCGTCGAACACGAACGTCGGCACCGGGTCGGCACCGGCGAAGACGACCTCGATCGCCAGCATGACCCGGGACAGCTCACCGCCGGACGCGCCCTTGTGCAGCGGCAGCGGCGGCGCCCCGGGGTGGGAGGCGAGCCGCAGTTCGACCTCGTCCACGCCGTACGGACCGAACTCCTCCTGCGGCGTCACGGCGACGACCACACTGGCATGCGGCATGGCCAGCGCGGCCAGCTCCGCCGTGACCGCCCCGGACAGGCGTTCGGCGGCGGCCGTGCGCAGCGCGGTCAGCTCGGCGGACAGCTCGCCGAGCTGCCGGGTGAGGTCCTCGTGCTCGGCGCGCAACTCGTCGATGCGGTCGTCGTCGGAGTCGAGCTCGGTCAGGCGCAGGGCGGACCGCTCCGCCCATTCGAGGACCTCGGCGATGGTCGGGCCGTACTTGCGGGTCAGCCCGGCCAGGGCGGCGCGGCGCTCCTGCACGCTCGCGAGGAGGGCCGGATCGGCCTCGACCGACTCGGCGTAGCCGGCGAGCTCGGCGGCGACGTCCGACACGACGTACACGGCCTCGGACAGCCGGTCGGCCTGCCCGGCGAGCGCCTCGTCGTGGGCGCGGACGGCCTCGAGGGCCTGGCGGGCCGAGCTCAGCAGCCCGATGGCGTCGACGACGCCGGTGACGGCCGTCGGGTCGCCCTGCAGCGCCTCGTGGGCGGTCGTCGCGGCCGTACGGAGCGCGTCGGCGTGCGCCAGCCGCTCCTCCTCCGCCGCCAGGAGCTCGTCCTCCCCCGGCTTCGGGTCGGCCTTCTCGATCTCCTCCAGGCCGAACCGCAGCAGGTCGGCCTCCTGCGCCCGCTCCCGGGACCGGGTGGTCAGCTCCTCCAGGAGCGCGGAGACCTCGCGGTGCCGCCGGTACGCGGCGGTGTAGGCGCGCAGCGGCTTGGCCAGGTCGTCGCCGGCGAAGCGGTCCAGGGCCGCCCGCTGGCGGCCGGGCTGCAGGAGCCGCTGCTGGTCGGACTGGCCGTGCACCGCGACGAGGTCGTCGGCCAGGTTGATCAGCACCGAGACCGGCGCCTGCCGGCCGCCGACGTGGGCCCGCGACCGGCCCTCCGCCGACACCGACCTGGTGAGGATCAGCGCGCCGTCGTCGAGCTCGCCGCCGGCCTCCTCGACCCGCGCGGCGACCCTGCCGTCCTCGTCCAGGACGAGGCGGCCCTCGACGGTCGCCCGGTCGGCCCCGGGCCGGACCCGCTGCGGGTCGGCGCGGCCGCCGAACAGCAGGCCCAGGCTGGTGACGACCATCGTCTTACCGGCCCCGGTCTCGCCGGTGACCACGTTGAAGCCCGGAGACAGCTCGAGGACGGCCTCCTCGATCACCCCGAGGTTCTGAATCCGTACTTCCTCGACCATGGGCCGTACCCGGCTGGTTGCGTCGGTCACGAAGGCCCTCCTGTCCGCAGACACCCGGCGCGCCCGAGGCTACTCGGTCATGGCGGCCCGGCGGCCCCGATGTGCGGGACCGTGATCGGACCTCCCCAGGCGAACACGTGTTCGGCTCAGCGTAGAGGGCACTTCGCCGCGGAGGAAACCGCCGGGCGTGTCGCCCCGCCTCGCCGTCCGCCTCCCGACGGCACGAAATCCCAGGTCAGCGAGGATGACATCGGTTGTCCGACGCGGCGTCACTCGTCGCGGACACGGCCGCGCCAGCCGGCGACCGGCAGGCCGAACTTCGTGACGAGCCGGTCCGTGAACGGCGTCTGGTGCAGCCGCGCCAGCCGGACCGGCCGCTCGCCGCGCCGGACCTCGACCCGCGCGCCGGCGGGCAGGTCGATCGGCCGGCTGCCGTCGCACCACAGCACGCCGCCGGAGCTCTTCGGGATCAGCTCGATCGCGACGACGGACCGGGGCGAGACCACCATGGGCCGGGAGAACAGCGCGTGCGCGCTGATCGGCACGACCAGCATCGCCTCGACCTCGGGCCACACGACGGGGCCGCCGGCGGAGAAGGCGTACGCCGTCGACCCGGTCGGGGTGGCGCAGACCACGCCGTCACATCCCCAGCTCGACAACGGCCGCCCGTCGATCTCGGCGACGACCTCCAGCATCCGCTGCCGGGAGGCCTTCTCGACGGCCGCCTCGTTCAGCGCCCAGCCGGTGCTCGTGACGGTGCCGTTCTGCCGGACGACCACGTCGATCGTCATGCGCTCCTCGACGTCGTACCGGCGCGCGGCGACCTTGTCGACCGTGGCGGCGAGATCCTCCCGCTCCGCCTCCGCGAGGAAGCCGACGTGCCCGAGGTTCACGCCGAGCAGCGGAGTGCCGGACCGCCTGGCCAGGTCGGCGGCCCGCAGGATCGTGCCGTCGCCACCGAGGACGATCACCATCTCGGAGCCCTCGGCGGCCGCCGCGGAGACCGGCATGACGTCCGCGCCGGCGCACTGCAGGTCCTCGGCCTCGCTGTCCAGCACCCGCACGCAGATGCCGGCCTCGCTCAACCGGCTGATCACCAGTTGCGAGCTGCGCACCGCCGCGCTGCGGCCGGTGTGCGTCACGACCAGGACGGATCTCTTGTCTGTCATGCGGGCCCTTCTGCCACGGCCTTGTCCAGCAGGACGTCATCGAGGGGCGGGGCGCCCGCCCGTAGCCACAGGAAGTATTCGACGTTTCCGGAAGGACCGGGCAACGGGCTCGCCGTCACGCCGCGCACTCCCAGGCCGAGCGTCTCGGCGTACCGGGCGACGTCGCGCACCGCCTCGGCGCGCAGCGCGGGATCCCGTACGACACCGCCCGCGCCGACGCGCTCCTTGCCCACCTCGAACTGCGGCTTGACCATCATCGCGTAGTCGGCGTCGGGGGCGACGCAGCGCTGGATGGGGGCCAGCACGAGACGGAGCGAGATGAACGACAGGTCCGCCACCACCAGGTCCGGCGGCTCGCCGTCACCCGAGACGACCTGCTCCGGCGTCAGGTCGCGGATGTTGACGCGTTCCAGGACCGTCACGCGCTCGTCCGTGCGCAGGGACCAGGCGATCTGGCCGTAACCCACGTCGACCGCGACGACGTGCGCCGCGCCCGCGCGCAGCAGCACGTCGGTGAAGCCGCCGGTCGACGCGCCCGCGTCGAGGCAGCGCCGGCCCTCGACCCGCAGGTCGGTGAACGACTTGAGGGCCCCGGCGAGCTTGTGGCCGCCGCGCGAGACGTAGTCGGGACCGGTCTCCGCCTGCCGTACGACGATGGCCGCGGAGGTCTCGACCTGGGTGGCGGGTTTGGCGGCGGGACGGCCGGCGACGGTGACGCGCCCCTCGGCGACCAGGTCCACCGCGTGCTCACGCGACCGGGCCAGGCCCCGCCGGACCAGCTCGCTGTCCAGCCGCCGGCGGGCGCTCACGGGGCGGCCGCCTCGTCGAGGCCCGTCAGGGCCTCCTGCAGCCGCCGGTGGACGTCCGCGAAGACCGCCGGGTGCTCGGTCAGGGGCGCCTGGTCCAGTTCGGTGAGGCGGGCCAGCGCGGCGTCGACCCGCTCGTCGCCCGTGGTGTCCCCTTCGATGCCGTTCACCTGTACCCTTCCCTTCGCCGCCGGTCGCGTCCGGCTCAAGAAGAACGCTACCGTCCGTTGACGACAGCGGTGTCGAGGACGATGACGGGGGAACTGACCTGACGATGGCCACCGCCCAGGAAGCGCGCTCGGCGCTCGAGCGCATCGCCGCCCGGCTCACCGAAGTGGACGCCGACGACCTCGCCAAGCACGTCGTCGAGCGGACCATCAGCTGCCGTGTGCCCGATCTCGGACTGATCTTCCTCACCCGGATCCACAAGGGCGGCCTCGACGAGTTCCAGACCGTCGGCGACGCCGACTCCGCCCAGGTCCGGCTCACGGTCAGCAGCGACGACCTGGTGGCGCTGGCCACCGACGAGCTCCACGTCGCCAAGGCGTGGGCGACGGGCCGGCTCAAGATCGAGGCCAGCCTGGGCGACCTGTTGCGGCTCCGGAAGATCCTCTAGTCCGCAGCCGCCGTCGGATCACGACAGGCGGTCCCAGGCCTCCTGCGCGGTCGCGGCGTCGCCGGACTCCCAGGCCGCGACGCAGAGCGCGCGCAGGGCGTCGACGCGGTCGCCCGAGCCCTCGACCGAGAAGCCGGGTCCGACCGTCCAGCCTCCGCAGTGGTACGAGCCGTCGGCGCGCCGTACCTCCGGGTGCGGCACGAGGAGGCCGGCCAGGTCGTCGGCGACGTAGGTCGGGCGTTCGTGCGGCGGCGCGGCCAGCAGCGCCCGCGCGTCGGTGACGCCGGTCAGCACGAGCAGGCTGTCGGCCCCGCCGTTGTTGGCGCCCTCGATGTCGGTGTCCAGGCGGTCCCCGACGATCAGGGGCTGCCGCGCGCCCGTGCGCAGGATCGTCTCGCGGTGCAGCGGCAGCTCGGGTTTGCCGGTGACGATGGGATCCACGCCGGTCGCGGTACGGATCACCTGCACCATCGCTCCGTTGCCCGGCCTCGGCGGTCCGCCCGGGCTCGGGATCGTGCGGTCGGCGTTGGACGCGACGAACAGCGCGCCCGCGGCGACCGCGCGGCCCCCCTCGGCCATCAGCTCGTACGACAGCCCCGGCGCGAAGCCCTGGACGACGGCCGCGGGCCGCTCGGCGGCCGTCGACACCGGCCGCAGGCCCACGGCCCGCAGCGCGTGCCGCAGGCCGGTGCCGCCGACGACGAGGACCTTCGAGCCGGCCGGCAGACGCTCCGCGAGGACGCGCGCGGCGGCCTGCGCGGACGTCACGACGTCCTCGGCCGCGGCGGGTACCCCGACCTCGGTGATGAGGGCGGCCGTCGCGCTCGGCGTGCGTGACGCGTTGTTGGTCGCGAACGCCAGGCGCATGCCCTCCGCCCGCGCCTTGGCCAGCGCGTCGGCCGCCCCCGGCACCGGGTGGCGGCCGATGTAGATCACGCCGTCCAGGTCGAGAACGGCCACGTCGTAAACCTCGGCGAGCGGCCGGTCGCTGCCTCGCATCTCATCCCTTCCGGGCTCGCGCGTGCCGCAGCGCGGTCGCGTAGTGCTTGTTGTCCGGGCGCATCGCGCAGGCGAGCGCCAGGTGCTCGACCGCCTCCGCGAGGTCGCCCGTACGGGTCAGGGCCATGCCCAGGCCGAACAGCGCGTAGTCCTCGGCCGGATCGGCCTCGACGATCATACGGAAGTTCGCGGCGGCCTCGGCGTACCGCTTCGCACCGTACTGGGCGCGCGCCAGCGCCTCCCGGACGCTCCGGGACGACGGCTCGGCGGCCGCCGCGTGCTCAAGGATCTGGATCGCGGCGGCCGGGCTGCCACCGTTGAGGAGTTCGAGACCGCGCTGGTACCACTCATAAACGCCGCCGGCCGGGACACCCGGGGAATCAGGACCGCGATCCGCACCTTGAACCATGTGTGACTCCGTTCGTCGACTCCACTTGTGTCCCAACAACGGCGCGGTATCTAACATGCCCGATGTGACGATTGATCCCGGACTTGCGCTGCGTCCGTTCCGAGCCGTGCGGTACGACACCGCGCAGGTGAGCTCGCTCGCCGCGGTGACGTCTCCCCCGTACGACCTCATCGACGAGGAGTCGCTGGCGCGGTTCATGGCCGAGGAACCGCACAACGTGGTCCGGCTGATCCTCCCGCAGGACGACTACCGGGAGGCCGCCGAGACGCTGCGCTCGTGGCTGGCGTCCGGCATCCTCACCGTCGACGACGAACCCGCGCTGTACGTCTACGAGGAGGTCTCCGGCTCGGTCGTCCAGCGGGGCCTGATCGGAGCGGTCGGCGTGCACGAGGACGGGTCCGGCGTGATCCTCCCGCACGAGCACGTCTACCCCGGCCCGGTGCGGGACCGGCTGGCCCTGATGACGGCGACCGAGGCGAACCTCGAGCCGATCTTCCTGCTGTACGAGGGCGGCGCCGACTCCGTCGCCGCCCAGGTCGTCGACCAGGTCGCGTCCTCCCTGCCGCCGATCCTGGAGACGAGCACGGGCGATGACGTACGCCACCGGCTGTGGGCGATCCGGGACCCGGCCGAACAGGCGAAGATCGCCGAGGACCTGCGCGGGAGGCAGGCTCTCATCGCCGACGGCCACCACCGCTACGCCACCTATCAGGCGCTTCGCGGGCACTACGCCGGGCAGGGGCCGTGGGACTACGGGCTCGCGCTGCTCGTGGACTCCGTCGCGTACCCGCCGCGGCTGAGCGCGATCCACCGGGTGCTGCCCGGACTGCCCCTCGCCGAGGCCGTACGGCGGGCGAAGGCGGCCTTCCGCGTCGAACCGGTCGGCCCGGACCTGGCGGCCGGGCTTCGGCGGCTCGCCGCCCACGACGACACGGCCTTCCTGCTGGCCGGCGAAGCGGGTTTCTTCCTGCTCACCGACCCGGATCCGGCGCAGGTGGAACACTCCATGCCCGAAGGGTCCTCCGAGCGGTGGCGGCGCCTGGACACCGCCGTGCTGCATCGGCTGCTCATCCCGCGACTGTGGGGGATCGAGGACGACGAGAGCAGCGTACGGATCGTCCACCACGACGCCGCGCGCGCGGTCGCGAAGGCCCGGCGCGGAGACGGCACGGCCGTGATCCTGAACCCGCTCAAGGTCCCGGACGTGCTGGCGGTCGCGGCCAACGGCGAGAAGGTGCCCCGCAAGTCCACGTCCTTCGGTCCGAAGCCCCGTACGGGCCTGGTCATGCGGACCTTCGCCGCCGACTGACGGACGACGGGCCCGGAGCGGACCTCCGCTCCGAGCCGGTACGGCGGGAGCCGGGAACCCCGGCGAAGGACCGCCCGGCGGCCCCGGGCCGGGTGACCGTGCCCCGGCCGATCGCCCGGGGCGGTCTGGCGATCGGCCTGCCGACCACGGCTCGCCGCGGGCGCGACCGTGGTCCCGGGCCGGTCGGGCCGGCCCGGGATCCGTCGGCTAGCGCCGGGAGGCGAGGTAGTGCCGGGCCTCGTACTTGTCGATGGTCAGGCCGAGCTGGGCGTACTTCTCGCTGTAGGCCACCGGGTGCGCGCCCGGCGCGGTCGGCGGGCGGTTCGGGTCCTGGTACTGGTCACCGAGGTTGGAGAAGACCGCGATGATGTAGTTGCGGCCGTCCTTGCCGGGCAGGGACCGTACGATGCCCGCGTCGCTGCCGGAGTTGTTGACCAGGCCCGTCTTGTGGGCGAAGGTCACCTCGGCGTTGGCGTTGCAGGGCCGCACGTCGTGCTGGTAGGCGTCCCCGTCGACGGTGACGGTGCCGTCGGCGGCGATCCACCGGGACGGGACGAGCTGGGGGATGCCGGGGGCCGGGTAGTCCGCGCCGCACCAGTTCGTGGTGGACAGGACGTCGTTCATGCCCTGGTCGGCGAGTTCCTTCTTGAAGAACGCGCGGGATGAGGGGCTGAGCACGTCGCTGGTGACGGCCTTGCCGTTCGGCGCGGTCCACACCGTGCCCGGTGCGCCGTTGATGAGGGTGAGGAGCTTGGCGGTGTCCAGGGAGCTCATCGTGACCGGGTTGCTCCAGTGCCCGCCGTTGGCCG